>JAHDGV010000243.1:3560-8040 GCA_020631655.1 Chloroflexota bacterium | reverse complement strand
TCCTGCGACACGCCGATAATCCGGCCGGGAATGTTCCGCTTAATTTTGTCTGTGACCGCCATGAAGGCCGCATGTGGGCCGCCAAAGCCTAAAGGCACGCCAAAGCGCTGAGTTGACCCAATCGCTAAATCACATCCCCATTCGCCCGGTGCTTTGAGCAAGGTTAGAGCCAACAAATCTGTGGCGGCGATCATAAATCCGTTATGTGCGTGTACTTTGTCTGCCAAGCCGCCGTAGTCGTGAATCGCCCCATCACTGCCAGGATATTGAACAATCACGCCGAAGGTGTCGGCCGTTGGCTCATAAGACGTCGCATCACCAACTTCGATATTGATCCCCAATGGTTCAGCACGAGTTTGGATGACCGCAATCGTTTG
Source organism: Chloroflexota bacterium (assembly GCA_020631655.1). Taxonomy (GTDB): domain Bacteria; phylum Chloroflexota; class Anaerolineae; order Promineifilales; family Promineifilaceae; genus WTJY01. Next base: position 7,663 of record JAHDGV010000243.1, on the reverse strand, counting down.
TGGATGGCAATTTGCATCCACAAAAAATGTGTTGGCGGTGTTCTTCCGTTTCAAGCTTCGCTTGGCCACCATCATCGCTTCGGCCGCAGCCGTCGCTTCATCGAGTAGCGACGAATTTGCCATGTCCAAACCGGTTAAGTCAGCCACCATCGTTTGGAAGTTGAGGAGCGCTTCCAACCGCCCCTGTGAAATCTCTGCCTGATACGGGGTGTATTGGGTGTACCATGCCGGATTTTCCAGAATCGAGCGCTGGATCACGGCCGGAGTGACTGTGCCGTAGTACCCCATCCCGATCAAAGAACGGAAGATTTTGTTTTTCTCAGCCAGTTCGGCCAACTCGGCCAAGGCCTCTTTTTCGCTAGCGGGATTTGGCAGTTCAAGCCGGCCATCCATACGAATATTGGCCGGAACGGTCTGGTCAATCAGAGTTGCCACATCGGGCAAATCGAGCACTTCCAACATGTGTGAAATTTCATATTCGTTTGGGCCGATGTGTCGGCGAGAGAAGTCTTCGGCATGGTCAAATAAAGCTTTTAACTTTGCGTTTTTATTTTTGATATTTCCAATCATATTAGCTGTTGGCTATTGGCTATTGGCTATTAGCTAATGGCCCAAAAAGCCAACGGCTAACAGCTAACAGCCAATAGCTATCTATAACTTGGTTTGTAGAACGGCCGTTTTACAATGACAGCCTTCTTTGGTTTATTCCGGATTAAAATCTCAATTTCAGTACCACTTTTAGCCAAGTGGCTTGGCACAAAGGCGTGCCCAACATATTTATCAACGGTTGGTCCATACAGACCTGAAACAACTTTGCCAACCACTTCCCCGTCTTTGGCAACCTCATACCCTTCGCGTGGCACCCCTTTATCAAGCAGTTCAAATCCCACAATTTTGCGGGGAACTCCGGCCTCTTTTTGGGCCAAGATCGCGTCCCGGCCGATGAAGTCTGCGTCCCAACTGCAAGCCCAGCCCAAGCGGGATTCAAGCGGTGTGGTGGTATCGTCAATTTCATGACCGTATAGCGGAAACGAGGGCTCAAAACGTAGGCTATCACGCGCGGCTAGTCCGACTGGCCCCACCTCAATTCCGGCCGACTTTCCGGCCGCTAAAATTGCATCCCAAAGCTGAACCGCATATTCAAGATCGTAAAACAGCTCAACGCCGTCTTCCCCAGTGTAGCCGGTCCGGCCGACCAAAACCGGCACATCGCCCAACGTGGTGCGCGCGGCTGAAAAGCGAGGCATATCCCCCAGCGTATCTTCATTGATGGTGTCAAGTAGCTCAAAAACCTTCGGCCCCTGCAACGCCAACATCACCGTATCATCTGATTCATCACTGATGGTCACATCAAATCCGGCCGAGTGCTTCCGCATCCACGCCAGATCTTTGTCCCGGTTGGCCGCATTGATCACGATGTACCAGCTGGATGGCAGTCGATAGACAAATACATCGTCCACAATTGTGCCGTTTTCGTAGCACATCAGCGCATAATGCGCGTCCCACTTTTCCATCTTGGTCACATCCCAAGAGACAAGTTTATTGACAAATGCGGTGTCGTCGGGACCTGTAATTTCAACCTGCCCCATATGATCAATGTCAAACAGTCCGGCCGAGCGGCGGGTCAGATGATGCTCCTCAATTGGGCTTTCATACATCACAGGCATCTCGTATCCAGCAAAAGGGACCATGCGGGCACCTTGAGCAACGTGCCAATCGTAAAGCGGAGTTCTTTTAAGGGTTTCTTCCATACATTTCTCTCAGATAAAAACAAAAAAAGACACCAAAACTTGGTGCCTGATGCCTGTCTTTTTACCTGAGAGATTGTGTCTAAATCAATTTAGCTTTTGCTGAATTATTTAGCCCCAGCCAAGCAATCTTGGCCATTTGCCCCGTCGGTGGCAACTGCATACTGTTGCTCTTTCCAGGAGTATGATTGGTATCCGATCCTTTTGCCTGAGAGTTTCAAATTTAGATTGGCTATCTAAATTCTTGCACCTTCGGCCACTCAAACGTCCTTTGAGCCGTCTCTCGAACACCAATTTAAGTTGTGCTACGCCGAATAGATTACCCGTATTTTGGGTTCTGTCAACCGCAATTGTTTACTTTTCTAACTTAGCAGGATCGGCCGTGTCCACATTATTAAGCCATTCCTCAATAATTTGCGCCCCAATGATCGGTGCATAGATGTTTCGGGTTGTGCCAATGTCGGCGTGGCCTAAATATTCCTGCAACACTTCGAGTGGAACCCCGTCCCGCAAAAGCTGAGTGGCCCGATAATGACGAAAATCGTGGGCTGACAGTTTTGAGTGGAGCTTGAGGGCTTTTACCGCTTTTTTGACCACGTTATGAACACTCGTGATCGTAATCCGTGCATTGTTTGAGTTTCTAGAATGGGACAAGAACATGGCCCGATTGCTGTCTTTGCGCTCCCGCAGGTAAGCCTCGAGCGGCGGCCGGGCATAATCCCGAATAAAAACGGTGCGGGTTTTGTTCCCCTTGCCGGTGACCAATAAAAATGTGGGAGCACCAGACTGCCCCTGCGGCCGATTAAGCGAAACAATTTCGCTAATGCGGGCTCCGGTTGAGTAAATGGTGTAGATCAAAGCTCGGTCACGCAGAGCGGACAAGCGGCGGTTGTACTGATCATTTTCGGCCGGGATCGGCTGGGTGTCATACCACGCCACAATTTTAGGGATGTCTTGTCGAGCTTCGTCTAAGTCAACCACAACTTCAGCATGATTGGTTCCGCTCCGCCGCTTGCGCATTTGCCGTTGCAACTTGCCTAACTGGATGGCTTCTGGCAATTCGTCACGGTCTTCAAGGAAAGTGAGATATGCCATCACTCCGGCAACGTAGGTTTGTGCCGTTTTTGCTGACCGATTCATCAACAACCATTGACGATACTGAAGCAGATGATCATTGGTTACAGCTCCAACCGTAATTGGAAACTCGTCTTCCAAAGAGTAGCCATCTTTTTTAAAGTGCTGAAGCCAATCGGCAAACAGCCGCAAACCTGATCGATATGTCTGCTCGGTTTTGAGGCTATTTTCGCCTGATCGAAACAGAAATTCAGATTCGTGAGCCCACAGCGGCCGATCTTTGGGAACCGGCCGTTTGGTGAGTGGCAGTTTCGCTTCTCGCATTGACATAAGATAACAAATCAAATCATCAAACGCTAGTATTCAATCTTTCATAGAATACGAATTCTGCCGGTGCAAGACCACCCTTCGACAAGCTCAGGGTTCCTTGCAAGAAAAAACCCTACAGAATGTAAAATCTATTCGATCTCTTAGTCGGTTTGCGGATAATACCGATATGAGCACATTGTCACATGATGAAGCGATAGGAATCGCCAACGATTTGGCGCAAAAAATAGGTAGCCGCGCGGCCGAGGCTGACGCAAACGGTAAGTTTCCGGCCGAAGACGCGGCCGATCTGCGATCGTCGGGATATACCAAGTTTAACGTTCCCACCAGCATGGGTGGATACGGTTTGTCGATGCGCACTTGCATCGAGTCTCACCTGATCTTATCGAGCGGGAGTACGTCAACCGGTCTCGTAGCCTCGATGACGAGTCAGATACTGGGCCACGAATCTGACGTGCGATCTTGGCCCGACCACATCTACGAAACAATTACCCAAGCGGCCGTGACTGACGGTGCGTTGATAAACAATGCGGCCAGTGAACCGAAATTGGGCAGTCCATCACGCGGTGGTGCGTTTCAGACTTTTGCAGAAAAATCGGCCGACGGTCAGAGCTACGTCATCAATGGTCACAAAAACTGGATCACCGGCGGCAAACACCTAACACACATTATTCTCAAGCTCGATTCAACGGATGGAGTCATCAATCTGCTCGTCCCCAATCCATCACCCGGTGTGCGCTGGGAACACACTTGGGGGGATGCGTTGAGCCTGCGGGCCAGTGATAGCAATGATTTATATCTAGAAAATGTTGAAGTGCCTGCTGAAAACCTGGCCATTCGGCCGGACAACAAACCGGTCCCTAACAACTGGTTTGGTCTTTACATGGCCGCCACCTATCTAGGCGGTGCAGTTGGTGCCAGAAACGCAGTAATTAAATACGCCCTTGAGCGAGT
>JAHDGV010000243.1:0-3460 GCA_020631655.1 Chloroflexota bacterium | reverse complement strand
AAAAAGGGTTGAGCTAGAAAACTAACTCAACCCTGCAAAATCTAAACCAAACAACTAACTGTTAGTTATTATCATCCGTTGTCGTAGATGCTGGTGCTGGTTCAGGCGAAGTGTCTACAGTTGGAACAATCCCAGGTCCAGGCAACACAATCGTCGGGGCTACACCTTCTGGCGAAAAGATCACTTTGTCCGTTGGGTTAAGCGCACTCGCATTCGCCTCGATAATACGTAGCTGGAGCAGTTCTGGGTTTGCCCCATACAGCTCGGCTAGAGCGGTATCAACGGCCAAGGTGCTTCGAGCACGCTGTACAGCCGCCTCGGCCGCGGCCGCATTAATCTCAATCTGCTTCTCTGCCGCTAAAAGTTCATTGGTCTTTTCAGCCTCAATTTTCTGACGATCTGACTCTAACACGGCCAAGTCATTGGCTCGTTCAGCTTCAATAATTGCAAGCTGAGCCTGTAGCCGTTCTTGCTCAAGTACGGCCAACTGGGTTTGCTGGCGAGCTTGCTCTTGAATACGAGACTGCTCAACCTTGATCTCACCTTCTTGACGTGCCTGTTCAGACAATGCCTCTGCACGTTGACGCAATTCGTCTTGCGCTGCTTTTTCAGTCGCTAAACGACTTTGAACAATCGCATCCAAAGCGGTTTGAACTTCAGGTGACAAAATCACTTCTGGCACAACTAGGTTGCGAATTTGCAATCCAAATTCTTCAGCTAACTTATTGACTTCTTCGTCAATACAGGCCCGTAGAGCGTCTCGGGCTGTACCAATGATGTTGTCATCAAATGTCCGGTCACCCACGCAAACTTTCATCGACTGCCGAGCCAACTGAGCTACACGTTCTTGAGCCAGTACATCATTTTGATAAATGCTACGATATTCGGCCCATTTGTCGCGCACAATGTCAAAGTCTGTCGGCCGGAACACGTCTCCACTTACAACCAATCCGATCCGCTGCTTATCTTTGGTAATGATCTCAGGATCTTCAACTGAAAACGGAACACCGTTCCGAGAAATTGTTTGTACATCTACATACAATCCTGCAGCTGTGTAAACACCTGGGCCTACAACATCCTCAATCTGCCCACCTCGGAATTGAACCCCGATCTGGTCTTCCTCTACTCGTTCTAAAAAGTAGAAAAACTGACCTAAAAAGCTAAATACAAAAGCTAAAATAACCAAGCCGATAATCAGAAAGCCTAGCCATCTGAATCCACTCAATCTATTTGTTATGTTGTCCATACAACCTCCAAAATATCACAATCACACAATATTAAAGAGGCTGACACCGGCCGTAATTACAGCCAGCGCCAGCCAAAAGGGTTACGAATATCAGTACGCCCCAACCCCGATTCAGTTTCAAAACTCATCGCAATCAGAACGGAGCATCTAACACAATTTACACAAATTCTTTTTTTAAATTGGCTGTTTTCACAAGGCTGGGGCAAAAAATGAAGCAGGGCTCCGAATTCATTTAATAACTCATGCTGCGCAAAACCGATTTTGTAACACAGACATCCTTGCCTGTGAGGTTTGAGCGGGCAGGGATGCCTGCTTTACGAACCAAACTGCGTAAGCCCAATTAATAACCAATTTAACAGTTAAACAAAAAAAAGTGAATAAAGTTGAGGGTGTACTGATGCAAGTACAACAAAGACAAAGGAAAAAAAAGAATGAAATTCAAGAAACTTACCTCAGCTCAACTCTTCCTAGTTGGTGTTCTTAGCCTACTAAGCCTCCTATATTTTAGTTTTTCACCTAACATCTCGGCCGATGGGCTGGCCCAATTCCGCGGCCCAGACGCAGATGCCGAAGTTGGCACGGCCGAAGGGGTTGACCGTTGGACCCCCGATCTGATCGAGATTGAAGTGGGAGACACTGTCACATTTACCAACACCGGTGGTGGCTATCACAATTTGGAGTTCGATGGGGGTGTTGCTGGCGGCCTCGTTCCCGATGGTTTCGTGATCGATTCCCCATCAACCAGCATGTGGTCTAAATCTGTCACCTTTGATGAACCGGGAACTTACTACTTTTTCTGTGAACCGCATTTTGACTTGCTCACAAAAGAAGGGATGGGAGGCCGTGTTGTTGTCTCAGAATCAAGCTCCGGCACAATTCCAACGCGTACCCCAACCCCAGATTCTGGCACCATCCCAACCCGAACACCGATGCCGCCTACCGTTACACCTGTTCCAACAGTATCTGAATCACAAGAGATTTACCTGCCCCTTATCGCCAAATAGAGGTATCATCAGCGCAATTAAATCTACTAAAAACAAGCATGTGCTTGCCTGCTGTGTGAAGAATTGGAGGAACCATGGATTTAGGTTTAAAAGATAAAGTTGCGCTGGTGACTGCCGCCAGTAAAGGATTGGGATACGCCACGGCCGAACAGCTGTTGGCCGAAGGTGCCAAAGTTATGATCTGCGGCCGTACGCCTGAAAGTTTGGATGTGGCCGTGGCCAAACTCAAAACCCAATATGGGTCAGACGCCCCGATCGGATCGATCGCCATCGATGTGATGGCTGACAATGCGGCCGAAACATTAGTCGAAGGCACAGTCACTGCGTTTGGTGGACTAGACATTTTGGTCACCAATGCGGGTGGCCCCCCGGCCGGAACCTTTGACAGTACCGATATTAGCCTGTGGCAATCAGCATTTGACCTGACTGTGATGAGCGCGGTAAAGCTGGTCAAAGCGGCCGAGTCCCATCTGAAAAAGAGTGATGCAGGAGCCATCCTAACCATCACAAGTGTGTCGGTAAAATTCCCTGTAGCCAACCTCATGCTGAGCAACGTTATCCGGCCGGCCGTAATTGGCTTGACCAAGGCGTTGGCCCAAGAGTATGGACCGCTTGGTATCCGGGCCAACTCGATTTTGCCCGGATACACACGAACAGACCGCATCGAATATTTACTGACCCAATGGGCCGATGAGCGTGGCACCAGCCCCGATGAAGAGGCGGCCAAACTTGGCTCAGGTGTGCCATTAAAACGGATCGGTAGACCTGAAGAGTTTGGCAAAGTAGCCTGCTTCTTGTGCTCACCGGCCGCCAGCTATGTCACAGGCGAAATGGTCTTGGTTGATGGCGGCGCCTATCCGGGATTGATGTAAATTATGGGATATCACGGAGGCGGCTGGTTTTCATACATCGCACATGATCCAAAAGAAAATCCCGGGGTAAACCGAGAAGTTTTGCTTCGGGTTTGGGGATTTGCAAAACCCTACATCGGCAAAATTATTCTACTCTTGGTGACCATTTTATTGATCACCGGATTAACCCTGCTCAACCCGCTCATTTTCAGGGATTTGATTGACAATGCCCTCGTTAATGAGGATCAAACTAGACTTACATGGTTGGCCCTAGCGCTCGTCGCCATCCCAATAATTAATGGCTTGATTGGGGTCGTGCAACGGCGCACCAGCTCAGAAGTTGGCGAAGGGGTCATCTA
>JAHDGV010001004.1 GCA_020631655.1 Chloroflexota bacterium | reverse complement strand
ATAAGGCGATCCAGTACGGGCTGTACGCGGCCAACATGCCGGAAGAGTACGGCGGTGCGGATCTTGATGCGATGTCGTTGACTTTAATGGAACGCGAACTGGGGCGGACAAGTTTTGCACTGCAACACTTTGTCTGCCGGCCGTCGAACATTTTGCGCGCTTGCAAAGGTGACCAAATCGAGAAATGGCTCAAGCCAACGGTTGAAGGCAAACGGCATGACTGTTTGGCGATGAGTGAACCGAATGCCGGTTCGGACGTGCGTGGGATGGAATGTACAGCGACCCGTGATGGGGACCACTACGTTCTTAAAGGCTCAAAACACTTTATTAGCCACGCCGACGTAGCTGACTACTGCATCCTGTTTGCGGCCAGTGGCGAGATCGAAACGCCACGCGGTATCCGTAAAAAAATCACCTCGTTCTTGGTTGATTTTGATACGCCGGGTGTAAGCGTTCAGCCGGGCTACGACATTGTTTCTCACAAAGGGTACAACAACTGCATCATCGACTTTGACAACGCCCGTGTGCCGGTTGGCAACATTTTGGGTGAAGAGCACAAAGGGTTTGATGTGGCTGGTGAGTGGCTCGGTGCCTCTCGGTTGACCGTGGCCGCATTCTGCATCGGCCGGGCCCAGCGTGCGCTTGAACTGGCGACAGAATGGGCAGCAACCCGTGTGCAGTTTGGCAAACCGATTGGGAAGAACCAAGGGGTTAGCTTCAAGCTGGCCGACATGGCAACTCAAATCCGTGCGGCCGAATGGCTCACCTACGAAGCGGCATACAAAACCGATCTGGGTACGGCCAAAGACGAAGATTACGCGATGGCGAAACTCTATGCTTCTGAAATGTTGGCGATGGTAACTGACGAAGCGGTTCAAATTTTCGGTGGGATGGGTCTTGCCGAAGAGAACCCGATTGTTTGGTTCTGGCGTGATGCACGTGTTGAACGGATCTGGGACGGGACGAGCGAGATTCAGCGTCACATCATCTCACGGTCTTTGCTCCGGCCGCACGGGGCTTAAAAAGTGAAAAGTAGAAAGTGTGAAGCGATAGATTCCATCGCTTCACATTTTTTACTGGGTCAGCATTTTGGACGGTAAACGGGTCATCATCTTTGCCCACGCACGAAGTGGTAGCACGAGTTTGTTTCACACCCTCAATCTCCATCCTAAATTGAAATTGATGGAAGAACCATTTAACGAACATCGTGCATCATGGGAAACGGGCTATAAAAATTATCGAGATTTGGTTCATGATCTCCCGTCACTAAACGTTCAGCTTGCCGAAATTTTTGCAGATCATAA
>JAHDGV010001003.1 GCA_020631655.1 Chloroflexota bacterium | reverse complement strand
ATTTTAGGATTTTCGACATTTTCTAAAACGATGGCCCGTTTGGTCGAAATCTCTTCGTACACGTCAGGGATGTAGATGTGGGGGTGGTTGGCAAAAATCTTTTCGAACCGGTTGACGTTCATCACTTCCAATTCGTAATCGAGCTCTTCCCACAATGTTTTGCCAAATTCCACCATAATGTCTGGGACATTGGCACGGCGGGCAATCGGCCGATACCGCATGAGCCACGGTGCAACTGTGTCGAGCGCCGCCAGATCTGTATGAACAATCGCTTCGATTCCTGGCCGGAGTAGTTTGATGACTACCGCTTCTCCACGCTCCCCGTCCTCGGTTTTAAGCCACGCCCGCATTGTTTGCCCCAAGCTGGCGGCCGCCAACGGCTCCATTTCTACTTCGTAAAATGTTTCGGACAGATCACCAAATTCGTTGCGCAAGGCCCGCCGAATAACGGGCAAAGCAATTGGGGGGACGGTATCCTGCAATCCCAACAACTCTTGGGTAACCTCCATCGGCAAGACATCGACACGTGCGCTCAAAAACTGCCCAAGTTTGATCATGACCCCGCCCATTTCAACAGCGAGTTCTTTAAAGCGTCGGGCAAAGCGGCGCAGGCGGGTTGGGCGTGAACGCAAAATGGCCCAGCGAATTCCGGGTATCCGGCCGATCAACACATCAAAAAAAGCGAAGTGAAGGATGGCACCGCCGAAAAAGCGGACAATTTTGCGGTACCGTGGCCGGTCGATGTACATTGCATTTGAACTCATAAAGCGTATCTTTTCACTCTGGTATCAGATTTATGTAGATTATAGCTGTAAGGTTACATCTGTCTTGCACTCAGGTGGTTCGATTTACGATTGTAGATTTTTGATTGACGATTAGGCAAAAAAAAACGACAGCCGTTCGGCCGTCGTCTGATACTTAACTGAAAACTGTTTGCTGACCACTAAAAATTAGAATTAGGGTCCAAATTGGTCAAGGACCGGTGCATACATGGCGGTTGGTCCATTTAGGCACGAGCATCCCTCGGGTGGTAATTCAGGCACATCATCAAACTCGTAAACGCCTTCGATCATTGTGCACACGGGGCAGGCTTCGGCCGGGGCGAAAATTCGCACTTTTGTAGCCAAGCCGTTTTTGATTTTATCCAGTGCTTTCTGATATTCCTGTTCTGTCATACTATTCCTTAATTCATCAGACAAAAGCGTCTGTTAATTGCAATTACGTTGAATAATCGAATTTTAATGGTTCAAGATGCTGGGAGCAAGATTTTTATCATTATCAATGGATATTCAATTGGTCCTGAT
>JAHDGV010001002.1 GCA_020631655.1 Chloroflexota bacterium | reverse complement strand
GGATTTCCTCTTCTCCCAAATGATCAAGAACCATTGACTGATCTGGGACAAGAACAGGCCAAATTAACGGCCGCGCACCTTAAAAAAACACCCGATTTGATTGTCACCTCGTGCTATTTACGCACGTGGCAAACATCGGCCCCAACACGTGAGAAGTTCCCCAGCGCGCGCCATGAAGAATGGCCGATTGAGGAGTTTCATCAGCTCCCACCAGAGGTGGAAGAAGGGACCGTTGTTCATGACCTGATTCCAAAGTTTCATGAACATTGGGGAAAATATGATGCCCATTTCAGCTATTCAGATGAAACTGAGTCGTGGGCCAGTTTAGTTGCCCGAACGGATGAATTTGAAGAGCGGCTCCGACAATCAGACGCTGATCTGATTTACGCATTTAGCCACGGCTTTTTTATCAAAGCGCTGTTGGTTAAACATGCGGTTGGCCACACAAATTTAGCCCTCAATATGGAAGGGTTAGATGACATGATGAACGGTGTATTCTGGGTTGGCAACTGCGCAATCACGAGAGGGATCGTCACCGATGAGGGAGAGATTCTGCTCGGCCGATATTCGAACGAGCATATACCAACGGCAATGCGGACTTAGAAAATAATCAATAAAGAACAACTAACAATTACTTGTTAATTTGGTTCCCCCACAACCAGTTTCCCGATTGTTGAAAATCTATCGAGCAGCGATTGCGACTTGCAACCTGCTACTTGCACCATGAAAAACTTTGTACTTATTCGACACGGCCAATCCGAAGACAACGCCGGTATGGTCTCACGGGGACTGGGAAAAACCCATCTGACAGATAAAGGGCAACAGCAGGCTAAATTTACCGGTGAACACTGGCGCAAAGCCCCCGATTTGATCGTGGTGTCACCGTTTATTCGCACCACACAAACGGCCGAACCCACCATGAAACGGTATCCCGATGTGCCGATTGACACTTGGCCGATTGAAGAGTTTAGACAGCTGTGTGCCGCACGGTACGAAGGGCTGAGTGCTGATTTTCGTCGGCCGCTGTACAAGGCCCATTGGGAAACAAACGATCCTGATTTTAAAGATGGTGATGGAATCGGTGCGGAATCGATTCGTGATTTGACCCATCGTTTAGACGAACTTGAAAAACGGTTGTTGGAAACAGATTTCTCCAACGCGTACATTTTTTGTCACGGCTTTTTTCTGCGCGCATTCATGCTTAGGCACGTTTGGGGCGGAACCCGGCCGATGACAAAAAACCCACAAAATTTCCATGAGGCGGCTCGTGCTTGGCACTATCCCAACTGCGGCACCGTTCATGGG
>JAHDGV010001001.1 GCA_020631655.1 Chloroflexota bacterium | reverse complement strand
AAAAGGAGAAAGAAACATGGAAATGAGATACCCCGTTCACCAAAAGCAGGTTGAACGCATGAACACAGAGGAACTACGTGACGAATTTTTGATCAATAATCTGTTTCAAGCTGGCAAGCTGAGCTTGGTCTATTCCCACATCGATCGTGTGATTGTGGGTGGGGCTGTGCCGACCGATTCAGCAGTCAAGCTTGAAGCGAGTAAGCACGATTTAGCGGCCGACTATTTTCTCGAACGGCGTGAGATCGGCATCATCAACATTGGTGGGGGGGGCTCAATTTCGGCCGATGGGGATAGCTACAGCTTGGCCAAACAAGATGGATTGTACATCGGCAAAGGGGTACAGGAAGTCCTGTTCAGCAGTGACGACGCAGCCAATCCGGCCCAGTTTTACATGTTTAGCTCACCCGCACACGCAACCCATCCAACCGCCCATTTAAAATTGGCCGATGCGGAGCCGTTGCATCTGGGCGATCCGCTAAACAGCAACAAACGAACCATCTACAAATATATTCATCCTGATGGGGCTAAAAGCTGCCAAATCGTGATGGGGATGACCCTGCTAGAGCCAGGCAACATGTGGAACACCATGCCGGCCCATCTGCACGCACGACGTATGGAGGTCTATTTGTACTTCGACATCGATGCGGAGAACGTGGTCTTTCATTTGATGGGTGAAGTGGATGAGACCCGCCATTTGGTAATGCGGGATCGTGAAGCGGTGATTTCGCCTAGCTGGTCGATCCATTCCGGTATGGGGACAGGCAGTTACACCTTTATCTGGGCGATGGCGGGTGAAAACCAGTCGTTTGCAGATATGGATGCGGTGCCGATGGACGAGTTGCGGTAATTGTTTCGTAGGGGTCGAAGGGGTCGGGTTCAACCAGTCTCCGAAGGAAAAAAGTTGGTTCCGACCCCTTCGACCCCTACCCGAATACAATCATGACAAATTTTGAAAACATGTTTCGACTAGATGGTAAGACCGCATTGGTCACCGGCTGCAAGCGTGGCATTGGCAAAGCGATGGCGGTTGGGCTGGCCGAAGCGGGTGCTGACATTATCGGTGTGAGTGCCAGCTTGGAGCCATTCGATAGCGAGGTTGAAAAGGCTATTACCGCTTTAGGGCGAAAGTTTAGCGCTTATCAGTGCGATTTTGGGGATCGGCAGGCGTTGCACAACTTTGTGGCTCAGCTTAAGCAAGATGGGGCTCAGATCGACATTCTGGTCAACAATGCGGGGACCATCCTGCGTAAACCGGCGGCCGAACATCCGGACGACTATTGGGACACGATCATCGAGGTCAAT
>JAHDGV010000242.1:3932-8072 GCA_020631655.1 Chloroflexota bacterium | reverse complement strand
AGGTCATCACCTGTACAAGCCGCGAGGAGCAACAAAAATGCCATCATCATGGCAAGTGTAACTTTCTTCATTGTATCTATCTTCTCCTGATAAAAATAAGTTACTCGGTACAAATTAAATATTGAGGCTGTAAATCTACAACCGATATTTACAAGGTTGGTGGGTGAGCGGGGGTTTAATAAGATGTGTTACGTGATACCCCCACCTAACCTCCCCCGAGGGGGGAGGAAGTACCAACTTCGTTGGCATTAAGCCCAACATGGTTGGGCCGTTCCCCTCCCCTCGGGAGGGGTTAGGGGAGGGTCGATTTACTTTAGCGCGTAACATCATTTAATAAGGCGGTTTAGCCTAATTCTCACCCCTCTGGAACGGCCGGGTTAGGGCCGCCGGTTTTGCCATACGCCTAAACGGCAACGCCAAAGCGATTACGGTTAGCAAATATGGCATCATCACCGCCACATCCGAAGGGATGTTGAGGTCTAAGACCTGTACCCAAAGCTGTAGAGCATTAACTGTGCTAAACAACAGGGCGCCTAACAAAACGCCAACAGGGGTCCAACTACCAAAATAAACCAGTGCAACGGCGATAAAACCTAAGCCATTGGTCATCCCTTCTTGAAAAATATTAAGCAACGAGATTGAAAGTGATGCCCCACCAATTCCGGCCAAGCCTGAACCGATGATGACACACGCGTAACGAACACCATTCACGTTAACGCCCAACGAGTCGGCCGCTTTTGGGTTTTGCCCCACTGCGCGAATGTTTAATCCCCAAGTCGTTTTATTGAGCACATACCACATGATCGGAACCAATAAATATGCCCCATAAACCACAATGCTGTGCCTAAAAAAGATTTCGCCAATCACCGGGACATCTGCTATGCAAAAAGATTCTGTCAGGCAAAAACGAATTTCAGAAAACCCATCGACCCCTTCAACCGATCCCAACATCGTTTTAAACAAAAGGCTAGAAATGCCTAACCCAAAAAGGTAAAGTCCAATGCCACTAATTCCTTGCTCGGCCTGTAATGTGATGCTGACAAAGGCCATGATCAGCCCCATCAAGCCGCCAACAATAAAGGCGGCCAATAGCCCCAGCCATGCGGATGAGTAAGTAAGCGTCACATAGAAGCCACTGAACGCACCCATCAACATGATCCCTTCTACACCTAAATTCAAAACGCCGGATCGTTGCCCTAACATTTCTCCTAATGAAGCGTAGAGATACGGGGTAGCGAGTCGCAGACCAGAGTGAACGACGCCGATTATGATGGCTAAAAGAGTTAATTCTTCCATGCGATTAAGCAACCTCCTCTTTTTCCAATCTTTCTAGTCTTCGTCTGGCCCATAGGTCAGAACTAACTACAAATAAAACGATGAGACCGAGCAAGGCGGTAATCATCACATTTGGAACCTGTACAGCGCGCTGCATTTTGTCGCCGCCTACGAGCAACCCACCAAACAAGACAGAGGCGGGTATTGCCCCAAAAGGATGGAGCTTGCCAAACAGGGCCGCCACGATGCCGGAAAATCCATACCCGGCCGAAACCGCCGTGGGCTCGAACATGCGATGGTGTAAGCCGACAATCTCGATGGCACCCGCCATCCCCGCCAGTGCGCCCGACAAAGCCAAGGCCAAAACGGTGTAGCGGGGCACATTGATCCCGGCATAGCGAGCCGCGGCCGGGTTTTGCCCAACCGCCCGAATGCGATACCCAATCGTTGTGCGCCACATAAACACATACACAACAACGGCCATAAGCAGGGCAACAAGTAGCCCGGTGTGGAGTCGGCTTGAGTCGATAAATAGACCGATGAACTCAGTGCGCCAACCTTCCGCCATCTCTAAATCTTTTGTTGTTTGATCAAACCCCAAGGCTTCAAACAGCGTCTGCATACGGGGCAAATCTGCCACCCTTGGCAGACGGGCCGACTGCGGCACGTTTGTCCCCTGAGCGATTTGATCTGGATCAAGCATGGGGCCACGCAGAAGGAAAAAGCTAATCTGTATCGCAACCTGATTCAGCATGATTGTGGTCAAAATTTCGTTCACAGAGAGTCGCGCTTTCAAGATTCCCGGGATCGCCCCCCAGACAAATCCAGCTAGGGTTCCCAGCAAGATCAGGATCGGAATCATGACCCACGGGTTCAAGCGATCACCATAGGCCACCCCAAAATAGGTTGTGACCATCGCCCCCATAATCAGCTGGCCTTCAGCGCCGATGTTGATTACACCACCCCGATAGGCGATCACAATCCCTAAAGCAACGAGCAAAAGCGGGATCCCCTTTACCAGCGTATCAGCCATGCCGTTTTTGCTACCAAAAGCGCCAACGGCCATAGCGGTGTACGCCTCTCGAATATCAACCCCTTGGGCATACAGGATAAGAGCACCGATAACCAAGGCACCGATCAAGGCGATAATTGGTAGAAGTTGAATAGATAGTCTTCTCAGATTTCGCATGGCTTTATACGGGCTTAAATAATTCCGAGCTGTGTCAAAACCTTATCTTTCAAGGCTTCATCGATTTTGCCGGCCGCAATCAGGTGATCGAGCATGTGAGTCAGCGTCATAATCGCAGTCACTTCAATCCCGTTTTCAGCTGCCAGTTGCTGAATGCCACCCTGTTGCCGGTCGATCAGAACCACAGAGCGGTTTCCGCTTAAACCGGCCGCCTTTAGGATGGCGAACGCCTCGGCGATACTTTTGCCAGAGGTAATCAAATCTTCGATTAAGACCGTCTCTTGTCCAACCTCAAAGATCCCTTCGATACTTTTTCCTGTCCCATATGTCTTCATCTCTTTGCGCGGATAAATCAGCGGCCGGTCCATTTCAAGACCAATCGCTACACCCAACGGCAGTCCGGCATATGGATACGCGGACAAGATATCAAAATCCATTTGGTCTAAGACCGTCGCATATGCTTTTGCAATCTGTTTAAGCAAATGTGGATAGGTAACCACGATGCGTAAGTCGATATAAATGGGAGATTTTTTGCCGCTGTGCAAGGTGAAGTTGCCAAATTTGACCGCTCCCGTTTCATACAGCGTAACAGCAAGATTTTGTAGTGGGTTTTCCATCTTGTTTTCCTTTCCTTTTCCAAACTTTAGCGATTGTTATTAACAAACTCGCCAAGTGAGCGGTGTGGGTGGTGTGAACACCTGCACCCCTGTGTCTGAGCCTTCAACTGCAACCTCGGCCGGTATGCCGTCAGGGCTCTTTTTCTCTAACGTTATGGTGTCTGGGTTAACCGGCAACCCATAAAAACGGGGGCCGTTTAACGACGCAAAAGCTTCCAATTTGTCGAGCGCATTTTCTTCCTCAAAAACCTGCGCCAAACATTCCATTGTATTCGGGCTGTTAAAAATACCGGCACAGCCACAATCATTTTCTTTCAGATGGGTTAGATGGGGAGCAGAGTCTGTTCCCAAGAAAAAGTGACTGTCGCCCGAAGTCGCCGCTTTGCGCAATGCCAACCGGTGTTCCTCTCGTTTGGCAATTGGTAAGCAGTACATGTGCGGCCGGATTCCACCTTGAAAAATCGCATTTCTGTTGATCATCAGGTGATGGGTTGTGATCGTAGCCCCTACCCGCGACGATTGGCTTGAAATAAAGTCAACCGCGGCCGACGTGGTGATATGCTCAGAGACAACACGAAGCTCTGGGAAATCGGCCAAGATCGGGGTTAACACCCGCTCGATAAAGACCGCCTCCCGATCAAAAATATCAATGTCGCTGTCGGTCACTTCTCCGTGGATCAGCAGCGGCAGGTCAACCTCTTGCATCGCTTCGAGCACCGCATAAATGTTTTTGATGTTGGTGACACCATGTTCAGAATTGGTAGTCGCCCCGGCCGGATAAAGTTTGGCGGCCGTAAATGCACCGGTCTCTTTCCCTTTTTTAATTTCGCTAGGCAACAAATTATCTGTTAAGTAACAGGTCATGAGTGGCTCAAACCGGGAGTCAACCGGTAAATGGGCCAATATCCGTTCTTTGTAAGCGACGGCCGCATCAACCGTGGTGATGGGCGGCTTTAGATTTGGCATCACAATGGCTCGGCCGTACACATTGGCCGTCCACGGCAAAACGGCTTCTAGCACAGCGCCATCTCTTAAATGCAAATGCCAGTCATCTGGCCT
>JAHDGV010000242.1:0-3832 GCA_020631655.1 Chloroflexota bacterium | reverse complement strand
ATCGAATCGGCCGATTATACCTCCACATAGGACAGATGGGTTAGTTTAGATTCAACAATCATTTAAGCCTGCATGTTGTTGATTTTGCGCCAAAGCAACAATCAATTGCTAACATCTTTCTATTCTTCACAATTGCAATCAACTGCTATAATCCCGCCCAAACCATTCGTGTGCAGGGGATTAGTTTGATCAATCAAATACAAGCTCAAATTCAAAAGCTAGACATAGTTGGTAGCGCATCTGTTTTGCGCGGCGGACTAAAAGGGCTAGAAAAAGAGAGCCTACGTGCCAGCGTGCAGGGTGATCTTGCCCAAACGCCTCATCCAAAAGCATTGGGATCAGCCTTAACCCATAGCCAAATTACAACTGATTATTCAGAAGCATTGTTAGAACTTGTGACCGGCCCGCATGAAGATCCGGCCGCCGCTTTGGCTGAGCTCGATGTCATTCATCGGTACGTGTACAGCAATATCGGCCAAGAGCTGATGTGGGCGGCCAGTATGCCCTGCATCGTCCACGGAGAAACTAAAATTCCAATCGGCCGATACGGCAGTTCAAATTCGGCAAAGATGAAAGAGGCCTACCGGATGGGGTTGGGACACCGGTACGGCCGGGTCATGCAGGCGATCTCCGGCATCCACTTCAACTATTCTCTGCCCGAACCTCTGTGGGAGATGTGGCACAAAGCAGAAGAGTCGACCCAATCTTTAATCGATTTTCGATCTGAAAAATATATGGGGCTGGTACGCAATTATCTGCGCTGGGACTGGCTAACTCTCTATTTATTCGGCTCATCGCCCGCTATTTGCAAATCGTTTTTTGCAGATGGACAAGCACACACCTTCCCTCAGCTCGATGCTGGAACGGTGTACGAACCGTACGGCACCAGCCTGCGTATGAGCGACATCGGTTACCAAAACAAATCTGGGTTTTCGGTATCTCGTAACTCGGTGCAGGAATATGCTGATTCGCTTGAGCGGGCCGTTTATGAACCGCATCCTGAATTTAGCAAAATCGGGGTTGAGGTTGACGGTGAGTACAAACAGCTATCCGGCAACATGTTGCAGATCGCCAACGAATTTTACAGTGCGATCCGGCCGAAAATGCCGACCCAATCAGGTGAACGCCCCACTGTGGCACTCCGTGAGCGGGGTGTTGCCTATGTCGAGGTACGATCAATCGATGTCAACCCGTCAGACCCATTGGGAATGAACACGAGTCAGCTCCGCTTTTTAGAAGCACTGTTGATCACGGCCGCTTTGGCTGACAGTCCACCGATTTCAGATGAGGAACGGGAAAAGATTCGAGTAAACCAAACCAAAGTGGCTCGAACCGGCCGTAAACCGGAGCTAAGGCTCGACACGATGCACGGCCCCATCGCTTTGGGATCGTGGGCCAGAGAGATTTTAGATGCGATGTATCCGGTATGCGTTATGCTAGACCAGAACGAACCGACTAGGCCATACACGGCCGCTCTCTACGAACAGCGGCAAAAAATCCGGAATCCGGAACTCACACCATCTGCAAAAATGCTCTCAGAAATGAATTTCTTTGGTGAAAGCTTTTTCGCACACGCCATGCGCAAATCGCTCATCCATCAGCAATATTTTCTTGACCGGCCGCTTTCGGCTGACATCAACGAGATATTTGTTGAAAAAGCCAAAGCATCTTTGCAAAAACAAACGGAAATCGAAGCGGCAGACTCGATTCCATTCAAAACATATCTAGAAAATTATTTTAGCTAATAGCCGATGGCTGTTAGCCAGTAGCTTTAAACTTAAAGAGGAAAAATGACTATCAAACTTGGGATGGTAATGGACCCGATTGACTCGGTTAAAACTTACAAGGACAGTAGTTTTGCGATGTTGTTGGCCGCCCAAAAACGGGGATGGGAACTCAACTACATGGAGATGGAGGACCTGTATGTGCTAAATGGAGAGGCTTACGGCCGGATGAAGACCCTTTCGGTTAAAGACGAGCTGACTGACTTTTATGAGTTCCATGACAGCTATGATCGGCCGCTCAGCGATTTGGACGTCATCATCCAGCGCAAAGACCCGCCGTTTGACATGGAGTACGTCTACTCGACCTATATTTTGGAGCTGGCTGAAACCAAGGGGACGTTGATCGTCAACAAACCCCAGAGCCTGCGCGACGCCAATGAGAAGATGTTTACGGCCGTTTTTCCTCAAACCGGACCGCCAACCCTCATCACCCGTAACGCGGCGCAGATCAAAGAATTTTTAAACGAGCATCGTGACATCATCATCAAACCACTTGATATGATGGGCGGCTCATCTATTTTTAGGATTGGCGCTGGCTCCCCCAACATCAATGTGATTATCGAAACTCTGACTGACCAGGGGGAGACGTTCACCATGGTCCAGCGCTACATCCCTGACGTGGTGAAAACGGGTGATAAACGCATTTTGCTGATCGATGGTGTGCCTAATGGGTATGCTCTCGCACGCATGCCAACGGAGGGGGAGACCCGGGCCAACATGGCGGCCGGTGGCAAAGGGATCGCCGTTGAGATGACTGAACGGGATCACTGGCTGGCAGGTCAGATCGGCCCCAAACTAAAAGAGATGGGTCTGATTTTTGTTGGCATAGACGTAATCGGTGACTATGTAACAGAAATCAACGTCACCAGCCCAACCGGAATCCGTGAGGTTGACCAACAAAAAGGGACCGATATTGCCGGTTTGTTGATGACGGCTATCGAAAAGAAGATTAAAAAATAGACACAAGGCCAACGGCCGTTGGCTAAAGCAGTGATATTTCCGAAGTTCATAAAATAATTCTGGTATAACAAATTTGATTTCACGCCTACCTTCCCCCCTCATCTGGCCCTTTTGGCCCATCTTCTCCCCGAGGGGAGAAGGGTTTTAGGCAGGTCACTCACCAAAAGCTCCTTCAAAACGGCAGAAATAGCTCCCTCTCCCAAATTTGGGAGAGGGTTGGGGTGAGGGTTTAACTGCAGATTTATGCCATTGTTTCTTTATGTACTTCGAATAAGTCTCCGTTAAACAAAGCAACAAAAAAAGAAGAGCCTCAATCCAGACTATTGATCCGGATTGAGGCTTTTTTTTGTTTTTTGGGAACGTTTCATCACTCAAAAGCGTTATCATATTTAGAAGTTTGTGATTCAGCTCGTTAAATAGGAGAACCTCGTGATGATAAAAAAATATATTTCCCTTGGAATAGTTACCCTGCTTATGCTTGTTATGCTCCCCAGCCAATCGGCCGAAGCCTGCGGCGGACTCTTTTGCCAAAACAGCCCGGTTGATCAGGCGGCCGAGCGCATCGTCTTTTCCGTTAATCCCAACGGCTCAATTACCTCGCTCATCGAAATTGTCTACACCGGCAGTGCGCCCGATTTTTCGTGGATTCTACCCATTCCAGAGGCGATTTCGGCCGATGATTTAAAGGTCCCAGAATCGGGGGATGAGGTATTTGCAGAGCTACACCGGCTCACCGATGTCAGAATTATTCCCCCACCCAGACCCGCCTGTGCTGAAAATCGCAGTCTTAGGATGACGACGGCTGATTCGGCCGTGATGGAAGATGCAGAATCAGGGGTTGAGGTATTTGCATCGGGTGAAGTTGGTCCATTTGGCTTTGATGTGATCGGATCTTCTGATCCCAACGCCCTCATAGATTGGTTGCGCGACAACAACTATCGGGTTGAGCCACCCATGGAGCCTTTGATCAACGTCTATGTCGAAGAACAATTTGCCTTCATCGCCATGCGATTATTAGATGGTGAGGATTCCGATTCGATCAAACCGATTGAGATCACCTATCCCGGCCGCGAACCAATGATTCCGCT
>JAHDGV010001000.1 GCA_020631655.1 Chloroflexota bacterium | reverse complement strand
ACTCCCTGCTAGACGGACTGAGTCGGGTTGATGATCTGGTCAATCGCGCGGCCGAACTTGGGCAAAAGGCTGTTGCACTCACCGACCACGGGGTCATGTACGGGAGCATGCCGTTTTACCAAGCGGCAAAAAAGGCGGGGGTTAAGCCGATTATCGGGGTGGAAACTTACATGGCCGCCCGCACCATGCACGACCGGGATTCAAAACTAGACCGGGACCGCTGCCACATGCTGTTGCTAGCCAAAAATCAGACCGGCTACCTCAACATGCTAGAGCTAGCGACAGCCTCACAGCTAGAAGGGTACTACTACAAACCACGCATCGACCGGCCGTTTATGGCCCAATTTTCTGAGGGACTAATCGGGACATCCGGCTGCTTGGCCGGTGAAATTCCACAGGCGCTGATGAACGGCCGATTGGATGAAGCTGACAAGTTGATGGGGGAATATCTTGATATTTTCGGCAAAGAAAACTTCTACTTGGAACTACAAGAGCATTCGATCCCAGAGCTAACCGAGGTCAACAAACACCTCATCGAAATGGCCCCCCGCTTTGGATTGCAAAACAACTTCTTGGCGACCAACGATGTCCACTACACGCTGAAAGAAGATGCAGGGCCGCACCAAGTTCTGCTCTGTATCCAAACCGGATCAACGCTGGCCAACCCGAAAATGACCTTTAGTGATAAAGATTATTATCTAAAGGATTATGCAGAAATGATGGCCCTGTTTGGTGGGTATGACCAAGCCATCATCAAAAACAGCTTGCTTAACAGCGTGAAAATCGCTGACATGTGCGACGTCAACTTGGACTCTGACGGATACCATCTGCCCCTGTTTGAAGTGCCTGAAGGACACACGGCCGCCACCTATGTGCGTGAGCTGTGCGAGCAAGGGCTGGTCTGGCGGTACGGGGAACGACGGGCTAAAGAGGACGAAGAGCTACGGGCCCGCTTGGACCATGAGCTCAACATCATCGGCCGGATGGGGTTTGACACCTACTTTTTGATCGTGTGGGACCTGTGCGAATGGGCCGCCCGCACCGACCAATGGTGGGAAAAATATCAAGATCCGTTCCCCTACTCCAGCTACAGCGAGTGGAAAGACAACGACATTTGGTGGAACGTGCGCGGTTCGGGTGCTGGCTCCGTGGTCGCCTATTCTTTAGGGATTACGAGTATCGACCCGCTCAAAAACGGGCTGATCTTTGAGCGCTTTTTAAATCCAGGTCGCGTCTCCATGCCGGACATCGATCTTGATTATCCGGACGACGTGCGCCACTGGATGGTGGCCTACACCAAACGGCG
>JAHDGV010000241.1:5261-8078 GCA_020631655.1 Chloroflexota bacterium | reverse complement strand
GCGCTATCCACAAACACATCCCCAAACTCAAAACGGAAATGGGCTTTTGCCTCTGTGCCGGTGCAGTGCATCGGCACAACCATTTTCGGATTTTCCGCTTTGATGGCGGCGATGGTGGGAGCCACTGCGTGCCTAAACTGCGAACCCGGCAGATGAAAGCCACCCATCAGCGTGTAGAGCGGCCGACCGTTGGTAAGTTCGCGCGCATAGTTGATCGTGTTCACAATCCCTGCGTGGCCACAGCCGGAGAGCACAACCAATCCATGCCCAGCCACATCGAGCACCACCGCCTGATCATCTTGCACGATGTCAGGGACAATCTCACCATCAACCTCCATCACAGAGCCCGGTAGCGCATGCTCAAAATCGGTATGGCGTGGAATCTCACCCGTCAGCATAAACAGTCCATTGCCGATCACGCTGGCACCAGACTTTTCAATGATGGTGGCTCCCTCACCTTCTAGTTTTTGTTTGTTTAGCATGTCTGGATACTGGAGCATCACCCCGTTGTCGTTGCGCCAGTAGCGCGGATGGTGAAAGCAGATCGGATGGACATGGATGGGGGGCTTGCCCGCCATCTCGAGCAATTGGGACGTCGCTCCAATATGGTCTTCGTGGGCGTGGCTGATGGCTATTGCCTGTACATGGTCGAGCGATTCGTTGAGGAATTCGAGGTTGCGCGGGGCGGCTACGGGGCTAAAGCCTGTGTCAAAAATCAGACCAACTTTTTTGTCACCCTTCCAGGCAGTTACCAGCATGCAGACCCCATGCTCGGCCAACACGGTGTCGGTGGGTAAGAAGCCTTCGTTGGCGATTTCGCGCCGTTTGACGCCGGGGGCGGGCTCTAACATCGAGTCGGCATAGTTGTCGATCACGATCAAGATTTCTACTTTATCGGCCGGGATTAAGTCCATGATTTCCTCTCACTTGTGGGGTCTAACTAACAATCATTTTGAGAAGTCAGTTTAGATCATGGAACAGAAACCGCCAAGTTAAATCAGGCTTGGTTGTTTGTGATGACCAGCTTTCCTTTTACGCTCCCACCGCCCAAATATGCCAGCGCCTCGGCCGCTTTTTCTAGCGAATACGTTTGGTCAATCACCGGCCGGATTTGATTGCTGTCGACCATCTCTGCGAGCGTGGCTAAATCTTCAGGCTTTGGTTTTTGCAAAACAGATTTAATCGTTTGATTGGTCCCACGCGTTTGCCAGCCACCAAACAGCATGGCTGAAAAAATCTGCTTAAACGACCCACCCACAACGACAAGCGTGCCATTGGGTGAAAGAGCGCTCTGATACTGAGCCAAAGTCTGGAAGCCGTTGGCGGCAAAAATCAGATCATATTTTTGGCCGTTTTGGGTAAAGTCTTCTCGGGTGTAGTCGATGACGTGATCGGCCCCAATTCCTCGCACCATCTCAACTTTCGCGGAACTACACACGGCCGTGACTTCGGCCCCCATCGCTTTAGCAATTTGCACCGCGTAGGTGCCAACCCCGCCAGATGCGCCGTTGATCAGCACCTGTTGTCCAGCCTGAATGTTGCCGGTATCTCGCAAGCCTTGCAAAGCCGTCATGGCGGCCATGGGGACCGCGGCCGCATGTTCAAACGTTTGGCTAGATGGTTTGTGCGCCAGCACAGTTTCGGGGGCGCACACATACTCGGCCAAGCCGCCCCGGCCGTCTTCAGACAAATCGCCGTAGACTTCATCGCCCACTTTAAAACGGGTGACACTAGTGCCAACCGCTTCGACCACTCCAGCCACATCTGAGCCGAGGATTTGGCGTTTTGGACTGAACAGACCCGCCTCTGCCCGGAGCATTAGCGGCCGGCCGGTTAGCATAAACCAGTCCGCTTTGTTTAGGCCGGTAGCCTTTACTCGGATCAAAACCTCGTTTTCTTTAGGAGTCGGTTTTTCAACCTGTGCCAACTCTAAAACAGATGCATCGCCGTATGTTTTATTGATTATC
Source organism: Chloroflexota bacterium (assembly GCA_020631655.1). Taxonomy (GTDB): domain Bacteria; phylum Chloroflexota; class Anaerolineae; order Promineifilales; family Promineifilaceae; genus WTJY01. Next base: position 6,111 of record JAHDGV010000241.1, on the reverse strand, counting down.
GCTTTCATGATTTACGCATACCCTGCGTTGTACACCACCGGCATCTGACCCTGCCACTGTTGCCACACCGACTCATTGCTGATGAGTTCAGCCATAAAGTGGGCCACGTTGACTCGGCTGGTTTTGCCTGCGTTAAAAATCGGATCACGGGTGGGGGATGGATGGGTTGTGTATTCGCTGGGGGCATCTTCGTTGATGAGTCCGTCCGGCCGGACTGCTACCCACCGCACGTTTTTATTTTCTTGCCCAATGGCGGTGCGCAAGTGTTCGGCCGCCTGTTCGTTGTCAGGATGTGGGGGGAGGAGCAAGCGGAGTAGGCCGGTGACGGCTTTATTCATCGTAGAAAGTTGCTCGTCTAAATCTTTATTTTGATTGCCGCTGGTGTTCATCAGCACAAATTTTGTAGGCTGGCTGGGGTTGGTAGCCGCAATCACAGAACACATGCGTCGCACCGCATCGGTGACAAGTTTGCGCGGATGCCCATAAATCCCTTTAAATGTTAGGTTGTGCCCCAAACAAGATGCAACTGCGTCACAGCCATCTACTAATTTGATGAGTTCTGCATCGCTCATATCAAGCAGGCTGTCTTCGATCACGGTTAGGTTTGGGTGATTTTTAGCCTCGGCCGGTAGGCGTTCGGCTGACCGGACGATGGTTTTGACATGGTGGCCCCGATCTAAAAGTTGAGTGACGAGTAATCGGCCGGTTGCGCCGGTCCCGCCTAAAACGAGTATGTTCATGATTCCTCCATGGTTTAACAACACACTGGGGTAGTGTAGGCGTTTGGGGCTTGGTGAACATCAACCGGCCGTTTTGACCTTGTATCAACCATCTGGTTGATAGAGGCTGA
>JAHDGV010000241.1:3506-5161 GCA_020631655.1 Chloroflexota bacterium | reverse complement strand
AACATCTTCTGACAAAAAGAAGCTCGCATTTGTTATCCGGCCGAACACATTCCGGTGCAATTTTGCGCTCTCTGGGCTGTGCTGTTCAATAAAGTCCCAGCAGTCTCGGGACTGTTTTAAATCAACAAAATCGATGCTGATGTAGTATTTCGTTTCTGGTGGCCCCGAGTCGTAGTTGTCATCATAACTGCGGCGATGGGTTTTATAGGCAGTAATCAACTTTTCTTTGATCAAGTAGTCTCCAAACTGCTCGTAAACCGTTTTGAAAACCTGTTCGTCTTGGTTCGGTTTCAGATCAAAAAAGCCGTGCATTGTAACCATCACAGCCTCCTGTTTTAGCTCAAATAGGCAACGTCGTCTCCAACCTGCACACTGCCAGATTGGATGACTTTGGCCGTAATCCCACCGTGACCGCGCATGGCGTTGTAGCCGCCGGGGCCAAAAGCGGCCTCCATTTTGCTACACGGGTGGCACAGGCCGGTGTATTCCAAAATCGCCTCACCGATTTGGAACTGTTTTCCTTTAAGGGCCAGCAAGTTGATTCCTGAAACGACGATGTTGCGCCGAGCAATGACCGGATCGATTGGCCCTCGGCCGAGCATGCCACCTACGGCCGCCAAGTGTTCTTTTTGGATGAGGGTAACCTGCCGAGGACTGCCCGCTTTACCGCCGTAGCGATCCCCCTCCAACCCGTTTTCGAGCGTGATCTCAGCTTTTTCGAGTACGTTTACCGGCTCGCCTCGGCCGGGGCGGATGCTGATCCACTCAACCCGGCCAACTTGCGGCAGGGTGTCTAACAACGTTTGCATGTGAGTCTTTTTAGTCATGTGATTTTTAGTGTGATTGTCCGTTTACCACGAACCTAGAAACTGTGGCTTGGTTACTTTCAGTAGCGCCCTGAGCAATGATCCCAGCTTGGAATTCTGCACCGGCCGGTAGCCAGTTTGGGAACGATTGGGTGCCGCTTTCTGAACCGTCGGCCGATTTCCAGTGCGCCATCAGCCCATCTGGTTGGATGGTTAACGTCAAGTCAACCTGCGCCGGTTCAAACGGCAAAAGCAGTTCGATATTCGGTTCTCCGTCTAGCTCTTTCGCCAGAACAATCACATGCTGATCATCAACCATTTCGCGCACCAATTTGATGTAATTGTCGATATCTACAAACAAGACAATGCCGACTTGTTCTCCATTTTGCACCGGCAAAAGCTCCACGGATATTTCAACCGTTGCCTCTGTTTGGGATTGGGGGCTGAGCAACAGATTTTTGCTGGTGTTCCCTTTTCTCCACATCCAACCCCCGTTGGTTGCGATGGTAATCATCCCGTCTGTTTCAGATAGGCTAGCCTCATCTCGATTAAGTATGTCAAAGTTTGCTAGATTCATGCTTCACTTAAAAACGCCTTGCGCTCCTCTCCTTTCAAATCGCGGATCGCATACAGCGTAATGGTGCTTGGGATTTTATCCCGCCGGAGCTGACGCACAACGTCTAAAATTCGCTCTTTGTCCGCTTTCATCAGATCTTTTAGTGCCCAGCCGATCCCCTTCTGTACCAAATCCTCGGCCGCACCCGTTTCTGAATAGATGAGGTTGTGGCACAGCTCCAGAGCCACATCTGTGAACTGGCCCGACGTGGCCACCTTGCGGGTAAAAATCAC
>JAHDGV010000241.1:0-3406 GCA_020631655.1 Chloroflexota bacterium | reverse complement strand
GTGTCGATGGTCATGGCTAAAGAAGTATAGCCAGCTTGTTTTAGGGGACAATGTTGGGTTGGCTCCGCAGGATTAATCCTGCTGTTAAAACAAAAAGCCCGATGAATCGGGCTAATCTGCTTTGGGACCTGATTCATCAGGTTTCTTTTGTTAGCCGAGGGTTTCAACCCTCGGCCGGCAATATGCAATTTGAGGCTATAAGCAACTGATAACCGCCACCAAAATTCTTTGGCCAAACGTTAGTTTTGAGCCTTTGTTTGTCTTGTTAGGTTCTTGAGAAGATAAAAACCCATGGCGTTCACGTTGATTTGCATCTGCCTTCATGTGACGGATAGCGGTGCGTGAAAGATCGTATGAAAAGAGGGGCGTGCATTCGTAGCTGTTGTAATCCATTAGGTTTGTTCCTTGTTTTGTTTAATCGTTTTGTTTGTCGGTTTCAGCCTGTTAACGACTGAATTAACAACAGTTTAGCCAATCTCTGTTTCCAATTCGTTTCAACAAAAAAGGCCCCAAGAATTTGAATATCCTTGGGGCCTTTTCACTTAGACTTATGAAGTCTTTCTCGATAAATGTGATACGAGTTACTGATTAATCGTCACCCGGCACAAAATTGTGTTGTCTGTTTCCAAGTCTGGTCCCCAGATAATATCGGCACTCGAGTCCCAGCTGATCTCATCATACCCTTGTTTAGGATCAACATCAGCGGCCGAGTGTACGGTTGTGGCGGTCCAACCGCTGTCATCAAATCCAGATGCTTTCCAGCCGTCAGGCTCACCTAAATCAATAAAGTCACAAGCGCCGCTACCGGCCACCGGGTTAGATTCAGATTCGCATGATTTATCGAGCGGCGCTTCATGGATTACCGTGCAGGCGAAATCAGAACTGGTGACACCCACAACGTTACCCGTGCTCAGATCGGTCAACTGCATGATAAAACCGCCGTCACCCATTTGCTGGTTATTGGCACCGATGTATTCAAGGCCGGTGTCGTTTTCTTTAAAATCTTTGAGGATAAAGTTGAGCTCAAGCGGGTAGTCTGCGTTAAACGTTACAGATTCTGCGTTGAACGAACGCTCTGTTGTGATTGAGACTGAGTCTTCAACAATCAGGTCTTCGCCCAAGTAGGCGGCGAACCAGTTGTCAGCCCATGCATCCATTTGGAATTGGGTTGAGCCGGTTGTGTCGGCCGTTGTTTCAGATAAGTTGTCACCGGCGGGAGCGCCGCCACCACAAGCGGCCAAAAGCGTGAGTAAGCTTGCAAGTCCCATAATAATTATAAATTGTTTTTTCATATTGTTTCTCCTGTATAAATTTCCTTTTTGGTGAAGCCGCTGTTGTTCAACGACTTATAGGGAGTCTAGTCGGGAGTTTCTGAGGTTTGCGCAAGATTTGGTTCAGATTTGATTTAGTTCCCAACTTTGTTGTGAAAGATGTCATTCCTGCGAAGGCAGGAATCTAGCGCTAGGCTTAGCACCGACACCAGCCTGCGTTTACATGAAACCTCGTAGGTTTTCGTTTGGTAGTAGGGGCGACTTGTTTGCTATAGAAAACCTACGAGGTTTGTAGGACCAGGGCCTCAGCTAGCTAAATCGCTGTAGTTCTTCCCAAATTGAGTCCCAACTGGCTTTGTTACCTTGGCACAAATAAATTTCGGGATTAGGTTTCTCGATGCCGTATTTGTTTTCGGCCCGGCCGACCAATTTACAATCTGAAAAGTGTGTCTCCATCTGATCAAGCTGATACCCAATGGTCAGCACCCCATCTGGCGAGGTGGAGCCGTAGCCGCGTAGCCAAAATCCGTTCACCGGGCTGATGGCGGTTGGCAAGTCATACCCTGACCCGTAAATGTGAAAGGCACTCACACTGCCGTAGTGGGATGTCATGATCGCTAGATTTTCGGTCGACTCACTTTCTTTCGTGTAGATTTCAGCCGTAATTTCCACCAGCTCTTCCCAACCGATTTGATCGTAGTAGTTGTCATGAATATCGTTGGCGATGGTCCAAGCGGCCGACTGTACCGGCGCAACCGGCACAAAGATAAAGCCACCAATAATCGCACCAACCACCAAAAGACCGATCGACGTCCTTGTGATCCGCTTTTGGGCTATTGAGTTCTTTGTGTTCAGCCAATCAATCCCCACAACCGCACCGGCCGCGAGTAGCATCGGGTACAGCGGAGCCGCATAGTAAAAGCGGCCTTGGGCAACAGCAAACAAAAGTAAGACCCCGAAAAATAGGTAAATGAGCGGCCGGAACTTTTTCCCCTGTTCAGAGAAATAAAAGTAGACGCCAGCGATGGCCACAGGCAACGTAACCGGATTGAGATTGACATACAACTGTTGGGTAAAAAAGCCGTCTGCCCGCCCCATATCCCGGTCACGAGCGCTGATGTAGTTCAAAAAATCTAGGGTGATGAAGTTGTGCTGTACTTGCCAAATAAAGTTGGGTAGCACAATCAAAATCGACGCACCAACACCGATCCATAACCAGACAGATGTCAGATCACGGCGGAGCTGTGGAACCAGCAACACAACAAGCACAAGTGGGGGAAGCAAAAACGCCATCGTGTATTTGGTCATCATCCCCAGCCCGATAAAAATGCCGACCCCGATCCACCAGCCCGGGTTTTCTGTTTTTAGTAGGCGGATGAGGCAGTAAAAGATGAGGACCCACCACAGATAGTCGAAGGTGATGTATTGGAAGAGGGTGGACATGCCGAGCGACATGATCCCAATCCCGGCCGCAACTGATGCGATAACTTGGGCCATTCGGCCGCCGCCAAACTCTTTGGCCATGAGCCCGGTAAACACCATAGCAATGCACTGAGCCCCGGCCGCAAACGCTTTGATCCCCACCAGCGATGGGCCGAATAGCTCGAGTCCAATCCGGCCGATAAACGGGGTAAGCGGTGGGTAAGCGACATACCCCCACGCCAGCTGTTGCCCGTTGGCTAAAAACGCCAGCGCATCTTGATGAAAGCCGTATTTATTGTTGGCGAGCAAGTGGATGACAAACCGCACGGCCGCAACGAACAGTAGGATCTGAAAATCTGTAAAGCGGTCTTGAAATCGAGGTTGCTCTATCTCAGCCATTCTTTTCTTCCTTTCACAGGCCGGTTGTCCCCGTTATTGGGTCGTGTGGGTTGACCCATTGAAGCACGAAACATGACAATTGCAAATTGTTAAGCAGTGCACTGCCAATATCAGCGGGATTTCTATACTCGGTCCAACTTTGACCCGTTTGATAAAGGATGTTTAATCATGAATCGATTAACTCAGTTTTTGGGATTGTTTGCCGTTTGTTCCGCCCTGTTGTTTACGACACTGCTGCCTAAGGCAAACGCCTTTGACCTCCCGGCCGACTTTGAGAATGTGACCGTTGTGTCAAACCTAGCAGACCCAGATGG
>JAHDGV010000999.1 GCA_020631655.1 Chloroflexota bacterium | reverse complement strand
CCAACGGAAACGGAGACACTGGTTCCAACAGAAACCGAAACGTTGATTCCAACCGCAACTGAGACTCTGGAGCCGACACCAACCGATGAGCCAGATCTGCCAACTATCGCTATTGAAAACGCTCAAATAACTGAAGGGGATAGTGGGAATAAGAGCTTGAAATTTACGATTTCCCGGACAAACAATGAGTATGCAAACACGGTTCAGATTAAGACGGCGGCCGGAACTGCAAACGGGAGCGATTTCACTGCAATCAATGGTCAAGTCGTCAGTTTCCCTCTGGGTGGTCCGCTCGAAAAACAGATCAGCGTAACAATTAAAGGGGATAACATCATTGAATCAGATGAGACATTCTCGGTTCAATTATCCGCACCAACCAACGCAGAGTTGGGTAAAAGCGTAGCGACCGGAACGATTATTAACGACGATTCGGGTAAACTGATTCTGACCGGCGGTGATAGCAAGTCTGAGTCAGATTCTGGAAGCGTGAGCTACAGTTTTGAGGCTGAACTGACCAACCCGGTACAGAAGACATTTTCAGTTGATTATGTTGTAAAAGATGGAACAGCAAAAGTCTCGGATGGGGATTTTTCAAAATCGAGCGGCACCTTGACGTTTACAGTCAACGGAAATCAGACTCAAAAGTTCAGCATTTCGGTAAAAGGGGATAAGAAGGTAGAAGGGAATGAAACGTTTAAGATCGATATCAAAACTTCGCTACCTAGCGGTGTTGTTTTAGATAACAATGCTGGAACATCTACTATTCTGAATGATGACTCGGCCACGGTAAAAATTAGCGGCGGACAGTCCCAAAACGAAGGTGACAGCGGCACGAAAAATTATAATTTCACCGTTTCGCTCGATAACCCGGTTCAAGGTGGATTTGATATAAGCTATAAAACGACTGGGAGCTCCGCCACGGCCGGTTCTGACTTCGTTGATAACGATGGCAAACTATCGTTTACAGGCGGACAGAACGAGAACAAGAAGATTACCGTTGCTGTAAAAGGTGACAGTTTAATCGAGCCGGATGAAGAATTTGTGGTCGAGTTGCTTTCAATTTCAGATACCTCGCTCGCATCAAATATTAAAATTGGGACTTCCTCACAAACTGGTGAAATCAAGAACGACGACTTTGCTACGCTCACCTTATCCGGCGGAGGAGCGCAAGATGAGGGAGACAGCGGGCAAACTGAATATCAATTTGATATCACCCTGAAGGGCACGGTTGAGGATGGCTTTAAAGTTGCTTACACCACCTCAGACCTATCGACCACAAGTGGCGAGGACTATATCGATAACGATGG
>JAHDGV010000240.1:3924-8082 GCA_020631655.1 Chloroflexota bacterium | reverse complement strand
GTATCTGTTGCCGGTGGTGTGTCAGTTGGTTCCGGCGTATCTGTTGCTGGTGGTGTGTCGGTTGGCTCTGGCGTATTTGTTGCAGTTGGTGTACTTGTCTCTGTTGGTGTGTTTGTAGCCGTAGATGTACTCGTATTAGTTGGTTCTGCCGGAGGGGTTTCAAGAGGAACAACGTTCGATTCGAGATTAGTGAATCCTTGCGCTGATGTATTTGTTGATTCTGAAATATCTACCCAAACAACTCCCCAGATGAGTAGAAGCAGTAGCAAAATAATCGGCCGCAATGACCTCAAATTCGGTTTTGAATGGGTTGAATCGGAATGATTGTGCATTTGAAATCCTTGTTCTCTTTGGTTCAGGTTGCCACGGCTACAGACACGAATCGGTAGCCATGCTGGATTGGATGCTTAGAACGGCTCATATTATGAGCATCTGAGAATCGAACAGGTATGGTTAAGCTTATCCACGCTAATTGTTAGATAAATGCACTCTGAGCAAACTTCCCCTCAAATGCATTCGGATGAAAGGCCCTCTCTCGTAGCTTTTCCTTTTTCCTTTAATTAGCAAAAAAAATGCCCAAACTCTGCATAGAATTTGGGCGCTTATTTAATTGCTAGGTGTTAAGCATAATGATAATACGTTTACGCCTTTTTCACAACCGTTTAATCGATTTAATCAATGGCCACATCAAAAGTTTTTAACAGTGATCCTAAGGCTAAGTAGACCGCAACTGTAAATATCGCATCGAGCAAAGGCTCTTTCCCTAGTAAGTTGAGCATTTCGGCCGCAGTCTGATCATTTAGCTCTTGCTGAGCGATGATTTGATCTACAACTTCGATCATCAGGGCGTCCTCCCTTGACCAACAGTGTGCATCACTTCCGGCACGGACAGATTCGATCTCATCTAGGCTGAGTCCGGCCGCTTGGCCACGCACCACATGGTGGCGCCACTCGTATTCTGAGCCGATTTGATGAGCAACGCGCAAAATCAAAATCTCCCGGTGCCGATCTGACAAGGAGCTATCACGCACCACGTGATACCGGAGCGGGGTATAAGCTTCCATTAGGGATGGGTTGTGTGCAATGAGTTTATGGATGTTGAGTGGGCTTCCTAAACGCTGAGCAATGTGTTGGATCGATTGGTCCCAATCTTCTGGGGGTAGCGGGGTTAAAGTTGTTAAGCCGGTCATCGGCTCATTTTAACCGGCCGAAAAGCGATCACCAAGGAAGCAGGCCCCAAAACCGGCCGCGCTTGTGCGTTTTGATATTGGTTAATCCTATCGGCTTTAAATGGTCAGAATCATGAATGGCCAGCGTTGGCCTTGTGATCCCCGATGCCGATTTCTCTGACAAAATTTTGATCGCCATAGCAGTAATATTATCCGGACCACCATTTTTATTGGCTTCATCTACCAATTCGTGCGCAATTTGGGCCGAATTTTTTGACTGCCCGACAATCTGTGCAATTTGAGAATCACACACCGGCCCGTGCAACCCATCGCTACACAAAACAAGGCTGTCATCTGGCTGAATCACCAAAGGGGCGATGTCGGGAATGTTTTGCTCAATGCCACCGAGTGAGCGAGTCACCACGTTTTTATGGGGATGGTTACGAGCTTGCTCCTCATCGATCATGCCCAGCGACAATTGTTCCTGAACCAAGCTGTGGTCAATCGATAACTGCTTTAGTTTTCCTTTCCGTAATCGATAAATTCTTGAATCGCCCATATTGCCATACGCCGCTTCTCCGTCTGCCATGGCCACCACAACAAACGTACAGCTCATTTCGCGCAGTTTAGGGGTACTTTTACCCGCACTCACAATATCGTGATGGGTCATTATGATCGATTCTCGCAAACGTTGAGACAACGGGGCTTTCTGCCGTTTGGGTTCAAAAAAGTGCTTTGACATTTGTTCACACGCGATCAAACTGGCATTCGCACCACCCTTGTTGCCCCCAACCCCATCAACGACTAGAAACAGAGAACCGTTTTTAGGATCAACGGCCGGATCAAAATCTGACCGATAGTAATTATCTTCATTCTGTTTTCGAATTTTTCCACTATCTAAAGCGGCCGCAACTTGGAGCAAAAAAGGCATTATTGCAAAAAGGGTCCTCAGTTTTGGTGTATAAAATTTAGGATGTGACTGCGCACTGTAAAGTATTTAACACATGATATAGGCTCAAACTTTCACCACTTCTTCCTAAATTTAATGGTCTGTTAATTAGCTTACCATTGGGCTGATGGGGTCGTTAATTCTGCATGAAAAATAGTACCCCTGTTGAGTTAAGATTTGATTTAGAAACAATCGAGGATCGGGCACAGGAATGCATCATTTTGCAAAACGAACTGATTCAAACTTTTATTTTGCATATTTATCATAAAGCAAAATTTAATTTGCTCATTCAAGAAATTTGTTTAATTTAGTTTGCAAGCAGATTTGCCACAAACATAAAAATACAGACAATAGAAGGATCAAAAACACGAAACGGCAGAACCCGCCGTTTGGCACAATTCAACGAGTAGGATTTATTCATATGCAAAAAATGACTGGCGGCGAAGCTGTAGTGAAATCACTCATTGCCAATGGGGTTACCACTCTATTCGGGCTACCTGGGGTACAAAATGATTGGCTGTACAACGCGCTTTATGATCATCAGGATCAGATTCGGGTGATTCACACCCGTCATGAGCAAGGGGCCGCTTACATGGCGTTAGGCTATGCGATGGCAACTGGCGGCCCGGCCGTCTACAGCATTGTCCCCGGCCCCGGCTTTTTAAACTCTTCGGCCGCATTGGCTACCGCATATGGGCTAAACGCAAAAGTGCTCTGTTTATCTGGGCAAATCCCTACCCACACCATTGGTCAAGAGCTTGGTGTATTGCATGAAATCAATGACCAGCTTGGGATCATGAAACGGCTGACCAAATGGGCCGAACGGGTTAACTCTCCGGCCGAAGCCCCGCTGCTGATCGGTGAGGCGTTCCGCCAAATGGATTCGGGTCGGCCGCGGCCAACCGCTCTTGAGATTCCGATGGATGTGTTGAGTAGCAAACGAGCCGTTGACTTGGACGTTGCCATCGCCCCACCCTTTAACCCTGTGGTTGACACAGACCGAGTCGAAAAAGCGGCCGATTGGCTGGGAAATGCTAAGTACCCCATGATCTACTGCGGTACCGGAGCACTCGAAGTCAGCGCAGAGATTCGAGCATTGGCCGAAGCGCTCCAAGCACCGGTGATCGGCTATAGAACGGGTCGGGGAATTATGGATGCTCGCCACCACCTAAGCCTGAATCTGCCGCCAAGCCATGAGTATTGGAAAAAGACCGACTTGGTGCTCGCTGTTGGCACAAACCTGCGGGTTCCGGCCAAATGGGGCAAAGACGACAACTTAAAAATTATCCAGATTGATGTGGACCCAACTGCACACGGCAAACATGTAAAACCAGATCTCACCATCACCGCAAAAGCAGAAGAGGTGCTACCCCTCCTCGTAGAGCGCACGGCCGTTTACAACAGCGAGAGAGAATCAATAAAAGAAGAGATGCAGGCGATTAAGCAACAGTGGGCGGCCGATACCGCCTTTTTAGAAATGCAGGGGAGTTACCTGCGTTTAATTCGCCAAGAGCTAGGTGAAGATGGGATTTTCCTTGATGAGCTAACCCAAGTTGGTTTTGCGTCTCGCATCATGTACCCCACGTATCACCCCCGTACCTATATTTCAACCGGCTATCAGGGCACCTTGGGATACGGTTTTGCAACTGGACTTGGAGCGAAAGTTGCGATGCCAGACAAGCCGGTTGTATCCATTGCGGGTGATGGCGGATTTATGTTTACGATGCAGGAGCTAGCCACGGCCGTTCAGCATAAAATTGGATTGGTAACGCTTGTGTTTAACAACAACGCCTATGGCAACGTTCAGCAAATGCAAAAAGGGCTGTACGATGGGAAAGTGATCGCATCTGATCTGGTGAATCCGGATTTTGTAGCAATGGCGAAATCTTTTGGTGCCAATGGGGTACGTGCCAACACACTCGATGAATGTCGCGTGGCGATGCAACAAGGGTTTGAATCTGATCTGCCAACCATCATCGAAGTTCCAGTTGGTGAAGTACCAAGCATTGACCGCTTCCGCAACATGGGTAAAGTGAGATA
>JAHDGV010000240.1:0-3824 GCA_020631655.1 Chloroflexota bacterium | reverse complement strand
CAAAAGATTGAAGACGCTCGCAAAGCATCGATCGCCAATCCACGAAACGAGAAGGAAGTGAAAGACGCTGAGCCACAAGTGCTTAAAGAAAATTGGGAGCAGACGTTTAAGCTGGCGGCTAAGTTAGAGCTAATTGAACCGTTTGATTTGGAAGGCGACATCCCTTATGAACCGGCCGCCTATGCTGGGGTATTTGAGCATCTGCTCAAGCATCGGCCGACCCGCACGCTCCACGTAGACTTAGATCTAAAACCACAGGGGTCGGTCTATGACCTGGAAAATATCGCCAGTGAGCCGCATGCAACACCGGCCGAGGTCAATCGCATCATTGAAAAGATGGAAAAAACGATGACCCGGGAGATGATCGATGCGGCCGTTGAGGATTGGTATAAGGTTTAATCTATCGAATAGCTAAGCTACTCAAAATAAAGCTAAGCACTCGCCGATCCGAATCAGCTTCGTTCAATGCATTGGGCGAAAAATTTCCAGAAACCAAGCTCAAGCTCAATTCGTTTACCCCTTCTTGTAGCTCCACCGGTACAGATACCGGTAGCCCAATTTCAGCATCGAACTCCGTTTGCCCCCCGTTTGCATCGGTTAAAACAAACTTCCCTGAACGCCCTTTGCCGTTTTCCACTTCGGTGTCATACATCTCGCCAAAAACCATATCAAGCTGGACTTGCTGATCGGCTTCAGCCTTAACATAGATTTTTGACGGTGATTTTGACCAGCGATACTGAAAGTCACCCGCTTGCTCTACCGGATACCACCCTTGACCATATTGCAACTGACCTACAGGAAACTCTAGTCCGTAACTTACAGTTTGCTCGGCCGGGTTAACGGCTAAAGGCACATACCTCTCCCCAACTAATTCGTTTTCCTCATCGTACGACCGTATCTTCATCAGAAAATTGCCAGATGTAACCATTGAGCTTGGGAATTGAACATCCAGCAAATATGAAGTGCTTGGTGACAGGGCATGGTGAAATCTTGCAACCAAATCTTTGTTATCAAGCTCAGTAAATTTAAACTGATCCTTCTCAACTATCTGAACCCCATCAACCAACCATACTTCCCAAAAACGAATATCTTGGCTTGAGTTTGAGACCTGCAATGTCATCGTTGTTTGGTCTTCTTCCGTTGTTAATGCAGATAAGGAAACTGCAGGTTCTACATTCGGGTTGAACGGTCTCAAAAACTGAATGTCATCCCAGTGCCAAATCCTCTCAGGGAATAGGTCAACCGAGGCCGGTTGACTGTTCCAATGCCTGCCTTCTTGATAGATTACCCCCCAATGATGAATCGTAATACTACAAACGGAAAGGACTAGAAATCCCGAAGCTAAGGTTCCGTTGACTAGTTTGGTTCGCTGATTAGATTCCAGATACGTTGACAGAGTGCTTGCCATCAAAACAAACATGATTGGAACCATGTCTGTAAAGAACCTTGGCCCATAGGAAAAACCGCCCCACCAGTGGCCAAACATGGAGATTGATACCCAGTGCAACACAACAATGATGATCAAGATGATCTCAAGTGGTTTTAGTTTCCGTTGCCATGCCGCGTAAATAATCAATGCGGGTAAAGCGATTAAAAACGGTGAAAAGATAAAAAGGCCTCTGGCTGGGCTAATAATGTTCCCGGCAAGTGCCTCAACAAAAGTGGGGGTGATGCCTAAGCGTGAGGCGATGTAGTAAGGGTGGAAAGGGGCATCTAATACTGAATAGTTGTAAGCAAAAAACAGGAGTGCGATTGGCACACTTGTCGCTAAATATCTAAATAAATATTTTGTGTGGAAGATCAATATGTAGAGCGATACAAAGAGGACGGCAAGGCTGTTGCTCGGCCGGATAATGTATGCAATCGCCACAGTCAAACCGGCAAAAGCGATCCCTTTTTTCCCATTTTCAGTGCGCACAATGAGCCAAAGAGTCAGTGCCAAAAACAGCACAGAGGGGCCGTGTTGCCACAAGGCTCGACTAGCCGTTGAGTAGACCGTTGTCCCAAAAATAAACGCCGTGACTAAAACCAGACTAAGCGGGATTGAAAGATAGTATCGGCCGATAAGATACAGAACCACCGCACTTAATGCGACAAAAAACGAGGCTGTGAGCAGATGAAGCCTGTTGTTTGTTTCATCAGCCATGAAATAATGGGTTGATTTTAGGTGCTCGTATATGTTGGCCCGCTCGTAATCTAAAACAAATCTATCTAGCACAAACAGGACAGGGGTTGCTACAACCGGGGTTCCCAAAGGGAAGTATGAATAGGTTTCTCCATCATATGGGAAAACGGCGAAGTAGTTTTGAGCCTCAAGTGAAGGCTCAAACTCCGTTAGACTTGTGTTGCCGTCATAGACGATGCTGGCATAAATATGCGTTGCCCACTGCGCATCTGATACAAATATAAACTCGTCATTTTGTATTAGGAACCAGTAGCCAAAAATTAATATGGCTATGGCAATTAAGGGATCAACATATTTATTTTCACTTTTTTCAAGCATACGAATCCCAAAAGTTTATAGTGGCCATGCATAAAGTCAATGAACACAAGGCTATTCTGAATTAAGAGTTAATCAATTACAGAATGTGGTGAAACGTCTCCCCAAAATGCCCGTCATACATCGAAAACAAAAAACCTCGCACGGCCGAATTGCAAAATGCAACTTGGCCGCACAAGGTTCTCGTGTACGAACTAGAAAGATAGTTAGATCAACTGATCCAAACTAAATCTGATACCCCTCTTTCAGCATATCTAGATTCACATTTTCACTGTCATCAATCGTGAAAATCTCACCCAAACTCAAGATCATCGCCCGGTTTGAAATAGCCAAGGTTTTCACCGCGTTCTGCTCAGCCAATATCACCGACACCCCTTTCGTTTCATGGATCTCTTTGATCTTAGCAAACAGGTTGTCTACGTAAAGTGGGGCCAATCCGGCCGTTGGTTCATCGAGTAGCAACAGCTTTGGCTCTTGCATCAACGCCCGGCCGATGGCGACCATTTGCGTTTCGCCCCCGCTCAGGGTACCCGCTTTTTGGTGCAACCGATCCGGAATCACCGGAAACAGATCATAAACCTCTTCAAGCCGCTCTTCCTTTGTCCGTTTGCCAATCAAACTGCCTAAAGACAAGTTCTCCGCCACCGTTAGATCAGGGAACACATTGTGCTCTTGCGGCACAAAGGCCAATCCTTCGGTCGCTAGTTCATAGGCGGGAACGTGGGTCACATCCCCCCCGTCAAAGGCCAAGCTACCGGTCATGAGCGGCAACAGTTTGGCGATGGTTTTGAGCAAGGTGCTTTTCCCCGCCCCGTTGGCCCCCAACACAGCGAAAATTTCATCTTCGACATTAAAGGTGAGCCCTTGCAGAACAACAACTTCACCGTACCCACTACGAATATCTTCTGCTTTAAACATCGGTTGTCCCCATATATTTTTCAGCCACCATCTTGTTGTTCCGAATCTCTTCTGGTGTCCCTTGAGCCATCAGCTGACCTTCGGCCAAAAAGTGGACGTATTCGCACACTTCCCAGATCAGATCCAGATCGTGCTCAACGATCAAAATCGACAGCCCTTCTTCGGCCGCCTTTTTCTGCATCAGCTCCATCACCTTTTTGGTCAGATCGTGAGGCAATCCGGCCGTTGGCTCATCCATCAGCAAGAACTTTGGCTTAAGCAACAAACAGCGAATGATATCTAGCAGTTTCTTCTCACCGGCCGACAGTGCGTGCCCTTCCTGGTTTTCAAACGGGAAATAGTCGAGGTAAAAGTCGATATCGGCTTGCGCCTCTTTCTCTAAATCCCGGCCGCCAAACAGCCGGAA
>JAHDGV010000998.1 GCA_020631655.1 Chloroflexota bacterium | reverse complement strand
ATATGGCGGGTAAAAGTACGATTTTGCGCCAGGTGGCCCTGATTGCGCTCATGGCGCAGATGGGTAGCTTTGTCCCGGCCGACAGCGCTGAAATCGGATTAGTAGACCGCATCTTCACCCGCATCGGGGCGCATGATGAGCTACATGCGGGGCGCTCAACCTTTATGGTAGAGATGGTGGAAGCAGCCGAGATTTTGAACCATGCGACCCATCGAAGTCTGCTGATTTTGGACGAGATCGGCCGTGGCACCAGCACCTACGACGGGCTCTCCATTGCGTGGGCGATAATCGAATATTTGCACAATCACCCGCGCCTCAAGCCGCGCACGCTGTTTGCCACCCACTACCATGAGCTAACCGGCCTTGCCGATTTGCTCCCGCAGGTGGTCAACTACAGCATCGCCGTGGCGGAAGAGGGAGAGAATATCGTCTTTTTGCACGAGTTGGTCAGAGGGTCGGCCGAAAAATCGTTTGGGATTCATGTGGCGCAGCTGGCCGGAATGCCGCGTGATGTGGTCCAGCGAGCCAATGAGATTTTGCAGGATTTGGAAGCCAATGCGGTCACCACGTCGGTGGAACCTTCACACCTGAAACAGGCTCAGCAGGTGGCCCTGTTCCCTGAGGCGAGCCCGATTTTGGATGAGTTGGGGGAGTTAGACATCACAACGATGACGCCGCTTGAAGCGATTAACAAGCTCTATGAGTGGAAGAAGAAGTTTGGGTGATCGAATAACTCAACTACTGATTTGCTAACTTCCACAACTCTTCGCAAGAAGAAAAGTAACTCTGTAGCACCATAGCCTCTGGATTCTGCGGCGACTCAAAACCACTATCACGGCAAAACTGGATTTTTTCGTTAAATGCTATGTCTGATGCATTCCAGCAATCCTCGTTAAAATTTTCCCAGATAGCTGGCCCCGGACCATGCTCAAATATGCTCCGAACTTCAAGACAGACTGAATCTGCTTCAATATAATTTTTGCTATCAATAAGACTTTGGAAGGATTCAATATCATCTTGCAACTGAATCCATTTAATCTCGCTTTGAATGCCCCATTTTCCAGCCCGATAAATCCATTTTGCAGACTCAAAAACTTCACCATTCATCAAATGCTGTTTAGCAATAAAAGTATATTCCCGTCTGTATTGGGAGCCTCTACCTACTCCCAAATTTGGCCACATAATAGCTAATGCCACAAACAATAAGGCTATAAGCGTGAATGTTGCACCCATCGCTAACATTAAAGTTCTGTCTCGCATCAACTTAATCCCAATTCAGAAGCGAAGGTTCATTCATGTCTAAAAAGA
>JAHDGV010000997.1 GCA_020631655.1 Chloroflexota bacterium | reverse complement strand
CCATCTTTACCCTGCAGGGCCAGCAGTTGGGGCAAGGCGGCCCGCTGAATTTCGTGGCTCGCTACCTTCATTCTGTATGTGATCGGTTTGCTCCGTTGCCAGCCGGGATTTAGTTTTGCGGCTTCAGCATCGTTGAGCGGCATGTGACCGCCTAAGCGCAGTAGCTCGTTCGCCTCCTCAAGCTGATTGAGCCCTTTGTAGCGGAACAAAACCCTGAGAATGGTCAGAAGAAGAAGCCGACTGTCTGGCGCAATCTGGATTATGTTGCGTTCCCAGCCGCTAACTGTGCCGTAGGTAAAGCTAAAGCCCCCTAATGTTTCAAGCTCTTGTGAAAATCGTTTTTGTGATAACGACTTTTGATTATTTTGCGAGTCTTTTGTGCGCTTTCTGTAGTTGCTCAGTAGGTCGCCAAATGTTCCCATCTCTTCCATAAGATTGTTTAAACGTTTGCTTCAATGAATTTAAATTTTTCGTTGTCCTTTAGATTATACTTGATATTTTGATTGAAAAAATCATCGATTGATTCTGGATCGTATTCTTTTAGCGTCAATCTGTGATCAGTTTCATAGCTGATGGTCTGTTTAGTTGTTAGCAAATCTGAGCGTCAGTCAATCGAAACGGATTAAAATCACTTTGCTCAAAGTCAACGGATAAATTGGACGGATATCTCATGAACAACTCAACATACCTAAGAAGTTTGCCAAACAACATCCACCTCAGTGGGAGTTAGCAGTTAGGCGGGTTCAAACCTGCCGGCCGCGTCTTTAAGCCATTTCTGCATGTGGTTGACGCAGTTTAACATAGTGGGGACCCTGTGCATCTTTTCTTAACTTACCCTTCTACATCGTAGGTTATACAACCCCAAACTGAGCCTGATGGAGCTGGCTATACATCCCCCCGGCCGCTAACAACTCCTCGTGTGACCCCTCTTCATGAATGCCATCTTCCGTGACCACCACAATTCGATCCGCATTTTTGATTGTGGCCAGCCGATGGGCAATCACCAGCGTGGTGCGCCCCTTCGAAAGCTCGACTAATGCCTGCTGAATCGCTACTTCTGTGGCGGTGTCAAGGGCCGAAGTCGCCTCATCCAAAATAAGGATGGGTGGATTTTTCAAAAACATGCGGGCGATGGCCAGCCGCTGTTTTTGCCCGCCCGACAGCTTTACACCCCGTTCCCCAATAACCGTCTCCATTTGATTTGGCTGATTGCGGATAAACTCGTCCAACTGAGCCCGCTCGGCCGCCTCCCAAATCTCAGTCTCGCTGGCGTTCAATTTGCCATACGCAATGTTTTCTCCGATGGTGCC
>JAHDGV010000996.1 GCA_020631655.1 Chloroflexota bacterium | reverse complement strand
AGGCCGCCACTGAGTAGCCCGGAAAAGTGATCGTAGCCGGTATTGGTTGGGTGGAAGCGGCCTCCCAAGGCGGCGGTTCCTAAATGCCATTTGCCCACGTTGGCGTGGGTGTGGGTAAACGGAGAGCCTGCGGTGATCGCTTCTGGCAAAACAAATTCCGCATACGGTAAACCAGGTGTTCCAGAGTTGCTGACGGTGTTGCCGATGCCTGTGCGGAAGCCGTAGCGGCCGGTGAGCATGGCGGCTCGGGTTGGGGAGCAGATCGGGTTGGTCCACGCGTTTTCAAACAGCACACCATCATCCATTAATGCGTTTAGATTGGGTGTTGGTGGTAAATCGGCCGCAGGGTCGTTGTAAAGCTGTGCCATGTCTACACCATAATCATCCGCAATAAGCAGAATCACGTTATGGGGCTCGTTTTCTGGGGCTTTGGTGATAGCTCCGGGCGTTAACCAAGCTTCGGTAACGCTAAGGTAGCTGAGTGTAATTACGGCGCCGACTGTGGCACAAATCGATGAAATAAGTTTGAATTTTGACATAGTGATGCTGGAGGGTAACGTTGAAAATTAGACCAGCCATCACTATAAATTGTTATGGGGAGTAATACAAAGGGGAATCCTAGGAAATTTAATCTATTTGGGTTTGATGATTACCGAATGCGGCCGTAGCGGCGGAGTATGGCCATCAAGAAGATTCCGCCGATTACTGCAAGGCATATCCAAAAAAGGATTGATGATCGGAGTGAGTAGAAAATCAATTGCATTGAACTGATCGGATCAGCTATGGGTTGCGCCTCCTTTGACTCAGCGTTTTTCTCAAGTCGTGTAAATATCGATTCGATTGATTCAAAAACAACAGGTTCTTGCCCTACAACTTCAAGAATTCCATCTACATTATGTTGTGAATAAGGAATTTTTGTTACGCCGTATCCATTGGTTGGAACACCTGAATAGCGCCCTCCATTTTCGTTTAAAAAGAAGATATACGGCTGATTGAGCTCGATAGTTTCTGCACAGTCTGCGCCGTCTCCATAGCGACCAAATGTGATTTGCTCAGGCCCTTCTCCCTTTAGCCATGATCCTACTGTCACAACGGCAGACCCGTATAAGAAACCATTGGTCGTTTTGTTATCAACCGAAATAGCAACCCCTGTAAAAATGACATCGGCCGAGTTATTGATGCTTATTGCATTGACCGGTCCGGTTAATAGTTTGGGGTTATATCTTGGATTTTCTGAGAACGTGACGGTAATTGGGACTCGATAAACCTCAAGGTCATGAAACAGGATCATGTCAAACGTCTGTGCTTCTGGAG
>JAHDGV010000995.1 GCA_020631655.1 Chloroflexota bacterium | reverse complement strand
GTGTCGATAGAACTTTCAGCCGTAATGTCGATATTAAATATTTCGTTTTGGGCCACGCGTGTGGGTGAATTAACGTTGGTCAACCATGCTTCACGACTGGCTTCGTCGCGCAAAAGCGGCACATAGCTAATTTCAACCCCGTTGGCTTGGGCTAAACGGGCGGCCGCGTCGGTATCCCCAATGGTGGCAGCCCCATCACTTAGGATGACGAGTCTGCGGGCGGCACCGGCCGGAAAAAGAGCAAGGCCCAATCGGATCGCCTCAGCAATATCGGTGTGTAACGTCTGCGGCACCGATGAGATTTGGCTCAACTCAGCCACAGACGAGATCGGCCGATCGACCAACGCATTAGCCCCAAAGACAATCACCGCGGCCGAATCGTTCGGTTGCATCGTTTCGATGGCGCTTTGCACAAACTCTTCAGCTTTAGCCGCTTGGGTTGCAGTGATGGAATCTGAGCCATCAACCAAAAAGACAACGGCCAGCTCGTCTGCATTGCGTACCGTTTGCGCACCTGACAGCGACAGGGCCAACAACAGCAAAATCAAACTGCGCAGAGCCACGCTGGTCCAATCTCGTGTGCGTCTCACGCTTGTGGCACGGGGCATACCCAACCACACGACAAGGGGTATGGCGAGTAGGGTTAACAATGCCCACGGGTTGGTGAAACTCATGGGTCAATTTTCGGCTCCGCAAGGGCAAAAGTCAATCAACGTTCATGAACTTTGAATGGGCGGATAGCAGCTATTTAGACAAACCCCTTTCCTTTATCCCGATTCGCTATACCATTCAACCCATGAACGCTCTGACCCTCTACATTTTTGACATCGACGGGACGCTGTGCAACCTTGACGAAACAGACCTGCTCCCCGGCCGGAAAGAACGCTTAACCGAACTCATCAATGACGGCGCCAAGCTCGCCATCGCCACAAATCAAGGTGGTGTTGGCTACCGCGCCTATCGCAAAGCCAAACGTAAGCCGTTTGATGAGTATCCAACTGAGCAAGGGGTTCTAGACCGCATTGAAGGCATCCTTGAAAATATCGGGCAAGAGCTACCGTTTAAAATTGCGTTTCAATATTACATGAAGTGGGATAAGTCGTGGGCCCCAATCCCACACGGCCGGGAAGCTGATCCGTTTTGGTCGCCCGACTATCGCAAGCCAAATCCGGGTATGTTGCTCGCTCACATCGATGAGCACGGTGTTGATCCGGCAAACGCCATTTACATCGGTGATCGGCCAGAGGATGAGGGTGCGGCAAAAGCGGCCGGGTGTAATTTTATGTGGGCATGGGACTTTTTTGGGGATGAGCC
>JAHDGV010000994.1 GCA_020631655.1 Chloroflexota bacterium | reverse complement strand
CCGATTCTCTCAATTAAGGCTCATCCCACAATCACCTTTAAATACACTTGCGATGAATCACCGACGGGCCACACTCGTCATACTCTGCCCGAGTAATCCACATCGGCTGAAAAATCGACAACGCGGACACAATAGCTCCTCCCAGCCATTGACTGTACAAACGGTCACTGACGGTGATACATCTGGTCTTCAAAATCGAGGGAAGCAAGTACCCGAGTTCCCTTTGCATCCGCTCATTGTAATTCGAAAACAACGTGTTCCCGCCGGAAATAATCAAATTGTGACAAAGCTGTCGTCGCACGTCCAAATCGTTTTTAATGATGCAGTCGTAGACCATTTCATGCACGCCCGGGTTCGTCAATCCGAAGGTCTCCGGCCGAAATATAGTTTCAGGCACTTTGACGCTCAAGTGCCCCAACTGCAGTGCCGAGCCATCCGGCAAAGTCACCATTGTCGAATTATTGCCCACTTCATTGATATTCGTCATTAGCGACTTCGTCCCGGGCGCGCCGAGTTCCTTGACATCTTTTTCGTAGTTCATCGAAATACGCAAGTACTTTTCCTTTAAATCTTTGGCCAACAAGTAATTCATTCCCGAGCTGCCCCCTTCAACTTGAAGATTTTTAGAATTGATTTTAAGCAGCTCTTTCAAGAGGATCTTGGTCAAGTAATCTCCGGCCAAATCGTTGGTAGTTTGGGCGAAGTTCATAATCGACCCGTCGCAAATGGGCACCACCGATGTGACCCCCTCGCCCGAGTCGAGAATTATCCCGTTGATTTTGCCCGATGCGTACATGATCAGCAAAGAATTGCAAACAGAAAAGTACAACGGCACATGGAAGGTCTCGAAAAACACATTGAGCGATTGTTCCTTCGAGAACTTGTTTTCATGCGGGTAGAAGTTGGTAATCACCGCCTTTTCACTCAAATCCTGAGACATGTCTTCGCATATGATTTTCTGCCAAAACCCCTGCGCCCGGTCCCAGTCCTGGATCCGGCCCTGGACCATGATGTTTTGGTAGGCCAGGTTCTGCTCCAGGACTTGCCGTCCGTAGCAAACGGGGGTTTCTAGGGTTAATGGGATGGGTTGGTTTACTGTCGATGGTTTCTGTGTCGATTTGGGAGTAGATGAAGGGCTCGTTGAGGCGGGGGTAGTCTTCGTTGCCCAGGCCGATTTTGCATGATGAACTGCCCGTGCTGATGATTACGCATTTGGAGGTGTCGTCGGTCATTTTTGTTTATTTTTAAATTCGCCCTCTAAATAGTTGTTTGGACCTCAAATAGTGGGGTTTGGGGTTTGGGGTTTGGGGTTTGGG
>JAHDGV010000239.1 GCA_020631655.1 Chloroflexota bacterium | reverse complement strand
AAACGGTTGATGTTGAGTGGTTGAGACGCAAGCATGTAGGGCTTTCTCAAGATTTGTTGCGTGGGGCTTAACCTTTTAAACCTCGTAGGTTTTAAAAACCTACGAGGTTTTTTGATTCTACCCTCGCTCAATTCGGGCAAAGTAGCAGTTATTGGTTGCAGATCGCATATGCACATAAGCAATATCGGGGTTAGCTAAGATCCGTGCCGCTTCTTGATCAACTGTGTCAGTAGGGACAATTTTGCCCGTACCGTAAGCTATGCGATCGTTATCCAAATACCCTTTAATTAAAATTTGATCCCGCTTGAGCACCAAGTCAGGGCAACTATCGACATCTGCATGGCGCTCACATTCATCTGCGCAGAAAAAGATCGGTCCAATTTCTGCGTACGGCTGTGGCTCTGGGAACGGCCGATACGCCAGCACGAGCATCTCTTGCCCAGCCTCGATATCCTGCAAGCAGTGGCGACAAGGGTTGCCTCCCCCATCAGAAACTGCCAGTTCAGCTTTTAGCCCATTTGCATCAGCACCACCTGAGCGGATGGTTTGCACAACTGGGGTTGGTAACGCACTAAATTTTAATCGCATTTAACATTCTCCTTGCTTATATCAATATCTATTTCAGTTGATAGAAATGATACAAATTCAGGGAGCTGATTTAAATCCGAAACTTGCCCAGTTTAGCTAAGCCCTACCGACGCACATTTGGCAGATAAATCTGCTCTGTGAAGACAATCGGTTCCCCCTCTTCAATTGTCAGATCTGCTTTATTGATATCAAAGAAAATATTGTTGCTACAGCTGACCCGAATCCGGCCGCTGGTGACTCCGGCCGCGCTACTCGGTATCAAAACTATAGACTCCCCATCGTTGGGCGTGTTGTTCTGCATCACCGTGTCAAACGTCTGGCCACCGTCCGTTGATAGCGCAATATCAACCGAGATGCAGGCAATTGGAAACATGTTGGTCCCGGCCACATCCCAACGAACCACGGTTGTTTCAAACGTTCGTAGCGTCTCGGCCGTGCTGTGGGACGTGACTCTGAACGGCCCGGCGTTTGGATCCACCGTCAGGCGCATGTCGTCGCTCGACACACCACCCGCACCGGCCGCGTTATCACGCGCTGTTGCCCTAAAGGTCATCACTTGGCTAATGCTGGGCAAATCTTCGCCGGGGTTTTGATAGGTCCCATTTAAAATATTTTCTAGACGGGGCACTATCCGTTCTGGGCTACTCGTGGGCGCAAACACCCGCACAATCGGCCGGGAGTTCCCATCCTCCTGATCGGAATTAGGCAAGATCGAATCAAACGTCCAAGCAGAACCCAGCGAGTATTGTTCCCAAGAGGTAGTTAGCTCTGCGGCCGGTTGCTCCGCATCCTCCACAACGGCCGTGAGCTTAAACGGAGTGTCACGCGGAATCCTAAAATCCTCACCCGCGTCAACCGTGGGAGCGCTGTTTCCGGTTATGATCTGATCCTCACAGCCTGCCCCCTGCTGTTGTGTGATGTGCGCCGCAATTTGTGTGTATGACCCGGCGTTGAACATCGCATCCACGTTGGTCTGCAAATTTTGGCTTTCGCAAATGCCCGCATAGCTCATGATCGTGGTCCCCCCGGCCGGTTCAAATGCGGCACTGGCGACTCGTGCAGAGCAAGCACCGCCGTCTAATCCGCTAGCCAAAGCATTGTACGAATGCTCCGCACCAAACTGATGGCCGATCTCATGAGCCACATAATCGACCCAAAACGGATCGCCAACCGGCTCATCAAGCGTTGACGCGCCGGTCAATTTAAGTTGTGAATCTGTTGTGTCGCAGGTAAACGGAAAGGCCAAACCACCCCCTGCATTTTCACCGCCACCCAACACATGGCCCAAGTCATACACGTTGGCCGGCAGTTCTTGATCGGCCGCATTTGCAAACTCAGCCAGAAGGGTCCACAGGTCTGCATCGGTGGTGTATGGATCATTTTCGGCATCGACAAAAATCAGCTCGTCCGTGTTATCGGCCAGCACAAAACTGACCGCAAACTCTCTTTCATAGATCTGAGCCACACGATTCATGCCGGTCACAATGGCGGCCAAGGCGGTCTCGCGAGTTTGGACGTTAAACGTACACTCCGCACCGGGTTCGGCGCACTGTGCCTCTACAAATTCACCCGTAGCCGACATCGCAATTTGATAGGTGCGTTTAATATCACCCAAGTCAATTTGGGTCGATTGGACCACGCGTTCATCAATTTGGTTTTCTAAGATTGGAGCTAGCTCCACATACTGTTTTGACTCCCGCTGGGCATCGTTTTTCAGGTAGCTGATGTAGTGTGCGGTGTCACCACCAGCGTAGGGGTCGATAAACACATCTCCATTAACAGATTGAATGTAACCGTGAAAACCGGCTGGGGTTAAATCTAACCGGCCGCTAGCAGTGGGATCATCGAGTCCCTTTACTACATACGTTTGAATTCGAGGATATTTTGCCGCCAGTTTAGGCTCCATAATCGGTGCAGAGTGGACAGCAAACCGGCCGATAAGGCCCGATGGGAGCGGCAGATCAAGAATCAGCGGAGCCTCGCCAGAATACTGTTCGGGCGCTTGTGACAACAAGGTTTCGAGGTCAAGCATGTTGGCTTTGAGTAGGCGATAGTCGGTTGGCAACGGCCGGTCGGCCGAGCGCACAGACGCTACGGCGTGTTGCGCCACATCTTGCCAGAGAGGCTCCGTTTGATTTTGAGCATTGATTTGCGTGCCAGCTAACCCCATCATCAAAAATAAAAACAGACCGGTTACACAGGTGATTTTCGACCGTTGCATATATTTGCCTCTTGTTGCCTTGATAATTTCAGCCATGCCCCATCTGTTTAGGAGTCTAAACCAAAATCAATTTGCGACAATGGGATTAATTTACAAGTTAATGGTCGCAAACTTGTAAGGGGGAGATAACCGACAATTGTGCTCAAAATGTGTAAGCAGTCTTCTGAGGTTAACTCACCCAGCATGAAGACACTTTTGCAATGCCGGGAGAGTTAACCTGATTTGATTGCAATCGGAAGTTGGGTAAAAACGTCGGTTATCTCTCCCTTACAGCAATTAGATGGTGAACAATTTCTATTCCCTAAAATCTGTTGCATCTTTTAGATTGTGAGCCACAATTCACCCATGCGAGAGATTCAAACATTTGCAAACGATCTGATAAAAAATGTTGAGCAGGTCATTATTGGAAAACGGCCGACGCTTGAACTATTAGCGGTGGCTCTTTTATGCGAAGGGCATGTGTTGCTCGAAGATGTGCCGGGGGTTGGCAAAACGATGCTAGCCCGGGCCTTAGCCACCACTCTGGGCGTCGACTTCAAGCGGCTCCAATGCACCCCTGACCTGTTGCCATCTGACGTAACCGGCGTATCGATTTTCGATCAAAAAGCGCAACAGTTCACCTTTTTGCCCGGCCCAGCATTCACCAATATCCTGCTGGCAGACGAGATCAATCGGGCGACCCCGCGGACCCAATCGGCCCTGCTTGAGGCGATGGGTGAACGACAGGTGACCGTTGATGGAGAGACCCGCAAACTTGACCGGCCGTTTTTTGTACTGGCTACCCAAAATCCAGTTGAGTACGAGGGGACCTTTCCGCTACCAGAAGCACAGCTCGACCGCTTTTTCATGAAGCTAAGCATGGGGTATTTGGACCCCGAGCTCGAAAGCCAGATGTTGCTCAATTTGGGCGGCGAACATCCAATCTCAAGCCTCACCTCTCAGGTGGATGGGAGCCAGCTACCCAAGCTGTCTAAGCAAATCTGGAACGTTCATATCGACGACACGTTGCGTAACTACATTGTTCAGCTTGTTTTTGCTACCCGCCAACACAGCGACCTGCTTCTGGGTGCCAGTCCGCGCGGTAGCCATGGACTGTTCCGGGCGGCGCAGGCGTATGCGGCCGTTCAAGGGCGTGATTATGCCCTCCCAGATGATGTGAAGTTTTTGGCCCCCTACGTGCTGGCTCACCGCTGTTTGGTGCATCCAGAAAGCGGGCTACGCGGCATGACTGCGGCCGACATCCTGACCCAAATTATCGATGAAACCCCGTTGGATATCGGGCAGGTCGAGTAAAAAGTATGAAGTTTAAAGTGTAAAGCGATCACCCGACGCAACTTTATACTTCTCACTTCTTGCTTCTCACTTCATGAAGAATCTCATCGGTCTTATCCTCTTCCTCCTGGCCGTCGCCTTTCTGTTTCGGGTCGATTTTATCTTCTACATCATCTACGTCTGCATTGGGCTGTACGTCTGGAGCCGGTGGGGGATTCCATACCGTTTAGAGAAACTAAAAGTTAAAAGGCTGTTTCAAGACCATGCTTTTTGGGGTGACAAACTTGAGATTAAACTCCGGGTTGAAAATGGCTCATTCTTGCGGATTCCTTGGCTAGAAATCTATGACAGCGTTGCGGTTCAGCTGTCAGCCACCCGGCCGATTAATACGGTGATTCCGCTACCGGCCAAAGAGACGGCCGAATTTGACTACGAAGTCAGCACCCATCGGCGAGGCTACTACCGGATCGGGCCAACCCGATTCCGGACAGGGGATTTGTTTGGCCTGTACGAAGAACACGCCGTTGAACTACCGGCCCAATATTTGACCATTTATCCCCGCATCACCCCGATTGAGCGGATCCAAATTTCATCTCGCCTACCGTTTGGCACCATCATCAGCAAACAACAGCTGTTCGAAGATCCGGCCCGGCCGACCGGCGTCCGCGACTTCCGCAGTGGGGATTCGATGCGCCAAATCAACTGGAAGGTCAGCGCACACACCCAAAACTTGATGGTCAAAACGCTCCAGCCGGCCATTTATCTTGAAACAATGATTGTGCTCAATCTGTTTGGAGGGGATTTTGCCAGTTGGGACAAACATGCCAACATCGAATGGGGGATCGAGTTGGCCGCTTCGCTGGCGGCCCATTTGCACGGCAAACGCCAGCCGGTGGGATTGGCTTCTAACGGCACAGACCCGTTGCAAACCGATTCAACCCATCCCCCTGAATTTGATCCAACCAGCGGCCGCCTGATTAACCAAGCTGATTCGGCCCAAACGCTATACAGCCTGCCGCCCAACAACGGCCGAGCCCATCTCATGAAACTGCTTGAGCGGCTGGCCCGCATCGAAACGGCCGAAGTTGCCAATTTTAATGACTGGCTCCGAACCACCACATTGCCGATTGGCTGGGGTGGCACAGCCCTCGTTATCACCCCGCAAGCGGATGATCAGCTGTGTCAAACCCTGCACCACTGGGTACGACGGGGCATAAATCCGATCCTGATCCACACAGAAAAGAGCAATCGTTTTTACGCCGTAAAAGACCGTGCCCGACAGCTTGGCTTTGTGGCGGTTGAGGTCAGTGCTCCGGCCGATTTAGAGGTGGCGTTTAACTAGCCGGACCGTTATGAGCGAGATCATCACACAAGACCCAACGCCAGAAACGGCCGACGATGAGGCGATCTTGACCCCGATTGAGGAGGTTCAGCGATCGAACCGTTTTTCTCGCTTCGTGGTTCAACCGATGCTGATCGGCATCATGGTTGCCTCAATTGCTGGCGCGTTTCTATCGATCTTAAACAGCGCATCCGGCCGTTTACCGTGGTTGTGGATGTTCTTGCCTATCCTGATTTTCAGCCTCGAAGGGGTGTATACCACCATCTGGCTCACCCGGCCGGATCAGCGTCTGCTCAACAAAACACTTTATCGTGCGGCCGAAGTTTTACTCATTGTAGTCACGGTGCGGATTTACAGCTGGTGGCTGACAAACAGTTGGCCCACAGTTGCCGATCTTGAGGTGTATTTGCGCACCCCCAGCGAAATTTTTGCTGACCCGTTCTTTTTTGCATCAGCCGCCATTTTATTTATGGCTTGGGGATGGGGCTTGGTTCTCTCAGAAGCATTCCAGCATCTAGCGCTAAATTCGGCTGAAATGCGTTACTACAACATGCCGGTCAGAGAACGACCCGCAATCGAACGCCCCAGCACGCCGTTTCGCAGTTTGGCTTACGAGCAATACGGCCGCCATTTCATCTTAGGGGCGGTTTTAATTACTGCATTTGCCGCCCTATCTACCATTGAGATCGCCGATTTAAGCTCAAACAACTGGCGAGGCATTCGCCGTCTGCCGTTCCCAGCAGGGATGTTGGCCGCTCTATTGGCCTATTTTGGGGCCGGATTTTCCCTGCTTAGCCAGGCCCGTTTAGCCGTTATGAACTCTCGCTGGCTGTACGGCGGGCTAGATAAAACCATTGTGGTAGAACAAAGTTGGGTGCGCCAAACCGGCTGGCTATTAGCCCTTGTCGGCACAATCGCCGCCTTTTTACCACTGGGATCAACCACGCTCATCGGCCGCCTTCTTGAGGGGCTCATTCGACTTGTCTTTTGGCTGGCCGTCTTAATCACCTCGCTATTTGCCGCCCTGTTTGCCATGCTGTTTCCGGCATCCGAAAATAACGAGGAGTTCATCCCAGAGGAATTTGTGCCTCCACAAATTCTTCCACCTGAACCGATTTCAGACCTTCCACCGGCCGAGCCCGGCTTCCCGATCATCGGCACGTTGTTCTGGATCATAGCTATTGGCGTAACGATAGCAGCCATAGCCTTTTTCTTGAACGATCGGGGCATCAAAATCCCTATGCCGAACTGGCGCAAGGTTTGGAGCGCGATCACCAACTGGTGGAATTCGCTATGGCGCATTGTGGTTAATCAGGCGGTTGATCTGCGTGATGCGGTTGTCACCCGGCTGGTGCGGGATGAGATTGAGCCGGACCAAAACCGGCCGTGGCGCTTTATTCGGCTCAACAGCCTCAATCCGCGCCAAAAGCTCCGATATTTTTATCTGTCCACCGTTCAACGGACCGAACAAGGTGAACTGGCACGGGACGACAGTGAGACTCCGCTGGAGTATGCGGCCGAGTTAAAAGAGCATCTGCCCCAAGTGGCTAAAGAAATCGATGCGGTTACGGCCGGATTTTTGCAGGCTCGTTATGATGACAAAGAGGTCACAGCGGCCGATGTAGCTGAGATCGAACCGCTCTGGAAGACGTTGCGCAAGTCGATCAAAAGTCAGGGGAAACAGAAAAATGATCCTCCTGTTGAATCGACATAGCTAAAGCAGGCTTTGCTTAAACAAAATATGTTCCAGAATCCCTGTCATCGCCAGGCGCATTGGACTCTTGCAAATAGTTGCAGGGCGACTGACTGGGATATAAATGCTTCACAACGTTGATTTCAGTTGAAATCCCAGTCAATGGCCAGCTTTTAATTTCTACCCCGAAGTTAGTTCGACCATTGACAGGGATTAATGTCCGTTGATTTCTACTCCAAAACTCAGGCGAACACAGACGATTTACATGAAAAAAAATATCATCCAATGGCTACCTCTATGTGCCATTCTTTTCTTATTTGTAGCTTGCTCAAATCCTCAAGTCTCAGATGATGTGGCTGAGCCTGTTGCAGTACAGGCACCGGCCGAGGTAGTTCCGCAAACTGAGCTTGAATCGCTTAGCGAAACTGCTCCAGTTTGGGCGCAAACCAACGGTATGCCAGACGGAAACAAGCTCATCGAGGGTGAAGGGAAATTCCCAAACGTAGAATCAATTGAAATTCAGTTAGATGCTGAGCCAACATGGGTTGTCGGAGTCCCTTATCAAACTGGTTCCTTGTGGGTAGTCACTCTAGATGATGGGTCAGTACAGGCTTTTTCCGTTATTGATCAACGTGTCGCTGAAGTAGAGCTCAACACAAATAGCACTCCCGCTGGTATGCCGCCGCTCGTCTTATTAGATCAACAAGGGTTACAAATTATTCTCCCCGACGGAGATTATTCACCATTAACCAACCCGGTTTTTATCAATGATCCAGATCATCTGGCTTACATCAATCAAACAGGCCAGTTGGTTATCGAGCAGGATGGTGAGCGAACTGTTTTAGACATTAACGCCCAACTGGATGCTCGCATTTTGGTTGATGAGAACGGCCGGTTACTGGTCAATATCGACCCTACCAACCGATATGCTCACGCCATTATGGGAGATGATCTTGAAGCGGCAGGTTTAGCCCTTATCGAAACCGATCCTACGCCAAAGGTGATTCGCACAATTCCCATTTCAGA
>JAHDGV010000993.1 GCA_020631655.1 Chloroflexota bacterium | reverse complement strand
CGGTGTGGAACACGTCTGACAAATCATCGAGTAGATCATAAGCCGTTTCGGGGTGGGTGCGGGCATGGTATTTGATAGTGCTGAGCGCGTTGAACAAAAAGTGGGGGTTGATTTGTGCCCGCAATGCTTTGAGCTCTGCCTGCGTTTGCGCCCCTTCAGCCGCGACCAAACGCTCGGCCGTTGACCGGCCGTTTGCCTGCTGTACCAAAAAGCCAAACAGCATCATCGCCAGCCCAGTGATGATCGTTCCTGGAATCTCATCGATCATGGTGAATCCGGTTCCGTGTACCCCAAAGGTTAAAAGCGCAGACAGCCACTCGAACACAGCCCCAATTAAAAACCATTGAAGCGGTTTGATTTTATAAATCGGCACCGGCCGCCAGAGACCCAGAATCACGCTCCCCCAAACCATCACCAAAAGAGAGATTTCAAATATTGTGATGATGATAAGCTCAGCGATATGGCCCGCATCATCAAATGGACGTTCTACAAAAAAGGCGCTGATTGTATAGAAGACGACCGTAACTAAACTCGTGGCGAATCCCCAGCGCCAGCCCCCCAGCAAGCTACAAATCAGCACGATTGCCAAGCCGTTGGTCACAGCGATATCAATCGTTTCGTTCAGCCAGACTGTTGCCAACAGCTCTAGAAATAGAACAACACCCAGTCCACGGAGCAACCAGCGGCCGTCATTTGGCTCAGCCGTTTCGGGAGTGACTAATCTTTGAAATGGGCCGGTTGAACTCAGGAAGAACAGCCCGATAAGCGGAATGAACATCCGTTGCATGCCTAAACCCAGCGTCTCTGTTTCAAAGAAAAGGTCATCGGCCGTAAACACCCAAGGCTCCCTCCCATCATCAATGCGGATCACGACACAGATGATCAGCAACAGGATGGTGATCCCGGCCGTCCATGCGATACGCATCTGCCGGTTAGGTTGTAAGTGCAAGTTTGCGTTGAGTTGAGCCATCCCGATCAATGTTAACACAGGCGGAAGCAGATCGATGACCGTTCATCAGGAAATATCGACCACTTATTTTCAGCTTGTCCGCCAACTATATCTCTTTTCACCGTCGGTTTTTATTCTGATTGAAATTGACTTAGGGGTTATCTCATTCGCACGGCAACCATCACAATCACAAACAACTCACTGCGAATGAGTCACCCCGGCATGAAATCAAATCGGGGTGACTCGCCCTTAAGTTTATTGGAGAAATAACCATGAATCATAAATATAAATTAGGACTTTTAGGATTAATTTTAGTAACCGTGTTAGGTGTCTCTTCGATGGCCTTTGCCAAAGAAGATATTGAAGATTTT
>JAHDGV010000992.1 GCA_020631655.1 Chloroflexota bacterium | reverse complement strand
GTAAAAGCCAATCCCGCTTGCCGGAAACGGTGCGCCACAGGGCGAAACAGACGCCCAGCCAAGCTAGTAGCGCGGCGAGTGGCCCCATCCCATACAAGAACATGTTGGTGAGTGGGAACAAGATGGCGGGCCGGTCGGTCCACTGTAACGCTGGTGGGAAGGCGGCTTCGGGCGCTTGCAAGCGCTGAATCTCTTGCATGTTGCCGCGCCATTGCGGATTGAGTCCAAAGACGCTTTGGACCAGAATTTCGGCCGTGTTTCCGGCTCTCCCTTGCTCGAGGAAAATGTCACGTACCATCTTGCCATCGGCAAAGGCGTAAGGCATTGCTAGCCTGAACACGATCATCGAAACGAGCGCGGCGATCATCCCGCCGATAAAAATCGTTTGCAGGTCAAACCAGCCGGTGCGTGACCAGAAGAAATCCCCAAAATTATCAAGCAAATAGATGCGTTTGTTGAGGTTGTAGCGGCGAGTGAACCAAACAATCCCCGCAACCCCGGCCGACAAGGCCACAGGTGCCACGTTGATGCGGCTAGCAACGGCGAGGCCGAGTGATATGCCCAGCAGGGTCCACCAGCCAAGGTTGACGCTGTTTTCAGAGGCTCGCACGGCAAAGTAGATGCTGACGGCTGTAAACAGCGTTGCCCAGTTGTCCATGGTGTAAAAATGGGACTGCTGGATCGCCATGACGGCCGTTGCCATGAAAAATGCGCCGACGAGCCCGGCCCATTTGCCATACAGCCGTCGGCCGATCATGAAAGTGAATAGCACCGCAAGCAAGTCGACAGAGGCGGACATGATTCGGCCAACAAAGTGAACCCCGTCGTAGGATGTGAGACGGCTGGTACACAGCACAGATTCTGGATTTATCCAACCTGCATCACATAAAGTGGGTTGGAGCCTGTCTGCCCATTGCCCCACGTAAAATGTCACCGTCATGGGGAAGTTGCCGTAAACAAAAAGCCCTTCGCCGTGGTTGTATGGATTAAGCTGAGACGTGGACGTCCGCAGATAGCCTATAAAACTAGTTTCTGCTTCTAATTTTGTGGTGACGATTGTGAGGAATCGCTCGTCGGGGTGCAGGTGGGTAAAGTCATCCCAATTAAGGCCTACAAAGCGAAAGTAGCCGCCCATGAGCAAGATGCCAGCAAGCACCAACAATACAGGCATATTGCGCCATATTTTTTGTAGCCGTGTAGGTGGTGATTCAATTAAATTATCGGGTGTGCTGGTTTCGCTAGAAATAGTCTCGAGCCCTTGATTGTTCATAGATTAAATCTAAAGGTTTTAGAGGGTCGCTATTTTAGCATGATCGGCCGA
>JAHDGV010000991.1:520-1324 GCA_020631655.1 Chloroflexota bacterium | reverse complement strand
CGATAATCTCTTTACCTCGCACAGCGATCAGGTCCGGCGCACCCGGCCCCGCCCCCACGATATAAACCTTTCCACCTTCTACTTCAAATCTTTTAGTCATAATTTTTCCTAGTTAATCAGCGTCGCTTCGCTTACATGCCAATCAGCTTTATCTCTATTTCAAAACCTTCTTCTCGTCGAAACTGGACACTTAACCTTTTGCCTTGATATCCCAGATAATTAATTTTTTCTCTCTCCAACAAACCAAACATCTTCATGCCAATAAAAAGCTATTTTCGGTCCACTTTGGGCCAAGACAAGCACATCATCACGTGAAGGGAGAAACAAATCGGACCAGTTCTCAAGGATTATTTTTGAACCCGTGCCAAGAACCTCTTTTGGTCCAAAAACCACATACACCAAACTTGTGTTTTCCATATTTTCAACTAGCCACAGTTTTGCAGTTTCTTCATCATCAACTTTATGTTCTACAATATTTGTGACTTTTGTTCGATCAAAACCCCACTTTTCATTAGACATAAACTTAAGGGCATATTCGTAAAACTCAGAAGCGCTTTCTTCATTTAGCCAAATTCCCTCAATCCCTGACTCATGAAGTTCTTTTTTGCGGTAACTCATAAAACCTTTGCGCCTCTGCGCCTTAGCGTTTCATCCTCTCACTTCTTAACAATCAACAAACTCAGATACGGCCGCGTCTGCCCCATCAACGTCCTCACATCCGTCACAAGAACCTCCTCCGGCATACCAACCCGCTCACCATAAACCGCCTTATCAATCAATCCCAAACTATCCAGCGATTCCAGA
>JAHDGV010000991.1:0-506 GCA_020631655.1 Chloroflexota bacterium | reverse complement strand
CAACACCGGCCCCACCTTCATCAAAATGATCGTGTCAAACCGGCTCAACAAATCTTCAAGCACGGCCGTATCCGTCTCATAACTCGCCGGTAAAATCGCCAGCCGATCATCCGTCGTGCTCAAAATCGTCTGCGTCACCGCCGCTGTCGCCGCAAACGATGTCACCCCTGGCATAATCTCAATCTCCAAGTCCGGAGCCATCACCGCCAAACGTTCCCAAATATAGGTAAACGTCCCGTACAGCATCGGATCGCCCAGCAAAATGTAAACCGCATTTGTCACCCGATTAGCCACCATCACCTGCAAAATCGCTTCAGCGGCCGATTCCCACGCCGGAACCAACAAATCAGGATTCCGTGTCATCGGCAACGGCAACGACACCACCAGCTGATCCCCGCTCAAATGCTCCTCAACAATCCGATGCGCCAAACTCATCGACCCATCCTTACTGCGAGGCACAAACACCACATCGGCCGCCTGCAACCGCCGATACCCCTTCAACGTAA
>JAHDGV010000990.1 GCA_020631655.1 Chloroflexota bacterium | reverse complement strand
ACCCCGGCCGCGGCCGGAACCATGCGGGTTGAGAGCAACAAAAACATCAAGAAATTTGTCGCTTTAAACTTGTAGCGCGAGAAGCCGTAGGCGGCTAAAAACGAAACGATGGTGGCCACAAACACAGACCCGATCGACAAAAACAAACTATTCCCAAAGTAAGGGAGCGTGTTCGGCTTGGCGATGGTTCTAGCGATGTTTTCGAACGTGGGCGTAAACAAAAATTTGGGTGGCGTCGCCAAAATATCATTGTTGGTTTTGAGCGCCGCCATCATGATCCACAGGATCGGCAGAAAAAAAATGATGGCGATGAGCCAGAGTAAACCGTAGTAAAGGATGGTTTTGATCCGTTCAGATTTAAGCATTTTGTTCCCCTTGGCTCAGGTTTAAGATGTACAGATAGATCGAGGTGAAAGCGATGGCGATCAGCAAAAGCACCAGTGCCAGCGCAGATGAAAATCCCAGATCTAGACTGTTAAACGCAAAGCGGTAAAGCGATAGGCCGATGAGTTCGGTGACAGTACCGGGACCGCCGGTGGTCATCAAAAAGACCAAGTCGGTTGTCTTAAACGCATCGATGGTGCGGAGCAGAATCCCCAGCATGAGGATAAATTTGCCGTGCGGAAATATGACTCGGGTGAGGCGGGTCCACATCGACAAACGGTCAATCTCGGCCGCTTCTAGCTCCGCTTTGGGGACTGAGCCCAGCGCGGCCAGTGTGATCAGGATCATGAACGGGGTCCACATCCAGATATCGACAAACAGCACGGCCGGAAAAGCCCAATCGACGTTGGTTAAAAAGTCGATCTTGGCCCCACCAAATAGCTCGACAAAATAGTTGATCACCCCAAAAGTTGGTTCGTAGATCAGCTTCCAGAACAGTCCAGAGGCGACCGGTGTCAGCACCATGGGGGTAAACAGCAGGGTCAGGGCAGAGCGTCGGCCGGGCATTTGGGTACTGCCCCAAAACAAAAAGCCGAGTGAAACACCAAGTGCCGTTTCTACGCTGACTGCGATCAGCACAAATAAAAATGTGCGGCTAAACGAGTTCCAGATTTCTACATTGTTGTAGATGGCCGTAAAGTTTTTTAACCCGACAAACACCGGAGCTCCTGGTGACATCAGCGAATATTCGAAGAAGCCTAATCCGATCATCCACAGGGTCGGAATCACATTGAGTACCACAAAAAATAGCAGTACCGGCACCAGCAAGCTGATCGAAAAGAATCTGGAAGATTCGAAGCGTGAAAGCCACGATTTACTGCGTTTCGGCTTTGCAACGGCGAGCTCTTGTTCTTGCATAAAATTGAGTGACTTTTCCATAA
>JAHDGV010000989.1 GCA_020631655.1 Chloroflexota bacterium | reverse complement strand
GATGACCAACTGCTCGCACCGGTAGGTTTCACCTCCGGCCGTCACTTCCACCTCATCCCCAACTGGGGTGATGGCGGTCACCGGTGCGTTATCTTTTAAAACGGCACCATGAGCTTTCGCCATGCGCAGGTGGGCCGCCATCGCTTTGGCGGCTGGGGCGATACCGCTCTGCTCCTGATACAGCACCCGGATATCATCTGTCAGGTTCCACTGCGGCCAGCGATACATCGCCTCTTTCGCGTCCAGCATCTCGTATGGTACGCCAGTTGCGTCCATGCTCTCGGTGTAATCAGAGATAGGGATTGTTGCATCGGCCGGGGTCAGGTCAATCCCGCCCGTTTTTAGGATCAGCTTTTCATCTGCATCCCGCTCCAACTCATCCCATGCCGCATAGGCATGTTTGGCCAACTCAACATAGTTTACGTTGTGATAGCTCAGCCGAATGATGCGAGAATGATCTTGCGAACCGCCGTTTAAATGGCCAATTTCAAACTGCTCCAACCCCAGTACATCATCGCCCAACCGGCGTGAGAGCCAATAGGTAGCGGCACTACCCAATCCGCCCAAACCCAATACAATTACTTTATAGCTTTTTTTCATTTTCATGTGTGTGCAGATTAGGAAGGCGTCCTATCAGGGCCTCTCTACATACGATCGTTTGTTGTAGAGACATACCGGCGACGGGCCTCCTGTCCGCATCCAAAAATTTAATCCTATGTCACGACGTCGGAACCGAAATCGCACCCAACGCCCATCGGGCGGCATTCTAGCACAGCCTTTTAAACAACCCCAGAACAACTGGTCACCTTATCACATTTTGTCGCCGCAACAGCTCCACGATCTGCATGAGGCGTCGATGAACATCCTCGAAAATATCGGGGTTGATTTTATGGACGAGGAAGCGCTGGACCTTTGGGAAGCGGCCGGAGCCAAGGTAGATCGCTCCACAGAACACGTTTGGATTGATCGGGGATTGGTTGAGCAAGCGCTCAAAACCGCTCCGTCCCAATTTACGTGGCGGGCCAGAAATCCCGAGCACAACGTGGTGATTGGTGGTAATCATCTAACCTTTGCCCCCTGCGGCGGGATGGTGTATGCCAGTGATCTAGATCGCGGCCGACGCCAAGGCATGCTCGAAGATTACGAAAACCTGCTTAAGCTCACCCATGTCTGCCCCCTGCTTCACTATGGTCCGTGGGAACAAGTCACACCCCACGATGTGCCGGTCAGTCAGCGCCATCTAGTCCGGCTGAGCAGAGGCATCCACCTAACAGATAAAATTTTGAGTGAAGCGGCCCACGGCCGAGTGATCACGGCCGACAATCT
>JAHDGV010000238.1 GCA_020631655.1 Chloroflexota bacterium | reverse complement strand
TAGCTGAAGTAGAAGCGGCCGAGCGCGGCCAGCGCCAGAGTTTGGTCAACCGATATCTGGTTAATTTGCCTCAATATCCACTCATCACCCCTACCCACACCATTTTTCTATATCAAGGTACGCCCAACAGTGTGGCGGTGATTGGTGAGATGACCAATTGGATTTTTGAAGATCGCTTACCGATGACCCGGCTTTCAACAACCGATTTGTGGTATCGGGTTGAACCGTTTGAACCTGATGCGCGTCTCGACTATAAATTTCTAATCGACGAAACCGATGACATTCTCGACCCGGCCAATCCGGTCAGGATGCCCAGCGGATTTGGGTTCCGCTCCAGTTTTGCGATGCCGAGCTACACGCCCCCGGCCGAAATTTTGCCAACCACAGCCGAAATCCCATCAGGAACTCTCACAACAGAGACGATAGATTCTGCATCATTAAATCAAATCCGCACGCTGGTCGTTTACACACCAGCCGCTCCGCCACAAAACGGATCGTATCCATCAGTCTACATCCATGACGGTAGCGACTACCTCAATTTTATAGATGCGGCCGCCATTCTCGACCGGCTCATCGCAGAGGAGAAAATCCCACCTTTAGTTGCGGTATTTATCCCACCCATCGATCGCTGGGTTGAATACAATCGCAACAATGACTATGTATCATTTATGACTGATGAGGTGGTTCCCTACATCCGAAGCAATTACAACACAAGCGCCAGTCCGGCCGAAACCGGATCACTGGGGGCATCGATGGGTGGTCTGATCTCCGTTTATGCGGCCTTAAACCAACCAGACATCTTTGGTTTGGTTGGCACTCAGTCCGGTGCATTAGCCTATGGGAGTGATGCGGTTATTCGCCAAGTCGAGCTGATGGAGCCGGTTGATGTTCGTTTCCACGTGACCATCGGAAGCTATGAAACCCAAGTTGCAGGCACCGGCTCAGAGGCTGATTTTGTGGCGGCGAACGAGCGCTTTGTCACCAATCTGCGGCCGAAGGGGTACGATTTTTTCTACGAAGTCTCGCCGCAAGGGCACAGTTGGGGTTTCTGGCAGGCCACTCTGGGTGATGCTCTCATTTGGATGTATAACACTCCCTAATATTTAAAATTTAGCGATCTAGGGGAAGCTTATAAAGCCCTGTGCGACCTACGACTCCCACCTTTTCTGCATTCTTAAGTTCGGGTGGAAATGGAAGTGTGTCCGGCTCTTTGATAATGTAAATCATTTCGGCCGGTTGGTCTTCCACAGCCACAACATTAAACCTCCTGCCATCGATCCAGTGCGACACAAAGGGGCCTCGATCTACATCGGCCGATTCAAACATCCACATTTGCCGAGGAGGATTTTCTTCATCCATTAGCAAATACCCATAAGGCTGATGATTGGGCCAAGACCAAGAAACCAAAGCAAGATCATAGTGCGTGTCTGCAACATCACCCACAAGCAGATCAACTAATTCTTGTTTGCGAGAAAGAGTAGAGCCATAGTAAAACCAAAACGCTTCTCCCGGCTGATCTAACAATCTAAAATGAGAAACTGCGGCCGCTAAATTGATCGCAACAATTGCACAAGTCACGACAATCGCGACTCCCTTGAGCTGCCATCTTTGCCACATCCAATCCAACGCCAATGCCGCAAACACCAAAGGAATCGCAAACCAAGTGATTAAGTAATAGTCAGGTCTAAAGCCCCGAAAAACAACCATGGCCACAATGGGAACCACTATCCAGCTCAATAAGAGTAGCCATGTTGAACGAGCCAATTGTTTGCGTGTGAAAGCCCATACGCCCGCCATAAACAAGCCGATATTTAGCACATCTACAGCAAATCTCCCCGGTAGCAAAGTTATGCTTTTATGCACAATTTGAGTAGTGCTGATTGTTGTTAAGCTATTTATCAAATAGCCAGTTGGCGATATCCAAGGTGACGCATTTTGATCTGCATATAAATATTGGCTACCTAGTAAATTGGGGTAGCCATTATTTATTTCGTAAACCAACAAAGGCACAAATGGATAAATCAAAACCAACAGACCAAATGCACTTATCGGGATCATCAGTGCGTGTCGACCGTACCACAATGCAATCGTGATGGGGACCACAAACAAAATAACGGTCAGGTGAAGCTGAAGCGCTATTGAAAAAGTTAGAAGTAGGATCGGAATCCAGCCCGGCTTTTCTTCCGCAACCTCTAAACAGCCCCACATAATCAGGAAAATAAAAAACGGAACCAAGCTGGGGTGCCATCCCCAACGAGCATAAAAAACAATCTGAAACGATACTGCATATAAACCGGCTGTGATTAAACCAATTCGTTGGTTAAACACTCTACGAATCAGAACAAACAGCATTCCGATTGAAGCAAAATCTACCAATGCTATAAACCAGCCAAATACGGCCGGTTCTCCCTGAGCCAGCCTAAGCGGAACTGCCATTAAGTAGTAAAAAGCGGGCCCCAAACTACCAAATCCAGCGCCAATTTTGGGCCCTTTTGAATGAAAATACCGGCCGGTAGCGATCTCATATGCGGCCAGCGTATCTCTAGCTTCATCCCCTGTAAAGCGAAGCCACTCACCAACCTGATAGGTACGCATAAAAAACCCAGCGCCTAAAAACAGGATCGCACACCCAACCAAAACCATCTGGCTAGAGGTCAGTTTTTCCCAAACCCGCCAATTAATAGGGGGCGCTATTGATCCAATTTGCGACTCTAAAGTATCCGGCCGATTGTTTACTTTTTGGTTCTGTAACCCGGCCATTCCTCCGATGAGCATCCAAAATAGCAACAAGGTAACAACAACATCGGGAGTGAAAAAACCCTGAACCAAAAAAGCCCCCATTGCACTCATGAGCACAAGGCTCTCTAGCCGATTATCGTGCCACCCTAACAGAAAAAATCGACCGATTAACACTAAAAATAGAACTAAGCCCAGCCAACCGTATGAAATGATTTGGTCAATAACCAGGTTATGTGGATCGTTAACAATAATTTCTCGACCCGCAACCTCAGAAATTTCAGCCGATTCTTCAACAAATAATTGAGTAAACTGCTCAGGACCATAACCGAGTAAGCCAGCCTGTCGCGCAATTGGCACCGCCTTTTCCCAAATCAAAAAACGTTGCTCAATTGAAATTGAACGCAATTCATCATAAGAATGCCAACCGGCAGGTTCCTCCGCCACACCTCGTCGCCATTCTTGCAAGGATGAGACCGCCATTAAGCTAGCAACCCCAATCAGACCCAAGATCACCCCTTTTTGGATTAAATTTTGTCGATTAATGCCTAAAGAAATTAACCCTAAACCCAGCATGGCCGCCAGCCACCCGGCCCGTGCTTGAGTGAGCAATAAACAAACAATTTGTAATCCAAAAATAATCCATAATGACCAAGCGCGTGGCTTTTGGAGTACCAAGTAAAAACAAAACGGTAGCAAGATGGCTAAATAGGCAGCAACAAAATTGGATCGGCCAAGCGTAGACAAAATAGGAGACAATGAGTCGGTTTGCCATACGATAGGGTCACTGCCAATTGCTTGAACCAGACCATAAAAAACAACAGGAACTGAACCAAAGGTCAAAAGAACGGCAACAGAGCGAAATGAAAGCAGGTTTTTAGACAGATACAGTCCAATCACGAACGAGCTAATCAGCGTAATTAGGCCGTGATAATCATACTGAGATCCCCACAAACTCAACCTAAAATCGTAGGCCAATGTTGTAGACAAGATTGCAACCAAAATATAAGTAGTTCCCAGAGCAGGCAACGAAACCCAACTTAAGTTTGGCATTAATAACGGCAGTCTGAATTTAAAAGATAACTCAGATATACCTATTGCCAATAAAAGCGCGGCCGCAAGCCGAACCATAATCGCTTTTGGAGGTTCAAATGGATTAGGCCCAATAGGGACAAATAAAATGGGGACAGCAACTATAAGTAGGCCAAGAACATAGCGGGTAGCAACTTGTGACCGGTTCACGACTCAGAATCTACTCTTTGTCAGATTGGTTTTGATCAGAGAAGGGAAGTAACACAGCAATGCTCCCCAGAACGCCCCCGAGCGATAGAAAGCCGTAAGTCACAATCGATCCTTCAGTCTGTTCTGCAAAACCGGTTGCAAAGGATGTGGCGAGCTTTTCTGCAAAGGGCATGTAGGCATAATTTGTTGCCAGTTGTTCTACTGGTTGGATTTGAGGTTCAATGGCTGTAATCGTTAGCGGGATTACAATGAATATGAACAATAAGGCGGTAAAAGCGATACTAAAAACAAATAATTTTAATTTTTTAGACATTACAATTCCTCTTTTATGTGCATAGACTAGACCACATGACTGAGGGTATCGCTTTAACTGTTTGCGCCTCCCTCACTTTTCCTCATCGATTATACAAACTGCTATAAGCCTGTCCAATAAGGTTCATCTACGTTTGTCCACCGATTTAATTGCAAGCACAAGTCTAGATCTATGAGTATTCCTCTTTCAGCAGAGAGCCGATCAACTCCACTACTTCATCAACCTCTTGCTCAGACCTGTATGTCAGCACCCGCCAAATTGAATTTTTAGACCGGTCAGGATGTCTGGCCGATTGATATGGTTCGCCTAACTGATGACGCTTGGCAAATTTCTTGGGGATGCGTACGTCAAGCTCCGACAGGCCGTTGTGGAAATGGGCTAACTCTTTCCCCTTAAAGTAAACACAAAGCAGATCACTATCTTTATACAACTCAAGATCTACGTCCGGTAGCCCTGCAAGCTTCAGCTCTAATTGGTCACGAAACATCGTCATTTTAGAAACTCTCCTTCAAAATTCTGCACTGATAAACAATCTGCTCTACCAAGAATAATACAAATTTTTTTGCTTATCAAAAAAGAAATTTTCTTGTCATCTTAGATCGTTATCAATGGTCGATTTTCCAGAGGTACGTTTAAATTAGCTAGACGGGGGTCTAGGTAGCCGCCTGCATTTCATTTATAAAAAGAAATAAGAAAAGAGGAAAAATGATCCAACACAAAAACCTGTTTCGTTTAACAGTCATTTTATCGTTTCTGTTAATCGGTCTTTTGTTGATTTCACATCAACCT
Organism: Chloroflexota bacterium; assembly: GCA_020631655.1. Taxonomy (GTDB): domain Bacteria; phylum Chloroflexota; class Anaerolineae; order Promineifilales; family Promineifilaceae; genus WTJY01. The sequence continues at coordinate 3,120 of JAHDGV010000238.1, read as the reverse complement.
TCAGATGCTTATCAAATTGTAAAATTGGCTCAAAGCCAACCGTTGGCCCCCAGCCAGCAACTTGAGGCCAAAACACAACCAGATTCGGACAGTTCAATTATTCCCGGCCAATACATTGTTGTTTTAAACGAGAACCCTGTCACATCACGCATGTCCAAGAGGGCAATTGAACAGATGGTTGATTCGGTTGTTACCACTCATGTGCAAGCGCAACCGCTTCACCGTTATAGCAGTGCCATTGCCGGCTTCGCGGTCAAACTCACCCCCAGTGAGTTAAAGGCTTTGGAAGCTGACCCGCGCGTTGATCGTATTGAGCCAGACCAGATGGTAACGGCCGCCACCGATCAGTCTAATCCACCTTGGGGGTTAGATCGAATTGATCAGCGCAATTTACCAACCGATAGAAATTACAACTATGACTACGATGGTTCTGGAGTTGATGTGTACGTGGTTGATTCTGGAATTCGCACAACCCACACACAGTTTGGCGGCCGGGTGGTTGGCGGCTACAACGCCATGGGTGGCTCAACCTTAGACTACGGAGACTGCAACGGTCACGGCACACACGTTGCCGGAACTATCGGTGGTTCACTGGTTGGCGTTGCCAAAAATGTAAATTTGTACGCCGTTCGAGTTCTTGGTTGCCAAGGTTCTGGATCGCTTTCTGGAATTATCGATGGCATTGACTGGCTGACTCAAAACGCCTCTGGTCCATCAGTGGCCAATTTAAGTTTGGGTAGCCCAGCCAATTCAACTGTTGATCAAGCGGTTCAAAACTCAATTAACACCGGCATCACTTACGTTTTTGCGGCCGGTAATGAAAACCAAGACGCCTGCAACGTTAGCCCGGCCAGAGTCTCTGCAGGTATCACAGTAAATGCTTCCACGTCACAGGATCAGCGAGCTAGTTTCTCAAATTATGGAACCTGTACTGACATTTTCGCCCCCGGCCATCAAATTTTGTCAGCGTGGCATACGGGCGACACAGACGGGAACGTTATCAGCGGAACGTCGATGGCGGCCCCCCATGTTGCAGGTGTAGTTGCGCTACACCTTGAAGCTAATCCTACCGATTCTCCGGCCGAGGTGAAGCAGGCGATTTTGGCCCTTGCCACAACGGGCAAAATTACAGACGTGGCGGGGAGCCCCAATCGTTTACTGTTTTCGGCCGTGTCAAAAGAGGCTGAGCCGGTACCAACAGCAACGAATACACCGACCCGTCGTCCGACGGCAACGTCCATCCCGCCAACACCATTGCCAACCAATACACCTACCCCGTTGCCAACCCAACCACCTTCGGCCGGGCCAACAGCCACACCAACTTTGATCCCAACTGCTACACCTTCGCCTCAGCCCACTGCCACAATAAACCCCGTTGGTGGAGCACCTGTCATCATCAATCCCGGCACACTTTCGTTTGTCAGTGGAGAGATATTTGAATTCTCAATCGACTCGTATGACCCTGACGGAGATTACTATTTTGTTGAAGCATTTGGCTTTCCGAGCACAGTAACTTTCTTCGGGGACAGCGGATTTGGCTATTCCTTCCATGACGGTTCTTTCGATATCACGCTTGTGGCGACTGACGTCAACGGGGATTCATCTGAATCGTCATTTACACTCAACATCGTAAACAACACGCCAAACTTGGGTAATTCAGACTTTGTTTATGATGACGCGCTATCAAGCAGCTGGACATTAGATTCGTTTGGCAATGTAATCATCGACCAAAACAACAGTGCGCCTGTTTCAACCGGATCCAAATCAATCGAGTTAAATTTGAACGGCAATTTGGATTTGGTTTATTTTGAGCCACCGGCCGACTTTGACTTTGGCAATTACGACTACATGGAATTTGACATGCGCGGCGTGTTACCGACTCAGCGGGTTCGTTTTGTTGCTTTAAATGCCGCATTTGAGGAGCTGTTCTTTGTAGAGCTCACCCTGTCAGATAAGGAGTGGCGCACGGTTAGTTTCCCGCTAGATGAAGAACGTCGCTCGGCCGAAGAAGTGGAGGACGATGTTGTTAAGTATTTCGGATTTAGGGATATGGAATACGCTCGGGTGATCTATCTCGATAATTTCCATTTTTCAGATGTGGTTCCCGGTGGTCCACCACCTACCGGCAATTTGAATGAACGGATTTATCTACCCCTTATTCGGCGATAAGTAGACAACGCCTCAATTTAAAAAGCCCCAACTTTCTTGCTCTGAAAGTTGGGGCTTTTTTGTTACCACATGATCAATTTTTGGGATTAAGCTTGCCAAGTTGAAATTTGTCGGTACAATTTCGCGGCTTGTGATTTGTGATCACAAATCACAAAAGTGAGAACCCCACAATGGACTTATCCCAATTTACCGTCAAAGGTTTGCTGGTTCAGCAAATCCGAGACGAAATCATTCTTGGTAACTTCCACCCCGGCCGCCGCCTGATTCTACGCGACCTAGCCGATCAATTTAACGTCAGCACTCAACCGATCCGCCAAGCCCTAACAGAGCTTGAAGCAGAGGGGTTGGTACAAACCACGCCGCGCAAAGGGCACATTGTTACCGCCCTAAGCCCAGATGAGCTTCTCGATATTTACGAGATTCGGGCAACGCTTGAAGCAATGGCAACCCGGCTGGCGGTGCCACATGTTACGGCCGAAAAGCTCGAAACGCTTGAGCGGCTCATCGATGATATGGACAACCACATGGGGGAGGTCATCGAACTCGTCCAGCTCAACAAACAGTTTCACCTTGTGCTGTACGAAGCCTCCGGCCGGCAACATTTATTAAGCCTTGTGGGATCCCTGCGTAATCACACCGCCCATTATCTGCATGCATACATGATCGATCTTGGCGGCATGCCGCTGGCCCAAGACGAACATCGTGTCATTTTAGATGCGATTCGCAACGGCGAGACGGGCAAAGCGGCCAATGTCATGTACGACCACGTCATGGCGGCCGGAGAGGGGATCATTGCTTACGTTAAACGTCAATCTAAAAAACAAAACGAAGACTCTTAATCGGGGTCCAAAGGAGAAAGTATGTCAACCGAAAACATAGAATTTTATGATCTTAGCCACCCTTGGGGCTTCCAAGCGCCAAACTGGCCCTACTTTGCTGATGTCAAAATCG
>JAHDGV010000988.1 GCA_020631655.1 Chloroflexota bacterium | reverse complement strand
GGAATTAGCTTTTAGCTCTTGGCCGTTGGCTCTTAGCCAAAAGCCAAAAGCCAAAGGCCAAAAGCTATGGTCCGAGTTGCAGTCATTAACACAGGCTGGTGGGCAGATGCGATGTATTTGCCCGCCCTAAAGGCACATTCTCAAGTTGAGGTGACGGCCGTTGTTGGCCGGAATCCTGAAAAAGCGGCCGTGTTTGCCGCCAAGTGGGATGTGCCACACGCTTTCACCAATCTTGATGAGATGCTCGATCAGCAGGTGTGCGATGCTGTGATTGTTGCGTCACACACTAACTATCATCATGAACAGACGATGGCGTGCTTGAACGCGGGACTGCATGTGCTGTGTGAAAAGCCGATGGCGACCAGCGTGGCTGAGGCCCAAGAAATGGCTAGTCTTGCACAGGCCAAAGGCCTCAAGACCATGATCCCTTTTACTTATCGATTCTTGGCCCACAACCGGTACATGAAACAGCTGATCGATGAAGGATTTATCGGTGATCCGTATCACTTAAACATTCGTTACTATCACGATTTTGGTCGTAACCCTGGTTACGGTTGGGGTTGGAACAAAGACGTTGTCGGTGCGGGTGATTTGGCTAACTTAGGTTCCCATCCGATTTATTTGGCGACATGGTATTTTGGCGAAGTTGAGTCGGTAACGGCCGAAATTAGCCAAACGATTGATCGGGGCGATGTGGATCCAGATGGGAAACCATTCAGTCCGGCCGATGACAACGGACTTTTAACCCTGCGTTTCAAAAATGGGGCGATGGGTTCGATCCACTACACATCGCTTTCGTATGAGACAACTTCTGCATTTAAGCAGCAACACTATTACGATTTTCACGGTTCAAAAGGGACGCTGTACCATAAAAACAACTGGTACGACGTGCAGGAAACAATTGGTGCAACTGTGGGTGAAGAACTCCGGCCGCTCGAAATTCCAGATGAAGTTTGGGGACACGGAAATATTCCCAATGACGTCCACGAATCGTACAAAACGGTTTTCCGCAAAGATGGACATATGATTGGTGAATTTATCGACTCAATCATTAACGACACCGAGCCATCCCCGAATTTTGAAGATGGGCTTCGGGTGCAAAGAATTATTGCCGCTGCCGAACAAAGCTCGGCCGAAGGCAAGCGAATCTATCTTGAATAGCTAACAGCTAAAAGCTAATAGCCATAAGCTAAAAATGACAAAAACACTCAAAGTAGGTCTCATCGGCTGCGGCCGGATTGGAAAAGTACACGCAGAAGCATTGATGCAGGTTGAAACGGCCGAGCTGGTGCGCGTGTGCGACGTTTATATCGAAGCGGCTCAAGCGG
>JAHDGV010000987.1 GCA_020631655.1 Chloroflexota bacterium | reverse complement strand
TGAAGCTGTTTCAGCAGTTACAAACCGGATCATCGGCCACCACAACCCCAGAACCGGAACCGTATGAAAACCTGCGTGAAATGCGTGACGAATGGGCTTCCACCAGCTTAAAAAATTAACAATTGTCAATTTTCAATTGATAATTGACAATTTCTTGACCACTCCACTCGAACTACCTTCTCTGTAACGTCATACCTGCGAAGGCAGGTATCCAGCGCTAGATTCCCGCCTTCGCGGGAATGACGGCTCAAAAAAGGATCGTCGCTTTTTATCCAAACAAATATGGACAACCTTCTCTGGCAACACCTCAAAACACTCCCCGCCTTTCGTGCCCTGTTACGCGCAGTAGAAGCCCGCTTTTACCATCAGTTCGACATCCCCGGCCCCGTTTTAGACCTTGGGTGCGGCGATGGGGACTTTACCGACCACACCTTCAACGAATTTGATAACTTCATCGATGTGGGGCTAGACCCGTGGATCGGGCCGCTAACCAAATCGGTTCAGCGCAAAATTTACAAGGATGGGGCGATGCAGGCATTGGGGGATTCGATGCCGTTTCCGTCTAATCATTTTGGGGCCGTCATCAGCAATTCAGTCCTTGAACACATCCCCGATGTCACGAGTGTGCTGGTCGAAGCCGGGCGTGTTCTCAAGCCAGACGGCATCTTTTTGATGACAATGCCCAACCATCGCTTTACAAAAATGATGTGGGGGGCGTTGTTTTTTGAACGGCTGGGACTCGACAATCTGGCTGACCGCTACCGCACATTTTTCAACTTCGTCTCACGTCACCAGCACACCGAACCGGTTGAGTGGTGGGCCGATCAGCTTGCCCAAGGGGGCATGGTGGTTGAACGCTGGCAATACTATTTTTCGCCCGGTGCGCTTCACACGCTTGAGTTTGGTCACGTGCAGGGATTACCGGCCGCCGTCACCCATCTGTTTACGGGCAAATGGATTATCGCTCCGACCCGAGAAAGCCTGGCACTGACCGAACGTTGGGTCCGGCCGTATTATTTGGAACAAGCCAATGAAGATGGGTGCTATCAATTCATCGTGGCACGCAAAGTGAGTAACGGTCCGATTGTGCCGCCACCGTTGCCGAAGGCTGACCCGTTTGAAGTGGACCCAGACGGCAATCTAATCCCATCAGAAACCACACCCAGCTCAATTTCGCCGGTTAAAGTTACCCCGGTTCCCATGCCATTTTCGGCCGACGTGGCTGTGCCAGAGGTGGCCGAACAAACTCCAGCACAACCAAAAGAGCCACAAACCTTTATCCAATCGATCACTCCCAGCATCCATTCTACCTTTGGAGTGCTTTCCGGTA
>JAHDGV010000986.1 GCA_020631655.1 Chloroflexota bacterium | reverse complement strand
CGAACGCCATCGCTGAAAAAATTGCGAAAGTGACCGGTGGTTATGCGGCGATTACAACGGCGAGCGATGTGCAGGATAAGCCTGCCCTGGATTTGCTGGGCAAGGATGCTGGGTGGAAAATTGACGGTGAGAGTGCGCTGACGCACACGGCCGCGACATTGGTGAATGGTGAACTGGTGGGTGTGGTTGTGGCGGATGAGCTACGGGGGAATGCTGAGATTGAGGAGATTTTGGCTCCGCTGTTGGCGTGTGACAATGTTGAGCTTGTGCCGGATTTGGTTGAGCTGGATATTGATGAATATTTGGCCGGTGTGATTGTGAGCCATAAATCGATTGAGGATCATCAGATCCATTTGGCACGGAAGTCGATTGTGTACCGGCCGCCGGTTTTGACGGCGGGGATGGGATGCAAGAAAGGTGTGTCTCAGCCGGTTTTGGAAGATGCGCTGATGGAGACGCTGAATGATGCCGGATTGGCTGTTGGGGCTGTGGCGACGATTTCGACGGCCGATTTGAAGGCTGAAGAAGTTGGGCTGTTGGGCTTGGCGGATAAGCTGGGTGTTCCGTTGACTGTGGTTGCATCTGATGATTTGAAGGAGTTGGATCCGGCCGGGTTTAGTGAAAGCGCGGCGACTGAGAAGTTTGGGATCGCTGGGGTGGCTGAGCCGACGGCGGTTTTGGTTTCTGGCGGTGCGTTGGTAGTTGAGAAGCGGTCGTTTGAGGTTTGTACGGTTGCTGTTGCTCTTAATCGACGCGGATAAGGAATTTAAACGCGGAGGCGCTGAGAGCGCTCAGCTCTTTTGTTTGGACGCGGCGCCTGACGGCACTTCCGTTGGTCGTAGGGAAGAACGCTGATTGTTTCGACGCAGATAAGGTGGAACGCACTTTTTTTAGAGAGTGGTCTAAAGATTTTTTCAACACAGAGGCGCCGAGCACACTGAGGTCCAGTGTTACAAACTGAAGGCGAAATGTGCTGATTGGCTGAAATGCTGATTGGCTGGAAATTTATGAGTAAATTAATTTTAGTGAGTATTGGTCCCGGAGATTTGAATTTTATGCTTCCGGCGGCGCGTGAGGCGTTGGCGAGCGTGGATGTGATCATTGGGTATCAGTTTTATTTGGATCAGATTGAGCCGATCCGGCAGGCGCATCAGGAGGTTGAAGTGAGTCAGTTGGGATCGGAGATCGCGCGTGCGGAACGTGCGGTTGAGCTAGCGATGGCGGGTAAAAGCGTGGCGATGGTTAGCTCTGGTGACATTGGTATTTATGCGATGGCGAGCCCGATCTTTGACACGCTGAAGGAGCGGAATTGGGATGGGCAAAGTCCTGAGG
>JAHDGV010000985.1 GCA_020631655.1 Chloroflexota bacterium | reverse complement strand
TGCTCAACAGAAATGGTGAGTAGATCATGTTCGGCCCCAAATTCTAAAATTTCAGGCAAGCGAGACATGGTTCCATCGGGAGACATGATCTCGCAGATAACGGCCGCCGCGGTAAGCCCCGCCAGTCGGGCCAAATCAACACTGGCTTCCGTTTGACCCCGTCTAACCAAAACCCCACCGGCCTGCGCCCGTAGCGGGAACACATGGCCCGGCATCACGATGTCGGCCGGAGTTGCATCTGGATCGATGAGAATTCCAATCGTGTGAGATCGATCAGCGGCCGAAATGCCGGTGCTGACCCCTTCTTTGGCTTCGACTGAAATAGTAAACGGTGTACCAAAGCCTGAGCCGTTCATGTGAGGCGGCATCATTTGCGGTAGCTGCATCCGGTCGCACAATTTTTCTTCGAGCGGCGTACAAATTAAGCCACGGCCGTGGACGGCCATGAAATTAATCGCGTCTGGGGTTGCGAACTCGGCCGCAATCGCCAAGTCCCCTTCGTTTTCACGATTTTCATCATCGACAATGATGACCATCTTGCCTTGGCGAAAGGCTTCAATTGCTTCTGGAACTGTTGCTAGTTTTGTCATAGGAAAATCCTTAAAAGGGAAAAGGCTAAAGGGTAAAAAAAGTTTGCATACAGCCTACATATTGCTTTTGTTAAAACTTTTCGTGACGGCGAATAACTTTATCCTTTCCACTTTATCCTTCATCCTTTTTATCCGTATCCATTCTGAGCTAAAAAGTCGGCCGTTATTCCACCCGACTTGCTTTTGGTTTGCGTTTCAGGTTGGTAGTAACCCAACATTTTCTCAACGTATTTGCCGAGCACATCGACCTCTACATTGATCTTGTCTCCCATCTTTTTTGTGGGCAAAATAATTTCAGTTTGTGTGTAAGCCACCAGCTGAACCGTAAAACTACTCTCGTACACATCAACAACGGTCAGACTGGTTCCATCTAAGGTGATATACCCTTTGGGCACGATGTAGCGCATCATATCGGCCGGGAAATCAATCGTGACCCACAGCGCGTCATCGTCTTGCCTAAACTGGCTGATGGTGCCCACTTGGTCAACGTGGCCTTGAACATAATGGCCGCCCAATCGGGTGGATGGGGTGGCTGACCGTTCAAGGTTTACCCAGCTTCCCGCTTTGAGGTCCATTAGATTAGTGACCAAGCGAGTCTCAGGTGAAACACCGGCCGTAAATCCGCCATTCCACAACTGGGTCACCGTTAGGCAAACCCCATTTACGCAGATACTGTCTCCCAGAATCGTACCGCCCAGCACTTTGCTGGCGTTGATTCTAAGATCATATCCTTTGTCGTTTCGG
>JAHDGV010000984.1 GCA_020631655.1 Chloroflexota bacterium | reverse complement strand
AGGCTCCCTCTGAGGTGGTGGTGCAACGCCCGTTGTACTCCACCTCAATTTTTTTACCTGTTGCCCGAAAAGATCCTCTCCAACTTAGAAAGTGTCCAAAAATCCTACAACCACAAGGGTCCAAAAAGCCGCCAATCCACAAACGACGCTGACGATTTCCCAACGGATCCTTTTCCAGATTTCTTTAGCTTTTCGTGTTAACTTCGTCATCTCACCATCCAATTTAATACGGCAAAATTCCATCATCTGTCTTCTCCGTAGAAGTTAGAATGTTTTCTCCATACCCAGCACTCCCCCAATGGGGCATCGACCGTTCCGGCGTCCCTTCAATTTGCCCCGGCGGCACCTCAACCGTTTTAAAACGTGGCACCGGCCACAGGCGATAAGCCCGCGTCACATACTGCCGATCAATCTGCACGATCACCTCATCTTTATTGAGCGCCATCATCTCTTCCGGAGCCAAGGCTGGTCGATAGGTCAAACTAATTCCCCGGCCAGACTCCTTCATCCCCAAATCAGGGATAATCCTTTTTTCACGTTCCATCTGGTTAAAGCTGGCCACCGGATGCAATTTCGTTCCATAAATCTCCGACATATGTTTGGCCGTAATGGTGTCGGCCGGTGGATACCAGACCTGATGCAGACAGTTAGACAGGATCGTCTCGGCCGCCCGTTCCCCATACACCTTGCTCAGCTGAGCATAGGTCTGCACATACAAAATCATCGAAATGTTGTAGCCACCTACCGTGGCCAAATACTCATCCACATTGCGCAACCCGACCGTCGGCAACTCATCGACGGCGCAAATGATCGGGTCACGCAGATCGTTTAGTTTTTGATAACGGAGCAGGGCCGCAATCACGGCCGAGACCGCTCCACCCACCCCTTTTAAAGCATCAAACGGATAGGTGATATAGATCGTTGCTTTTTGCCTCGCCCAATCTTCAGGGATGGCTCCAAAGCGATCCCCCAGCGTCAGCGTGTGCCAATGTTGCTGGTAATCGAACATGCGGGTGCTAAAAGACCCCCAGCTCGAAGCGGCAAACTTGTCGAGCTTATCAACCGCATCCCCGTTGGTGAAGTTCATAATCGCATCAAAATCAGATGCAGCTAAAGCGGTCAAACTTTTGGCCGGTGCGCTGGCGGCCGCATCGAGCAAGACTTGAATTGGATTCAATCGATGCTCTTGGGCATACGCCCCGGCCGCCTGAAACAAGAACTTCGTCTTTTCAGCAAAGATCGTTTGGCTGTCGGCCCACGGTTTCATCAGATGAAAATGAAGTTCGGTCAGATGGTCGTTATGCGCCAGCTTGTAATAGGTCGAGAGATCGAGCG
>JAHDGV010000983.1 GCA_020631655.1 Chloroflexota bacterium | reverse complement strand
CGTCTGCATTTTCTTGGTAATAGGCATATCCAAAGAACGTGATTGCGTAAGGTGAGTCAACCACCCCGGTTACAAGCACGTTATCATCTTCTGACAGTTCGGTATTGCTTGCCGCCAAAATTGGCTCTGTGTTTTCGTCAAACACCTCTTCTACAAAGAAGTCGAAGGTTCCAGAGTCGGTACCCGGAATGTAGCGCAGGATTGGTTCTGCTGGGTAATCAGGATTTACGTCAGCCCAAGTTTCGGCCGTTGAGAAGATCGCGGCCAGCTCTTCATGTGTTGCGCCGGTCAAGAAATCGTTCTCGGCCGAAACAACTACAGCTAGAGCGTCTGTACCGATGCGGAACTCGATTGGTGTCCGGCCGATTGCGGCACACGCTTCGATCTCCCCATCTTTAATCGCACGGCTAGCACCAGAAATGTCTGACTCGCCAGCTTCGCAGAAGCGTTCAAAGCCACCACCAGAACCGATGCTGTCATAAGTAACTAAGTCACCAAATCCTTCGTTTTCAAATACTTCGATCATCCGCTCCGCTAGTGGGAAAACGGTTGATGAACCGGCAATTACAATGTCTCCGGTCACTTCAAGCGGATCTACCTCAGGTAGTTCAACCATGCTCTCTGACGAGGATGATTCATCCATCATCTCTTCGCTTTCAGACATCTCGCCCATTGCTTCACCGTTCATTGCGGCTAGCAAATCAGCTTTTGCACCGTCCAAAACCGCGCTGTTTGCCGGGAAGTAACCTACATCTCCGATTTCTCGGTTTACGTTTTGCATCAAGAAGCTCAAGAACTGCCCAACCTGCGGTTTTTCAGTGATGATGCCGGCATCAGAGTAGATCAACAGCGGCCGAGACAACGGGTATGCGGCCGCATCTACGTTTTCTTGATTGGCTTCGATCCCATCGATATCTAAGATTTTTAGAACGTCTGCATTTTCTTGGTAATAGGCATATCCAAAGAACGTGATTGCGTAAGGTGAATCAACCACTCCGGTTACAAGCACGTTATCATCTTCCGATAACTCAGTGTTGCTGGCGGCCAAGATCGGCTCGGTATTTTCGTCAAACACCTCTTCTACAAAAAAGTCGAAGGTTCCAGAGTCTGTACCCGGAATGTAGCGCAGGATCGGCTCTGCCGGATAATCAGGATTTACATCAGCCCATGTTTCGGCCGTTGAGAAAATCGCGGCTAGCTCTTCATGCGTTGCGCCGGTCAAGAAATCATTTTCGGCTGAAACAACTACAGCCAGAGCGTCTGTACCGATGCGGAACTCAATTGGTGTCCGGCCGATTGCGGCACACGCTTCGATCTCCCCATCTTTAATCGCAC
>JAHDGV010000237.1 GCA_020631655.1 Chloroflexota bacterium | reverse complement strand
TTACCGCCCGAAAAGCGGAACCGTTCAGCCAGCAAATCAAGGTCAAGATCAGCCTCACGCGGCACATCCGGCGGGAACAGCGTTTCCCAAATACGAATCCGATCTTCAAATTCTGGTAGCGGGAAATCGAGCGCAAACTGGAGCCTGCGCATAAATGCCTCGTCAAGATTGGCCCGTAAGTTAGTGGCTAAAATCGTGACCCCGTCATAATTTTCCATCCGCTGGAGCAGATAACTGACCTCGATATTGGCGTAGCGATCATGAGCATCTTTGACCTCAGATCGCTTCCCAAAAATCGAGTCCGCCTCATCAAAAAACAGAATGGCGTTGCTCGTTTGGGCCTCGTTGAAGATGCGCTCAAGATTTTTCTCAGTCTCACCGATGTATTTGCTCACGATTCCAGAGAGGTCGATTTTATAGAGATCAAGCTCAAGCTCACGTGCAATCACCTCGGCCGCCATTGTTTTGCCCGTCCCCGGCGGGCCCGCAAACAAAACGGTCACACCAGATGAGTAGAGCTTTTTGCCAACGCCCCACTCCTCAATCACTTTCGGCCGACCCAAAACGGTGCTCACCACCTCGCGTAAAACGGTAATCTGATCATCTGGCAAAATCAGATCGTCCCACGAATAACGCGGCGTAATTTTGCGCGCCATCTCAGCCAAGCGGGGATTAGAATGCTCGCGGGCCGCGATAAACAGATCATCGGCCGTAATGCTCCGGCCGAACGTTGCCGCCAAATCCCGAGCCGTTATCACCACATCAAGAATCTGCCCCGTTTTGAGCGTGAATTGACTGGCCAGCTTGCGCAGGTCGCTGCCTGAAATATCTAATCCCGCCAAATAATGCCCCCACAGCGCTTGACGCTGTACGTAGTTTGGCAATGGAAATTCAAGCCGGACCAAGTGCCGTTGCCGTGCCACTTCGCGCGTTTGCCAACTTTGTTTGCCTTCAATAATTAGCATCGCTGGGAAGGTCAGAAGCTCATCCAAAATGTGGGCCGGAACCGAAGCATCTTTGATGCTCACATCCCAACCAATCAGTTCAGGGATGGCGTCAATCAACAACGCATCGCGCAGGGCCAAACGAACCGCTCGCTGGAGCGAAAGTTTTTGAACCGAGACCAGCTTCTCAATGTCTATGCGCATTATTTTCTGTTGCGCCTGATGCGCAAACACCCGGGCGGCCGCTTGCTTGGCCGCATCATCTGGCCCGTGAAACACCAAAATCGGATGGTTTACCTCAGCATCTGCCACCTCAACCAAGCGATTCCCAGTTAGCAGAATGTCTTCTTCTAATTGCTCGCAGGCATGGACACTGACCCAATCACTGATTTGATCGTGAGGCTGGTAATTGCCCAACAGCCAGCTAATCAAGGCGGGGTCCGGCCGAACAAAGCGATTGAGCAATGGTGGATCAACCATCCCTTGCTCCGCTCCCAGTTCGATAAAGCCAAACTTACGCAACGGTGCATCCGCCTCAAATAGCGACAAATACATGAGTCGCTCGGGGCCGGGGCTAGCCAACAAATCGAGAATCAAGTTGACCGACGGCCGTTTACGCGTCGCATCATCGAGCAGGTAGCCAAACAGCCGCTCGTAGCGCAAATCCATCGACGGCGCGATAGCGATCAGCAACACATCAAGCTCAAAACGTGACAGACCAAAGGCGCGCGCCAAGTACATTAGCCTTGGCTCCGGCTCATCTGGGCCGATGCTTTTGAGCAGGTCGTTAATTCTCTCTTCGGTTGAGGCTACCGCTTTTGAGTACGCTTCTGTCCCATCTTCCTTGTCGCTTACCAAGTAACGCCAGTGCATGCCAAACGGCTGTTTGAGCAGTGCATTTACCTCGGCGTCTGAGATGTACTGCCCCCGCAGAAGATCGGCCGCGTTTTGGTTAGCCACCTGCCAATGGCGCACCTCACGGTGAATCATGAGGTCGATACGCATCAGCATTAGCTGCAAATGTTTAAAGCTAATATCCGGTTCTCCAGATTGATTAAATCCCATCAGGATGCCCCTCCGGCCGCGCGCATCATCTGCCGATAGTCGCTCAGCGCTTGGTTAAATCGCTCAGACCCCCATTTGGGAAGCAATGCATCCAACATTTCTTTGATTGGTTCTCCAGCCGGTTTGCCCAGCTCCCGTTCAAGCGTCGCTTTGCAGCGTAGCAAAGTGTCGATCACATCTACATCATCGCCGCGCCGCTCGTGTGCGCTTGCCAGCATCATCGAAGCTGAGAAGTAATCAAAAACCTGTTTGGGACCAAAACTTTCCAAAGACAACAGGCGTGCTTGCCGCGCTTTTCCGATCACGTCATCAAACAATCCCTCAGCAAAATCACGGGTTGCCTGCTCCAACAGCAATGTTGTTTGTGTTGACCCGGCCCCTTGCTCGGCCGCACGGTCAATCAGGCGCTGCATCAATGTTTCAGGGATGCCGCTGTCGCCCCCCTGCAAGTTTGGCAGAAGGGCCAACTCAGCTTCTAGTTCCACACTCAAGGCTTCGTCCCCCAACTCTTTCGCCAACCCGAGCGCTTTCACAAGTGCAGTCATGGCGGCCGTGCCGTCTCCGTTGAGCCCGTGAATCAGCGCTTGCGTCCGCAAAAGGGGAATCTTTACCCCGGCATGGTCCGGTTTGAGTTCACCCATCAGCTCGTTACTTTCAAGCAGGATATGGCTCAACGCCTCGTCTAAGCTGTCAGAAAGCTGTTGTTCTTGCCAGCCGGATCGGGCCAAGCTGTCGAGATGGCTTTGCACCTCGGCCGCAGCTTTGCTGTCTGACATATTTTCATAAAGCAAAAGAGATTGTTCCAGAGCACGCATCGCCTCCGGCCGGTGATTCTCCCCGTTTGCCCAAGCCAATCCCTCAAGACGGCACAGTTGAGCCGCCACCAGCTTGGCGTTTTTATCCGTCTCACTTTCGCTCAAAGCGATTTGCGAGGCTTTGTGAAACTCTTGGCCAGCCTTGATCCACTGTTCCTGCTCGGCAAAATGCCAAGCCAGCTTTGTTTGCCACGCACTCCGCTCAAACGCACTCCCGGCCGAATTTATTTTTTGTTGAATGTCTTCGATCTCTTTGTGTTCTGTCATTTTTTAACTATTAAATTTTTTACGCTGGGGCGAGCCATTGGGCCTGCGGCCGAAAATGACTAGCCCCTACCGACCCACTGATCACTGAAAACTGTTTACTGGCCTTCGGCCATCTACCAATCCATATCAAACTCATCATCCTCTTCAAACTCATCAGTGAAATACATCCCATCACTGTCCATGTCCTCATCTTCATCATGGAAATCTGATTTTTCTTCAGCGTCTTCCTCTTCAACACCCGCATCCTTGTACCGCTTATCCAGATCAGATTCGACCTGCTCAAAAATTTCCAGTCGGGCCGCCCGCCAGTCAGACATCCAATTGACCGCGTCGTTGATCGCTTCAGTTCGCTCTTCGATCAAGCGATCTTCCTCGCTTTCAATCGTGTCAATCGCTTCATCCATCTCATCAATTTCATCCGTCAACCCTTCCTCACCTTCTTGCGCATCATCCTTGTACCCTTGCAGTTCAGAGTTCAAATCATCCAAATCCCCCTCAGATTTTTTCGCATCGCTTTTGGCTTCCAGCGTTTGTACTTTCCGCTCGTCCGCCTGAGCTTGCCCCTTTTGTGACGCCTGTGCTGAAGCGGCTCCGGCCTGATTCGCCTTACCCGAGCCATCTTTCATATTGCTTTTGCTGTTGGCTGGGGTTGAGACCCCAACTTTCTGCATCACGCTCATAAATCCGCTGACAAACTTGATAATCACCATTGTCAGCATCTGGTATTTGTTACCACCGGCCATCGCAGAAGCACTAATCCCACCGGTTTCACCCGTTTTGGATTTCATTTTGCCCTGCATCTCCATCCGGTTATCCATGTCGGCCGTGTGCGGTTTAATCGCCTCTTTGTTTTGAGACACCGATTCTTGGGATTGGGCAAAGACCTCTTGTTCGTGTTGCGCAACCTCAACCATCTCACCCGCCTCTTGCTTAGTGGTTTGAATGCCGAGCTTTTGTTTTTCAAGCTCCATGATCGCAATCGCGTTACGATCTAACTTGTAGCGAATGTCTTCGTCCTGCGTCGATCCATATTCGCGCAGAGGTGGTGGAGGCAAGCCCTCACGTGTCGCTAAAAGCTGATCGGCAACTTGGTCAGCCACGTCCGGCACCCCATACTGGGCCAAAAATTTATCTTTGTAATCCTGCTTGGTTCCTGCATCGGCATCGGCCGTGTGCTCAATCGTAAAGGGGCTGATTCTTGGATCATCCAGATCTTCAACGCCGACCATCCCTTCTTCGGCCGCCCGTTCATCTTTATTTTTCTGCGAAACGCCACGCTTCACCCCATTGGCCGTTGCACCCTGCATTCCGGCTACATGCCTCTTGAGCTGAGCCTGCCGCTCCATCAATTTTTCAGGGTCTGTTTCGTAATACATCATGTCGATGGCGATAAACGCGGCCGCCAACGCGCGGAAAAACGAGGTGATATGATCAATCTGAAAAATGATCGCACCCATCGGGCTAAAAAATGGCAGGATGCGCTCCGCAATCGGCCGGGCCCAGCGGAAAGCGGCACCGATAAACGGCACCTTCGACAGCGCCACAAACAGCTTGATGATCCAATAGAACACATCAGTGACCATGCGGATAATTTGCACCACCCGCCGCACAATGCTCAGAACTCCAATCATGATGTTGAGCATTCCCGCCATGCGCGCCCAGCCGCTCCCCGTATCAGAGCCAAACAGATCCCCAAATCCATCTTTTACATCCGCAAAATCATTGCCAAACTGAGCCTTGGTGTCGTTCCACCACTGCCCCGGCCCCTCTGTAAAGATTTTTTCGGCCGCAAGGTCATCCCCAGCGTAGGGGATCATTCCCCCCATCATCGCCACATTTTCGCCGTATTGCCCGCTGTCTGGCGCATTAATTCCATTCAGCGCATCAGCCACCATCTGCTCACGAATCGCAGGATCATCAACCGTGATCCCGGCCGTGTCTCCCTCCATGCCAGACAGATCAACTCCCAGCGCACTAAAATCACCTTTGTTAAAAGAATCGTATTTGGTGATTTCAGAGTCCCAGTCTGGGAACATGTCCGGCTGAACGTCCGACCAGCCCATTCCGCCCGTATCCATCTCTGAATAAAACGGCTCCAAATCATCAGGATTAACTTGAGGCACCGTTTCAACCGGCTCAAGTCCACCTTGCTTATATTTTTTGGTGATGGGTTGCTCAGTTGGTGGCGGGAGGGTCAACTCACCGTTTTTGTTCCCAGCGCGGCCATCAGCACTATCAGCGTCTGATCCTTTCTCAGACGCCATATTTTTCCCTTTCTCAGCCTTTTTCTTCGCTTTCTCTTTTTGGCTACTGCGTCTCTGGAGCATCTGGTCAGACACAGCTCGCGAGATAAGGGGTGTCGCCATCGACCGTGATCCGGCCGGCATCCGTTGCACAATGTCCATCGCCTGCGCCGTTGAGCGATACAGCACCCGGTTGCTAATTCGGTTCAGCGGCTGTTCCGGTGCCGCTTGCGGCCGTCTCCGTTTTGGAGATTTCGCCTTTCGGGCCGATTTCTTTTGCACCGCCCCACCTTGCTGCACAACGTGGGTTAGCTCATGCGCGATCAACTTTTGTCCACTGTGCGACCCCGGCTCGTATGCCCCGCTACTAAAAAAGACATCTTTACCGGTGGTAAACGCCTTCGCATTTAAGCTCCGATTGAGGTTGTCCGATTCACTATCGGTGTGTACCCGCACATCGCTAAAGTCACTCCCCAGATGCCCCTCCATTTGCCCCTGCACATTTTTATCTAACGCCTGTCCACCACCCCGTTTCCGATCAATCGCATTTTCTACCGGATCATGCACCTCGCGATCTTCGCCACCAAAGCCAGCCCCAGAAGCGTCTCGTGCAATTTCATCGGCCGCCAAAGCTACTTCTTCATCGTTCCCCTCATTAGTTGAGGCCTCGCTAGGTGAGTCATCTTCGGGATTTCCAACAGGCGGCACGGCCGACCGATCTAATCCGCCCAAATCTTCAAGCTGTTCAGGTTCTTCAACTTCGGCCGCACGGGTCAACCCATCTTTCATGCTTGGGTTAAACAAAGCGCCAGTCAGCTGGGTTGGTACATGGGTCCGCACAGCGGCCGGTTGGGCGTCTCCCATCTCAGAAACACTGTTTGCTTGAGCCGACCGCATCGCGTCTTGCCCCAAACCGTTTGAATCCCCGCCGCTATCGGCCGGGCCATCCCCAGTGTCTCCCCCATCACCACCATCACTTCCATCAACCGGAGGCACCGCATCCACAATCGGTTCGGCCGAAGCCAATTCTTCACTCCGCTCGATCTCTTCTTCCGGCTCCGCCGCCGTTGGGGCCAGATTAACCGGTTCGGCCGCAGTGGGTGCCACCGCCTCAACGCTTGATTCTGCCTGATGGCCCTCACCATCACCGGCCGACCCAGATCCCGCTGAACTTGTTTTCATCGGCAACGCTTCCGCCACCGTTTCAGCCTCTTGCTCAAACGGATCATTGATCTCGTTCACCTCAAGCTTTGGCTGGATGGGAATATTGATCTTCGGCCGATGGTTGCGCGAAAGCTGTTGCACAAAGCGATTCCCCATCGCTCGTTGCACCCCTTTTATATCTTTCCGGCTGGCATCTTCAGGATTCGCAATCGCCTGCTGAACCATCTGCATATTGGCAAAGTTGATTTCCGGCTGAGCCTGTTCTTGCTCAACCGATTCCTCCCGCTGAACCGGTTTTTCTTTTTTTGCTTGCTGGCGGCCGTTGCCGTCCTTGGGGTTACCTTGGGTCATTTTTCTGGGTAGGGGTCGAAGGGGTCGGAACCAACTTGGTTTCGACCCCTTCGACCCCTACAGTGTGCTATTCAAAATCCAACTGCGTCCACACGTTGTCGATGTTCAACCTTGGATCAAACTCAAGCACATAATTTGTGTGCGCCGGTTTATTCGCCTCAATAATTTGCTCAACCATTTGCCGATTCACATCTCGTTCGCGGAACGGCAGCTGAACCGTAAAGGTGAATGGAGGCTGGCCATCCTCTACAATTTGGGGTGGTTGGCCGGTGTAAATTTGCAACAGCCGAGACAGGGCGTACCGTGTGCCACGTCGGGCATAAAGCAGGTGGCATTCGCTTAACACCTGTCGCTTTTTCCGGTCGGTCCAAGAGTGATCAAAGCCAACTTGGAACCATTCTGACAACCAATCAACAAATTCGGCCGGAGCCGTTTGCGGGTCTAAAAAGAGATCAAAATTTTCAATGTTCCAGCCTACCGGCATCATGATCGACTCGAACAGCCCCATCAAACGGCTCGTCACATCATCGTGATAAATCGAAGGCAGATAGTTGAGATATCGGATCGAATGCTGATCCAAGCCGGGCGGCATCGTTTGGCTGTAGTCAGGCGGTGGCGGTGGGGCCGAGGTTAAATAATCAGGCAAGAAGGCGCTGGGCGGCCCGTTGCTTCCACCACTGGCACCGCTTGCCGTTACCGCAGATGGGGGTGGGCTGGCCGTCGATGTACTCATCCCAGAGCCTGCCCCGGGGCCAGATGGCAGTTCTGCCTTATCGCTTGCGCTCGCACGTCTATCAACTACCCATTCCACAAATAATTTAAACGGCCCGCATTCAATCACATCCCCAATTTCTAAGCGCATCGGCTGGTCAGGCGACATCGGATTGCCGTTGTGCAAAGTCCCTGTGCGGCGGCTGAGCGCTTGCCACAGATAAACCCCATCCTTGAAAATTAAGGTTGCTTCTTCTCGCTCTACGCGCGGGTGATCAAGCACAATATTATTGTCTTCATCTCGGCCGATTGTCATGCCGTTATCTGGAAAAGGGTGCGGAAAAACGATATACCGAGCATCCGATCCGGGTGACTGAATGACAAATTGCCAGGCTTCGTCATCCGGCCGGGCAACCAAATCATCTGTGCCGCTACTGGCTCCGTCTGCAGGCATGGCGGCACGCTCGGCAAGCTCTAACCGATAAACGCCAAGTGTGATCACATCACCCAATACAACCCGAGCATCTCCACCCGTTGCAATCGGATTTCCATTGACCTCAATCCGACTTCTGCGCCCCATCGGTTCAATCGTCACCCCGTTGGCATCAACCGTTAGCCTTGCGTGCTGCCGCTGGGTGCGGGGATGGGTCAGCACAAGATCACAGTCTTCCCGACGGCCGACAATGTATTGCCCCAGCGG
>JAHDGV010000982.1 GCA_020631655.1 Chloroflexota bacterium | reverse complement strand
GCGGCCGAAGCGATTGAAAAAATGGCGGCTGCGCACCCTGATATGTGCGTGGGTGCAGGCACCGTTTTAACGGTGGCGCAGGCTGAAACGGCAAAATCGGCCGGAGCGCAGTTTATCGTCACCCCCGGCTTTGACGAGGCGGTTGTTGATTGGTGTTTGGCCAACGATATGCCGATCACCCCCGGTGTGATGACCCCGACGGAAATCAACATGGCGTTGAACAAAGGGATCAGCTTGCTGAAGTTCTTCCCGGCCGAAGTGGCAGGTGGGATCAAAGCACTCAAAGCGATTGGTGGCCCTTATGTTGACGTGACCTTCATCCCAACAGGTGGTATCAACGCCAACAATCTGACCGATTATCTGAACTTGCCGATGGTCCACGCCTGTGGTGGTAGTTTCATGGTGAAGAAAGACCTGATCGCGGCGAAGAAGTTTGATGAGATTCAAGCATTATCGGCATCGGCCGTGGAAATCGTTAAAGCGGCCCGCAAGTAGAGAGATTAGAGACCAGAGAAGAGAGAAAAGAGGCACGAGCGTGTTCTCTTATCTCTGAGCGAAGCGATCTCTACTCTCTTCCCTCTCGTCTAATTAATTTGGAGAAATAAAATGACAAAAAGAGTTGTTACATTAGGTGAAATTATGCTCCGCTTAAAATCCCCAGGATTTGAGCGGTTTTTTCAATCGTCCCATTTAGAGGCGTTTTTTGGCGGTGGTGAGAGCAACGTGGCTCTGTGTCTGTCGAACTGGGGGCTAGATGCCTCATTTGTGACCGCACTGCCCGCCAACCCGATTGCAGATGCCTGCATTCGCTACCTGCGTGGATACGGTGTAGACACATCGTTTATCGCTCGGCAGGGTGAGCGGGTCGGCATCTATTATCTTGAAGCGGGTGCCAATCAACGGGCTTCAAACGTCGTTTATGACCGGGCGCATTCGTCGATTAGTACGGCCAAAGCGGAAGATTTTGACTGGGATGCGATCTTTGCTGATGTGGGCTGGTTCCATATTACCGGTATTACTCCGGCGATTAGCGAAAGCTCGGCCGAATTGTCACTGGCGGCCGTTAAAGCGGCCCGTGAGCGCGGTATCACCGTTTCGTGTGACTACAACTTCCGCAAAAAGCTGTGGAAATATGGCAAAACCGCTCCTGAAGTGATGACCGAATTGGTCAAATACGTTGATGTTGGCATCGCGAATGAAGAAGATTGCCAAAAATCTTTGGACGTTAAATTGGAAGACGGTGAAGTCGACCATGAAGTTACGTCGGGTGAACTAGACACTGCTCGGTATGAAGCACTGGCTAAGAAAATGTTCGAGACATTCCCGAACCTAAAATA
>JAHDGV010000236.1 GCA_020631655.1 Chloroflexota bacterium | reverse complement strand
ACGCTGGCACAAGGGTATATCGGGGTGATTATGCACCTCGAAGCGGCCGATGAGATGAAGAAGACCCAGCCGGAGAAGGCTGAATTCCACTTTCAGCAGGCGGAAAAAATGGCCCGTGTGGGGCTGACGCAGGCGCGGCAAGTGGTGAATGATTTACGGCCGGATCTGCTTGAGAAAACAGAATCTCCAGCCGAAGCGTTACAAGCGTTGCTGGCTGACTGGTCTACCCAAAGCGGAATAGAAACATCGTTTAGCGAAAACGGTGATCCGGCTGATACTCATCCTGAAACAGAGATTACGATGTTGCGCACAACCCAAGAAGGGTTGGCCAACATCATGAAACATGCGCAGGCGACGGCCGTGCAGGTTACGCTTTCATGGATTGGGGAGCAAGTGGTGTTAGACATTGAAGATAATGGGGTTGGTTTTGATCACGATCCAGAAGAAAATTCGAGTGACCCATTTGCTATGAGCGGGTTTGGACTACACGCCATGAACGAGCGTGTTTCGCAATCTGGTGGGGAACTGTTTGTAGAATCAGCCGTGGGTGAAGGGACAACGGTGACGGCTATCTTACCTCTGAGCCAAACGGCGAAAGACAACAGTGATGGGAAATAATATTATGACTGATATCAAAGTTTTACTTGTAGATGATCATCCAGTGGTGCGGGCTGGTATGGAAGGCATTTTGTCGGCCCACGATGGGTTTGAAGTGGTGGGGGAAGCTGAGAACGGCAAAATTGCGGTCGAGCTGGCACAAACGCTCCGGCCGGATGTGATTCTGATGGATCTGCGCATGCCCGGTGGTGATGGGGTGTCTGCCATCACTGAAATTACCAAAAAGAAAGATGCGCCGTATATTTTGGTGCTGACTACATTTGACAGCGACCGTGATATTGTGCGCGCAATCGAGGCGGGTGCGACCGGCTATCTGCTAAAAGACACGCCGCGCGATGAGCTGTTCCGGGCGATCCGCTCGGCCGCGCGGGGTGAGACGGTGCTGGCACCGGCCGTGGCGGCTCGATTGATGGGGCACATGCGCAAACCGGCCGAAGAGAAACTGAGTGATCGTGAGGTTGAGGTGCTAAAACAGGTTTCCAAAGGATTGAGTAATCGGGAAATCGCCAAAGCGCTCCACATCAGTACCGCCACGGTAAAAACCCATCTGATCCATATTTTTGGCAAGCTGGGAGTTGACGATCGCACGGCGGCCGTGACGGTGGCGCTTGAGCGTGAAATTATTCATTTGGATCGATAAAGTTTACCCAGTGCAAAAGACCAGTCTGGTTTTCAAAACCAGACTGGCTTTTACACTCAATTTATATGTAGCCTTTGTTTTTTAGCCTATTAGGAGCCTTGCCCTAGTCCACAGGTCCGTGGGACCCCCGAGAAATTCTTTCGAAAATGAAAAACGGTCTAATACATTGGTACCTATTTGGGGAGAAATCACCCATTTACCTGCAAAATGACCTTTAGCATCACTTGGCTGTATCTTTTTAAAAGCTGTGGTCACACCAAACCTCGCCTGCATAGGAAAGTTATTCTGCGAAAAACCGAAAGCTTCTTTGAACGTGATGCTCAAGGAATTTTTAGATGCAGAATGTTCGTCTACCTTTATTTTTTTATGTTTTAATCGTTTCACTTTTATTGATCCTGCTTGGGACCGCTCCACCAAAATCCCAAAAAGCCAACATCACACATATCCCTGAATTACGCGCCGTACAACAGCCCCGTCTAACTGATGGGTTGTTGGCTGACCCTGGCTCTAACGAGATGTTTTTGCCGCCCCGTCATACACCCGGCCGCGCTACACCAACCTCTACGTTTCATGTTAATTGGAATCCGAGCAACTGTAATGGTGCCACGGCCGAATGGACGCCGGATGCCATCGCTGCGTTTGAATACGCGGTTGGTATTTGGGAGACTCTAATTGTCTCTGATGTGCCGATTACGGTTGATGCCTGCTGGGCGATTTTGGGTAGCAATGTACTGGGAGCCGCCAGCAGTACAAACATCGGCCGAAACTACCCTGAAATGCCGCTACAAAATACGTGGTATCCGATTGCTCTGCTCAACTCGTTTGTGGGCAGTGACAAAAACGGCGAGACGGCCGAAGTGATGGCCAACTTCAACAGTGAGTTTTCAAACTGGTATTTTGGCACCGATGGGAACCCAAGGTTTAATCAATATGATTTTGTCTCGGTGGTTTTACACGAGATCGGACACGGATTAGGGTTTGCTGGCTCGATGGCGGTTTCGACCGAGATAGGGCTGTTTGGGTACGGCAATAGCGGTCAATACGATCCGGTTGTGTATGACGTGTTTAGTGAAAATGGCTCTGGCGATCAACTGATTCATGCTTTTGGGAACGGCTCGGCCGAACTGCGTGAGCAGCTGGTAAGCGGCAATTTGTATTTTGGTGGCACTCACGTGCTGGAAGCCAATGGTGGTACACCGGCCAAGATTTACTCTCCTAGAAATTGGTCACAAGGATCTAGCTTCTCTCATCTCGATACCTCGTTTGATAACACGGGTCATGCGCTCATGACCCACTCAATCGCCAATGGGGAAGCGATACATGATCCGGGCCACATCACCTTGGCCCTACTCAAAGATCTGGGATGGGAAATTACAGACGGCGGGTCAATTGCACCCTCAAAGCCTATTCCCACACCAGTTCCAGCTCCGACGGCAACCCCAACGCCATCGCCTGAAAAACCGGCCGAAACCAGCGATGCAATGCCTTACGTGGATGTCGTAGACAATGAACAGGCGAAACACGACAAAGGACAGCCGCTTGAAGGGGCAGGCTCCCGTTGGCAACGCTTTATTCCGACAAATGAAAAGTTGGTCTCGGCCGAAGTTTGGTTGGAGGTTGAAGGGGGATCAACCAATGTTTTGGTAGAAATCTCTGACTCAAATGACCAATCTTTGGGCTCTGGTGTAATTCAAGGTTCTACGTTGAAATCAGGTTGGAACACGGTTGTGTTTTCAACACCGATTGATCTAGTCCCCGGCCGGACGTACAAGCTTTCCGTTGGTTATCAAAACGGTGTTCGAGCACCATCTTCTAGTTTGGTCTGGAAAGGGGGGGCGGCCGAAGTTTATTGCTATTCGTGCAGTAGCGATGTCAGCCCCAGAAACTTTGAATACAGCTACGCCTTTCGCACAATCGGCCGGACCTTTTTGCCGCAGTCAATCTACATGCCCGTGATCAGGTAGTTTTATTCTAATTTAGGTGCCGATTGCAGACGGTTCGTGGATAATTTGGGCTATGCACGAACCGTCTTCTCCACATTCATCTGCCGTCGATAACCTTGCTGAGCAAGGCTTAAATTTATACGCCGTTTTTGAGCTCAGTCAGCTTCCCGATTCTATTATTGATGACCTTAAGCAAAGTGATACAGACCTCGATAAATATTCGCGGTTGGTGTTGCTGGGGAACGGCGGCCAACGATTTTGGGATGAGCTGGAAAAGGTGCAGATCGATGTGCCACATCCCGTTGATACCTTTAGTCTGCGGCTGACAGAGGCGTTTATTAAAACTGTCTCGGCCGCAGATGACTCTAGCCTGATCGTTTACCCACAATCAGATGTGATGGTGCCGTTGCAACAATTAGGCAACTTGGCTGGATGGGGAACCCCATCCCCGATAGGGAATTCGATTAGCCCAGAATTTGGTCTATGGTTCGCATTCAGGGCCGCATTTTTAACATCGGTAGAACTCACACCGACAAAAAATGAACAACGGCCGTCCCCGTGCCTGACCTGCGTAGACAAGCCGTGTCAAACAGCGTGTCCGGCCGGGGCTGTGCAGGCTTCATCATCCACGTTTAAATTGCAAAATTGCATCACCCATCGGCTTAGTGTTGGCTCATCTTGTGCGGCAACTTGTTTGGCCCGGATGGCCTGTCCTGTTGGTGTAGAACATCGTTATCCACCGCAGGCTGTGCGCTATTTATACAGCACATCTTTGCAATCAATTCACAATTGGTTGGCCGAAAAGTGACCAATGGTCTAAATAGTTTGTGAACAAGCTGTCAGATTGGAGAATTGGAGTGGAACCTAACTGCAAAATCTTCTAGAATACGTGTGTTAACGGGAAAATACACGCTTTATCTACATAGTAGTACGCATATCTAAATACGCTTTAAACCTTTAATATTTTTAGACTCTGGGGGTCAACGCGTCAATTGTTTTGCAAATATCGTTTTGCAAGGAAGAAATACATTAATCATGAGTGATAATTTAATCAATATAAACACTGCTTCACAGGAAGAATTAGTTGAACTGCCGGGGATCGCCAAAGGGCTTGCTGCCAGAATCGTGCAATATCGTGAAAAGGTACATCCTTTTGAAGAGGTTGAAGATTTAGCATCTGTGCCGGGGATCTCTGAGCGCATGGTCTCAGAACTTGCCGGTTTGGTGTCAGTTTCATCAAATGGAAATGGCGCTGAAACCGTTGTTGAGTCTGTTGTTTCTAGCATCAGCTCAAACGGCTCAGGTGTGAGCGAAGAAATCGCCGAAGAAATTAGCGAAGAAGTTGTGGCTGAAGCATCTTCAGCCGTAGCTGTAGATGCGGATGTCGAAGATGTACCTTTGGCAGAAATTGATCTAGACGCTGAATTACCAGTTGTCGAAATGGACATGGATGATGCGGCCGAAGGCGTTGTTGAAGAGGTTGCCGACGCAACTGATGAGGCGTCTTCAGACGTAGAGGAAGCAATCGACTCAATCCCTGAGGTTGTACGCGTTGCGGCCGATGCAGATGCGGATGTTGAGTTTGAACCAGCGGCCGTTGCGGCTCCAAGCATCAGCCGTCCAGAACCTGTGCGCTCTGCGCCAGCACCAGCCGCCGCTGCTGAGTCACGCGGTATCGACTGGTTGGCAGCGTTATTAGGCGCATTGCTCGGCTTAGCACTCGCGATGATAATCGGTTACTTTGTATTCTTGCAACCGATGCAAAACGGTCAAGCACGCATTGTTGAATCACTCAATACTGGCACCGAGCGGGTTAGCCAAATCGAAGGGGCTGTTAACGGCCGGATCGATTCTGTAGGTGCTGAGGTTAGCGGTGTAGCTGCTGACGTGAGCTCAATTAACAGCGAAATTTCTACCATCAATACTGAATACGATGCGATCCTAGACAACATCGAAGCGATCAATGGCTCGATCAGCGAAGCTGAAGCTGCACTGGCTTCATTGGAAGAAACAACGGTGGCCCTAGGCGAAGTTGATGCTGAACTGATGGCGGCCGATGAAGTCTTGGGTGAGCAGATTGGTGAACTAAGCGAAGTTACCGAGGTATTCGACGGATTCTTGGTTGATCTACGTAACCTGCTTGTTAACATCAAAGGTGTACCGGAAGAAGCTGAGGCAGATGCTGTTGATGCAACCGACGAAGATGCAGCTACAGAAGATGCAGAGGCAGAGGATACTGACGCGGCCGAAACCACCAGCGAAGATGCAGAGGCAGAAGACGCTGATGCTGATGGCTCAATGGAAGAGGATGCTGACGCTGAAGACACCGAAGAAGATACGACTGAAGAAGGATCTCTCGATGGTGATTCAGAAGAGAGCAGCACTGGAACGATCGTTATCGAAATCACGCCAAATCCTGAACCAACTCCAACCCCAATCGTTGTTACTGTGCCACAAAACGACGAGTAAATTTAAGTAGATAAAATCGGCCGATTGCTAGACCTTGCAATCGGCCGGTCACACATACTAAATTTATTGATCTCTATTAATGTGATCCATTAACTCTTGATGATTCTCGAAATCCTGTCAAAATAGTGGCTCTAAACTCACCAATAATCCGGAGAAGCAAAAATTATGGTTGCAGATAGTAGACCAGAGCCTGCACAACCTCAGCGCTCATTCATTGCTCGTTTTTTCATATTCTTGTTCAAATTAATCATGCTACTTGTGGTTATCGCTGGCGGTATCGCAATGGGTACCGGGGCAGCAAGCTGGATTAACCTGAGCAATGACACAAACAACACTCAGACTAAACGGTTGAACGAAATGCAGGTTGAAATGGTTGGAGTTCGCCAATACGAAGACCAAATCACATCTGTATCTAACAAAGCTGATTTTATTGACGGTGTTGTTGGCGATGTAAAAGATGACGTTGGCGCGATGTCAACCGAACTGAGCGACTTGAGCGATGCTGTTGCTTCACAAGCTGAAATGATCAGTGCGCAACAAGATCAGGTGACTGCACTTACTGAAGCTCAGGCTGGCATCCTAGATGATTTGGCCGCGGCTCAGGTAGATGTTGAGGAATTGGCTCAAACGGCCGATGACATCGGGGTGATCGTGACTGCTGTGTCAGACGATACCGCATCTGTAGATTCAGCCCTTTCAACATTGCAGGGTCAAATTTCTGCTCTAGAGACCAGCTTGGCCGATCTCGAATCATCCGTTGTACTTAGCGGCACAGTTGCAACTGTTGTTGCTGAAGAAGAGACCGCAGAAGATGACGGTGCAACCGTCGCGGCCGATGCAGCTCCTGTACAGGTTGATCTAACCCTCGTCCGCATTTTGGGCCATATCGCTCGGGCTAAAATCCATTTGCTAGAAAATGACGTGGTTTCGGCCGGGCAAGCGATTGAAGATGCCACCGCACTTTCAACAGACGAAACGCTTTCGTCCAGCTTGCAAGATGCGTTGGATAATCTAGAAAGCAAACCGGCCGCATCTGCCATCGCGCTAGATGAGGCATGGAATGCGCTAGACGCTTTGCTTGATAGTTAGGTCTACATTGATTAAATTTCTAAGCCCCAGCCGTTTGGTTGGGGCTTTTTTGTTTGTTAAAAACGATATTATTCAACGGAATGCAAATATTGCCGTAGGGGGCGACGCCATCGGTGTGGCCCTTGTGTTCTTCTAACCATTTTTATCCCGATGGCGTCGACCCCTACACTAAGGTAACACCGATCTAGGAGGTATTAGATGAAACGATGTGCATGGTGTGGAGACGATCCACTTTACATTAAATATCATGATGAAGAATGGGGACGGCCGGTGCATGACGACCATATCCTGTTTGAAATGCTTTGCTTAGAAGGGGCACAGGCGGGGTTAAGCTGGATCACCATCTTGCGCAAGCGGGACAATTACCGTGAGGCGTTTGATCAATTTGATCCGGTAAAAATTTCGCAGTACGGGGATGAAAAGGTAGCTGAGCTTCTGCAAAACGCAGGGATCGTGCGCAACAAACTAAAAGTGAACGCCTTTATTAAAAACGCAAAAGCATTTTTAGCTGTTCAAGAAGAGTTTGGTAGCTTTGATGCATGGATTTGGCAGTTTGTTGACCATCAAACAATTGTGAACCGTTGGGCCACTCGGGCCGAGGTTCCGGCCGAAACGCCTGAATCCCAAGCGATGTCGAAGGCTTTAAAAAAGCGTGGCTTTAGCTTTGTAGGACCAACTATTTGTTATGCCTACATGCAATCTTGTGGCCTCGTAAATGACCATTCGCTCGATTGTGATTTTTATGACCAAATGGTGCAGAGAACCTAACGTGATATGACCGCAAAACTCCCCACAAAATTGATTGTGTCACTGGCCGGAATTTTATTCTTGTTTTTGTGTCTTGCGGGGGTGGGGGTGACCTTGTTTATCCGGCCGGACGAACAAAACGATTATCCCAATGGAACGGTAGTAGAAGGAGTCGGCCGGTGTGGAACAACCGAGTGGGTTCAGCGGGGAAAAAGCATTCGCTTAGAGCGGTATCGTTGTATCTTGACCAACGACGATGCGGGAGACGTCATCATTTGGTACGTGAAACGGGGATATTCCCCACTCAATCAGGGGATGGTGCAGGGGGACACACACGAAGGTGTTTTTGATGTGTTTGATTTGGAGCGGGTGTATCCGATTGACCAAAAAGATGGGACGGTAATGGTGCGGATTTATGACGATATGACGATTCGTGCGCCATTGCCTTAGCATGCAAAATGTTGAAATAGAGACGCGCCACCGGCGACGTCTCTACCGGTGGGTGCTGACATCGTAGAGACGGCCCGCTGGGGCGTCTAAAATATTATCGAATCAGTCGAATCTGATCTTGATCGGAACCATCAATTTTGAGCCGTATACCGTTCTCAGGTCTGTAAACTCCCACAACCAAAGGCAATCCGGCCGGATCAGCCTCAATTTCAAAACGCTCAATCACATATTCATCAACCAACCAGCGGCTGGTTGGGCGCGCGGCCGAAGCGATCATCGGCCGGTCAGCCTGCCATACACAGCAAGTCTCGTCTT
>JAHDGV010000981.1 GCA_020631655.1 Chloroflexota bacterium | reverse complement strand
CGCCCGTTTTGTGGCGATTAGATGCTGGCTGGAAAGCGTTGCGCAAAGAAACCCCGTGGCTCAAACGACTCCCAAGTGAATACGCCAAAGACCATCTGCGTTTTACAACCCAGCCGCTTGAACAACCGGCAAACAAAGATCACCTGTACGCGATGCTTGAAGCGATGGACGGAAAAAATACCCTTCTCTTTGCCAGCGACTATCCACACTGGGATTTTGACGATCCATACGAGGTTGCTATCCCCGAAGATTGGAAAGAGAACGTGTTCGATTTGAACATTCGGAAGGTTTATAAAAAGTTACCGCAGAAAAGCTAATCAGCCAATCAGCTCGTAAGGCTTTGCCTTACTTTCGGCCGATCAGCAAGTTTGCCATGACCAAAAAAGTTCGTTGCGAAAACTTGCTGATAAGCTGATAAGCTGATTTGCTGATAAGCTAAAAAAGATGGCTAAAAAACAGTTTAACATCGGCACGCCAGACCTTCAGCCGGGTGATAGGAAAATCATCGACGTGGATGGGAAAAGCATCGGCATTTTTAACGTCGACGGCGAATATTTCGCCATGCACAATCGCTGTCCACACATGGGCGGACAACTGTGTGCCGGACCGGTCACCGGCACCACGCTCGAAACCGACAAAACAGAATTTATATACGGCCGTCATAACGAAATCATCCGTTGCGGCTGGCACGGCTGGGAGTTTGAGATCAAGACCGGTATCTGCACTGTAGACAAGCGGATGCGGGCGAAGGTGTATCAAGTCACAGTTGAAGACAACAATTTAGTTTTGCATATTTGAGTATGAAGTAAAAAGTGTGAAGTGAACGGCTTAAAACTTCATACTTATCACTTCAAACTTTCTACTTTGCACAAAAAAGGAGACACAATGGACTACCCCACAACTTACGCAGACTGGCAGTCGGACCCAATCGGTTTTTGGGAGAAGGCGGCCGAAGATATTCACTGGTATAAAAAATGGGACACTGCGCTCGATGAGAGCGAAGCACCAATTTACCGATGGTTTAAGGGTGGGGAAACAAATACCTGCTACAACTGCCTAGATCGTCATGTTGACGGCGGCCGGGCTGATCAAAATGCACTGATCTATGACAGCCCCATTACTGGGCAGTTGAAAAAATACACCTATCGGGAACTGCGTGATGAGGTAGCCAAATTTGCCGGAGTAATTGCCGGTTTAGGGGTCAAAAAAGGGGATCGCGTCATCATTTATATGCCGATGGTGCCCGAGGCGGCGATGGCGATGTTGGCCTGCGCCCGGATCGGGGCGATTCATTCGGTGGTGTTTGGGGGATTTGCATCTAACGAGTTGGCTACCCGCA
>JAHDGV010000980.1 GCA_020631655.1 Chloroflexota bacterium | reverse complement strand
GTATTTTGCCTAACCATGCACCTCTGCTAACGGTTCTCGATTTTGGTGAGGTCATTATTCGTCGCGATGGCAAAGAAGAATACTTTGCGATTGGCGGTGGAATTGCTGAAATCAACCCAGATAAGGTAATTATCTTGGCTGACTCGGCCGATCACGCTGAAGAAATCGACGAGCAAAAAGCAGAAGAGGCGCGCCAAGCGGCTGCCAAAGCGATGGAAGAAGGGGTTCCAGAAGACCCTGAACAATATCGCATGTTGGAAGCACAACTGCGCCGTGAACAATTACGTGTAGATATCAGCCGCAAGCGCCGTACCGGCCGCCCAAGCGTCCCTGATCTTTCATCACGTAACTAGATCGACTAGATTAGACCAGTCAGGTTTTTAAACTTAACTGATCTTTATAAAACGGGCTGGCGTTTATTCCTGTAATCGCCGGCCCGTTTTTGATTTAAATCGATTAGACACCAAGCAGCCCCTAACACGCCACTGGAATAAAGTTAATGTGGGTTGCTTATCACACCCCTTTCTGACAAAATCAAGTATTGAATGAGGTAGCGTGGATACCTTTGTGTAACCTGCA
This sequence comes from Chloroflexota bacterium, assembly GCA_020631655.1. Taxonomy (GTDB): domain Bacteria; phylum Chloroflexota; class Anaerolineae; order Promineifilales; family Promineifilaceae; genus WTJY01. Next base: position 760 of record JAHDGV010000980.1, on the reverse strand, counting down.
TAGTCGAAAAATTGAAGGACAAAGCTGAGTAGCGTGTAAGCGCCGCGACGCTGATAAGCTAAAAAATGGCATTTTTGCAACCAGAGATCGCGATTGATCTTGGAACAGTAAACATATTGGTACACGACTCCGGCCGAGGCATTGTGATGCAAGAGCCGGCCGTTGTTGCCATTCGTGAAGACGGCAATCGGACAACGATTGTTGAGTTTGGGCGGGCAGCGCGTGACATGTACGGCCGAGCGCCGGAACAATTTGAGGTGATGCGCCCTTTGCGAGATGGAGTAATTGCAGACTACTTTGTAACTGAAGCGATGTTGGGCTACTTTATCCGCCAAGTAAAAGGGCGTTTTCGTCGCGCACCCATCGTGATGATCACCGTACCGTTCGGTGTGACGTCTGTAGAGCAGCGGGCAGTGCGCCAAGCGGGTAAGGACGCGGGTGCGCGTGAAGTAAGACTGATCGCTCAGCCAAAGGCGGCCGCAATCGGGGCTGGGCTTCCAATCGGAACGCCAACCGGGAACATGATTATGGACCTTGGTGGTGGCTCAACCGAGGCGGCCGTTGTGTCGGTTAACGACATTGTTTGTGCCGAGTCTGTACGGGTAGCCGGTGTGCATCTAGACGAAGCGATCATTCAATATGTGCGTAAAAAATATAACTTGGTGATTGGTGAACCGACGGCCGAAGCGATTAAGATCAAGCTGGGGAGCGCCATCGAACCAAAAGAGCGGGAAGAGATGCAGGTGCAGGGGCGTGACCA
>JAHDGV010000235.1 GCA_020631655.1 Chloroflexota bacterium | reverse complement strand
TCTAGCGTAGACTCCCCCATTATTTTTTACATGTTAGCCGGCCGATGGATTTTCAATCGGTACGCCTACCAAGTTACCCCATTCAGTCCATGAACCGTCATAGTTACGCACGTTGTCGTAACCGAGCAAATAAGTCAGCACAAACCATGAGTGGGAGCTACGCTCGCCGATCCGGCAATATGCGATAACCGTTTGATCGCTCGATAGCCCTTTTTCGCCTTCGTAGATGGCTCGTAACTCATCGGCCGTTTTGAACGTCCCATCTTCAGCTACTGCGCGTGACCAAGGCACATTGGCGGCACCTTTAATGTGGCCACCACGAAGTGCACCTTCCTGCGGGGAGCCAGGCATGTGTAGCAATTCACCGCTAAATTCTTGAGGCGAACGCACGTCAACCAATGGCTGATCCGCTTTGATGTGGTCCAAAACCTGATCCCGGAAAGCTCGAATTTTGTAATCGGCCCGCTGTTGCACTGGGTAATCTACGGCTGTAAAAGATGGCACGTCTTTGGTCATCTCACGCCCTTCATCAACCCATTTTTTCCGGCCGCCGTCCATTACACGGCAGTCTGGATGGCCAAATAGTTTAAAGACCCAAAATGCATAGGTGGCCCACCAGTTGTTTTTGTCTCCGTAAAACACAACGGTGGTATCCCGGCCGATCCCATTTTTGCCCATTAAATCTGCGAATTGATTTGGATCTAAATAATCCCGTCGGATCGCATCATTTAAATCGCGGATCCAATCGATGTGAGCCGCACCGGGGATATGGCCGGTCATATAGAGCAATACATCTTCGTTTGATTCGATCAAACGGACGTCATCATTATCTTTGTTTTCTGCCACCCAATCGGTGGTCACTAATACCTCTGGATTTGTATATCCTTTATCCATTTTATTTGTACCTCTTGAGGCGCATCACCGACATGTCTCTACACCTTTTACACGTAGAGACGTCCCGCTGGGGCGTCTTAAAATAAAAAAGCAGCTATCCGGCCGGATAGCTGCTTGAAATTAACCTACAAGAAGACGGCCGATTACATAGACAATATGCACTTACAACAGCAACAGATCATCAAATCAGCCATCATTTTACTTACTCGACGAGCGAGCCTACTTTTTCAATCACCTGCTCAGCAATACGCTGTTGCACCCCTTCAAACGGAATGCGTTGCATAATCGGATCAAAGAAACCTTGCACGATAATACGTAAGGCTAGCTCACGTGGGATACCGCGGCTCATCAAGTAGAACAGCTCTTCTTCATCAACTTTACCCACTGTTGAAGCATGTGTACACGCCACATCATCCGCTTCAATTTCCAGACCCGGAATTGAGTCTGCTCGGGCCGAAGATTCGAGCAACAAGTTCCGGTTGGCTTGGAAGCCGTCCGTCTTTTGTGCTTCTTTCTTCGCTTTGATCATACCCTGCCATACAGAACGAGCTTGATGTTTCATCGCCCCTTTGTACAACAAGTCAGATACAGTGTTTGGTGCGTTATGGTTCTGTTGGGTATCAAGGTCAAAGTGTTGACGTTTGTCCCCAAAGAAGAGGCCTGACATACGGCCCCACCCGCCTGGTTGATCGAGTTCCATCGTCTGGAACGCTTTCATCAGGCCGGTACCCATGATCGACATGATCCAGTCCAATTTGCCGTCACGGCCGACACGGCCGCGCTCATGCGTGAATTGGAACATGTTGTCACCAAACTCTTGGATCGAAACATAGGTCAAGCTGGCGTTGTCACCAACGATCAGTTCAACAGCACCGTTGTGCATGAACTGACCTTTACCTGTTTCAGAGCCAAACTCGTCTGAGAAGACCGCTTCAGCACCTTGCTCGATCACCACAAGGGTGTGCGAGAAAGTAGCGCCGCTGGCGTTCCAAGTTGAAGTATGAACGGGTGCCGCCATCTGAACGTTTTTGGGAACGTACAGGAACGATCCACCGCGCCAAAATGCACCGTGCAACGCCGCGAAGAACCCTTCGTCAGCGGTTACCGCATCGGTCATGAAATATTTTTGCACCAATTCTGGATGCTCATTCACGGCCGTGCTCATGTCACAATAAATGACACCTTGTTCTTTTAGCTCATCGCTGATGCTGTATGACAGTGTGTCACCATCAACTTGAACAATCTCGCCACCGGCCGGGGTTTCAGTCAGCTGACTGCTCACCCGCGATGGCATCTCTTGCGAACCACCGCCGTTTAGCGATGGTGTAATTTTATCGAGCTTAAAGCGGCGCAAGCTGGTCCGGCGCCATGCCTCTTCGCTGGTAGTGGGGAGGTTCATCCCTTCCCAAAGCGCAAACGCTTCCAGCCGTTTCTGCAGCATCCAATCTGGTTCTCCCAGATGGGCTGACAATTTCTCTACTGCTTCCTTAGTAAACATGTTTGGGATACTACGATCTTATCCGATCGAGCCCTCCATTTGAAGCTGGATGAGGCGGTTCATCTCAATCGCATATTCCATCGGCAACTCTTTTACGAGTGGTTCGATGAATCCGTTTACGATCAAAGTATTTGCCATTTCTTCGCTGATGCCGCGGCTCATGAGGTAGAACAACTGCTCTTCACCCACTTTTGAAACCGATGCCTCATGACCTACAGTCACATCTTTGTTGTCAATCTCGATGTATGGATAGGTGTCTGAACGGCTTTCTGGGTCCAAAAGCAAAGCGTCGCAAACAACGTTTGATTTTGAATCTTTTGCGCTCTCATCCATTTTAAGCAGACCACGATAAGATGAGCGGCCGCCGTTTTTACTGATTGATTTTGAGATGATGCGGCTGGTCGTGTTTGGAGCGTAGTGCTCAACTTTACCACCTGCATCTTGGTGCTGGCCGGTGCCTGCAAACGCAATTGATAAAATTTCACCGTGTGCACCCGGCTCTTCAAGGATTACGGCCGGATATTTCATGGTTACTTTTGAACCAAGGTTACCGTCAACCCATTCCATGGTGGCATTTTCTTTGGCCACAGCACGTTTGGTCACCAAGTTGTACACGTTGTTTGACCAGTTTTGGATGGTGGTGTAACGGCAACGGCCGTTTTTCAAAACCACAATCTCAACCACGGCCGAATGCAATGAATCTGATGAGTAGATTGGTGCGGTACACCCTTCTACATAATGAACATATGCACCTTCATCAACGATGATCAGTGTGCGCTCAAACTGTCCTGCATTTTTTGCATTGATGCGGAAGTAAGCCTGCAACGGCATCTCAACACTAACACCGGGTGGTACGTAGATAAATGATCCACCTGACCATGCGGCCGTGTTTAGAGCAGCAAACTTGTTATCAGTTATAGGAATAATCTGTGCAAAATATTTTTTCACAAGATCTGGATACTGCGCTAAGCCGTCATCCATTCCCAAGAAAATAACACCTTTCTCTTCAAGGTCTTTTTTGATGTTGTGATACACAACTTCAGACTCATACTGAGCTGCTACACCAGAGAGATATTTTTGTTCTGCATCAGGAATACCCAATTTGTCGAACGTGTTTTTGATATATTCTGGAATATCTTCCCATGTATCACCTTCGCGCTCGTTTGGTTTGATGTAGTAGTAAATATCATCAAAATCGATTGCGCTCAGGTCCGAGCCCCAATCTGGCATCGGCCGCTCGAGGAAGTGTTGATATGCGTCAAGACGCATTTGCAACATCCACTCTGGCTCGTTTTTGCTGTTTGAGATATAGCGGATCAATTCTTCATTGATCCCTTTCTCAGGCTTATACGCATAATCTTCTTCATCCGCAAAGCCGTATTTTTCAGCGTAATCGGAATTAACTTCCGCTACGATCTCTTCTTCGGTTAATTCTGCTTCGGGGTTAAATTCACTATTCATGAGTTTCTCCGTTTTATTCGCTATTGGCCATTAGCTTTTAGCCGTTGGCTTATTGAATTCAAGGGCTAATGGCTAGGAGCCAAAAGCTAAAAGCCTTATGCAGCTTCTGCTTGACTATGCTTTTCACGAACCCAATCGTACCCTTTTGCTTCAAGCTCAAGAGCCAACTCTGGGCCACCACTTTCAACAATCCGACCGTCGAGCATGACATGCACGTAGTCTGGCTTAATGTAGTTGAGTAAGCGTTGATAGTGGGTAATCACAAGCATCCCTAAGTTCAAAGATTCTTTTAGACGATTTGCACCGTCAGAAACGATTTTTAAAGCGTCGATGTCCAAACCTGAATCGGTTTCGTCCATGATCGCCATTTTTGGCTCAAGTACAGCCATCTGAAGAATCTCGGCGCGTTTTTTCTCACCACCAGAGAAACCATCATTTAAATAACGGCCGGCAAATTTTTGATCCACATTGAACTCAGCCATTTTCGCTTTGAGCAAACGACGGAAATCAGGAATCGTAATTCCCTTGTCATCTGCATCTTCAGCTTTGCGGCGGGCGTTAATTGATTGACGCAAAAAATTTGCAACGGTCACACCAGGAATCGCCACGGGGTATTGGAATGCCAAAAACATTCCGGCGCGTGAACGCTCATCTGCATCTAAGTCTAGTAGATCCTCACCACCGAAGATAACTTCTCCGGCCGTTGGTTCATAGAATGGATGTCCGGCTAGGGTGTAGGCCAAGGTGCTTTTTCCAGATCCATTAGGACCCATCAAAGCATGAACCTCGCCTTGGTTGATGGTGATGTTCACACCTTTCAAAATTTGTTGATCTTCAACTGATACGTGTAGATCTTTGACTTCAAGAGCGATACTCATTCTCTCGTTATCTCCTTGATAAATTTAGTTAAATTTTAACAATAATTAGAATCGTGAAACTAAATTCACTTTCCTACTTTCTTTTGCTTTCTTAAAGGGTTTTGTCACATCTGTGACGGTGAAAAAGTATAGCAAACTGACAGGGGCAAATCAATTTTTATGATTATTATGATAAAAATAATATAAATTGACTTAGGCCAGACTCAATTGCTATAATCCCCACAGCTCCAAAAGCTATTTTATCGTGGTTTATGAGTGAAGAGAAGGCTCCTTTTCTTATTCAAATATAATGCCAACACGCAAAAACACGCGCGAGACAATTCTCCACACAATAAAGGAATTACATTCTTCAACAGTAGAAGACTTGGCCGAAGCGGCCGGTGTTTCACCTGTCACTGTCCGGCATCATTTGAATGCCTTAATGGCGGATGGCAGTATTGAAGCAACTCCGGTTAAACGTAACGTCGGCCGTCCGCATTATACCTACAGCCTGAGTGATGCTGGAGAAGAACTTTTTCCAAAAAACTATTTCAGGTTGAGCACCCTGCTGTTAGCAGAATTACGAGATCGTTTTTCACCGGAAGTGGTGACTGAGATCTTTAACGGGGTCGCCAATCGAATTGTCAGCGAAAATTCCGGCCGATTTGAAGGGCTTCCTTTTGAAAAACGGCTCGACTTTTTAGTAGAGCTTTTAGAAGAAGAAGGCTTTATGGCCAGCTGGGAAAAAAATGGGGATGGATACCAACTCAAAGAGTATGGCTGTCCGTGGCTCTCAATAGGAGAGGCCCATTCAGAAGTTTGTTCGTTTGACAAAGAATTGATCAAAAGCGTTTTGAAAACAAATTTCAAACAAAGTAGCTGTATGCTTAACGGCGACTCGTGTTGCCAATTTAGCATTTCGGCACCGGTTTAAACTTAAACAGATAACAGGAATAGAAAAATGGTAGCTTCACGCGAAGACAAATTAACAGAGGCCCTACGCACAGTAATTGACCCAGAAATCGGCTTAAATATTGTTGAGCTCGGATTGGTTCGCAATTTAGATTTCTCTGGCGATAAGCCAAAAATCACAATGATTTTGACCACCCCATTTTGCCCATACGGCCCAGCCATTATTGAGCAGGTTCGCTTCACCGCTAAAAATGCGATGGAAGAAGAGTGTGAGGTTGAGATTGGAACTGAGCTTTGGGACCCATCGATGATGGAAGAAGGCGCAGGTGGCGACTGGGGACTGTTCTAGCTTTATCAGCATTTCAGCTTAATTAGCTGATCAGCTGAAAACGAGCGTAGCGAGTGTGCTGATTAAGCTGAAAGCGAAGCGTGCTGATTAAACTAACATAAAAATCAATCACCAATTTACATTTTCTTAAAAATTAATTTGTAAAGTAAAAAGGACTCTCAAGAAGGAGTCCTTTTTTTATGCGATTTTTGGTTAAACTATTTCTTCTATTCACCGCATTTGCGGTTTTACTCCCTTCGTTTTTGATGTGGCGGGTGGTTAATTTTTCTGAAAAAGATTTTACCCAACCGGCCGATGCTGCTATTGTGCTAGGCGCGGGTGTTTTCCGCGGCCGCCCTTCTCCCGTTTTGCGATCACGCATCGATCATGCTGTGGGGCTTTATAACGATGGCGTTGTCGACAAAATTATTTTTACAGGTGGAATCGGCCGGAACGACACCCTGAGCGAGGCCGAAGTCTCTGCAAACTATGCAGAAAGTCGAGGCGTGAGCCCTGCTGACATTTTGTTGGAAGACAAATCGACCAGCACAATCGAAAATTTGCGCTTTGCTGGCGAAATCGGCGAAGCGGCCGGGCTTGATAGCTATTTGATTGTAAGCACCCCCTATCACATGCTACGTGCCACATGGATCGCAAACGACATCGGACTTGAGGCCTCATCATCCCCCACCCAAACCACGCGCTGGCGCAGTGATCAAACACGTCGAGCCGCGCTGGTCCAAGAAACCCTCTCGATTAGTTTGTATTCGATGCGACGATTTCTGCCTGCAACGTTCTTGACGACGGGCCAACGTTAACCGTTTGATCTATCGCACGGTAACCGGCAAATAAATCGCTTCAGTTAATCGGATCACCTGAAACAGATCAGAAACTTCTACAACAGCCCCATCTTTCCGAGCAACCAACAACAGATATCTTGAATCAACCCCATCTGGGAGCAGGGCTTGAAAGGCCGTACCAGAGGCCAAGACACAATTGGCCGGAGCGGTACAGCTTGAGCCAACCGCAACGTTTGCATTGTCGGACCACCAAATTTCATAGGTATCAGCCTCAATATCGTTCCAAGAAATAATGACACCCGTCGCAAATCGGGTTAGTCGCGGACTTAGCGTTACGACCTCTGGCTCTTGATCGAGTTTGATCCGGTTGTCATTGATATATCTCGATGCAACTTCGTTGAAATAGCCGCCATCATCTATCCGGCCGTCTCCGTTCGAATCACAAGGGCAAGTTGTGCCTTGGGCCCCCTGCCCAAAAACGATGGCGACCACACCAGCATCTGCATAGCGGTTCAGCGTGGCATAGTCAGATTCCCCAAGCAAGGTTTCAACGATGTTATCTTGATAATGCCCCCACGTATTATCCATCTCACTCCGCTGTGTATTGCCATATGGCAACTGCCACAGCATGATCCGTTGCCCTGTGTCATTGCTAAAACGGGTGATCCATGCGATGTGGTTGTCCCAGTCATTCTGTTGCCACCAAACATTCGGCATCCCCCACTGAAACTCGTAAAAACCCGCATCACGATCTCGGATTTCAAAGTAGGTCATATCAAATTCACGATCCAGTGTTTGGTAAAACTGGATCGATTCAGTTGCAAGCTCCTGCAATTCGGCCGGGGATGGATTAGAAAGTGCAAAATCCACATCGGTCCCCCACATGCTCAAGTGATAAGCGATCAGCACATTTTGAGCCCCGGTCACATCTCGCAGATGATACAGACCATCGGCCAACCCTTGCGGTGTATCTGGAATCCCAGCTAAATCTGCAAAACCCGATCCACCAACTTTAATCGAATGGGGATACTGGGCCGCATCATTACCCGGCGTCAGCTGTTGCATATGCCCCCACATGTCTGGTTCGACATGCAAAATGACAGTCTGGTTCGGAAACTGAGCAGATTTTTCAAAAAATAATTTTAAATCAGTCCAGTATGCATTCATCGTACCGCTATTGGCTAAGTTATCACGAAAGGCAATTTGCTCTTGAGAATAACAAGGATGGCTCCCGTTGCTGGCTCCGCCGTGGCCGCTCTGGCACAGCATGTAATAGGTAAAGATGGGAGTCGTATTTCGGGAAATTGAATCTTGAATGTAGAAAGTGACAAAATCCCCATTATTGTTCCAGTTTGTCCAACCGGTCCCGGCACCACCTGACAAATATTGTTGGCGATATGCGACTCCGTTGGGCATTGTAAACATCGAAGGGGGAGTCGGAAGATCTGACATCCCGATATCTAAATATTCAGGATTCCAATCTGTAACTTGAAGTGATTGTTCTTGCGCAAAGCTACGGCCGGTGCCAAAAACGGCCCAGACAAGCCCGCAT
>JAHDGV010000979.1 GCA_020631655.1 Chloroflexota bacterium | reverse complement strand
ACTTTGGCACCCAATCCCGCCCCTTGAATCTCACCAGCAAAGATGGGAAGCGTGCGTGCCCCACCCACAAACGCGGTGCATAAGTCGGTGCCACCGCTGAGTGATTCTAGGGCTAGTGACGCATTGATGTTGTCGTAAATCCATGCAAAGCCATCTACCGTCAGCGGCGAGCCGGTAGAACCGAGCGCCCGAATCTTGCTTAGATCAAAATCCTTGTTGGGATTAATGTCTGCTTTCATACAAGCTGAGATAAAGGCGGCCGATGTGCCAAAATAGGTCATGCCGGTGTCGTTGGCCAGCTTCCACATCGCGTCCATGTCCGGGTAAGCTGGACTGCCGTTGTACATGACGACCGATGCACCGCTCAGCAATGCGCCAATCGTGTAGTTCCACATCATCCAGCCGGTGGATGAGTACCAGAAAAAGCGATCTTCTGGCTTTAAGTCGTTGTGGAATACGGTTGATTTGATGTGTTCGAGCAAACATCCACCTTGCCCCTGCACAATCGGTTTCGGCAGGCCGGTGGTGCCAGATGAGTACAACACCCACATCGGGGTATCAAATGGAACACGGTCAAATGCTAGCTCGGGAGCGGTGTTGCCCGCGTTGCTCAAAGCCTCATCCCAAAGGATGGCGTTGTTCAAGCCTTCTGTGCTTGCGGCAACGTGAGGGACCAGAATCGTATTTTCAAGCGTTGGCAACCCGGCCTGTAGTTCGGCCACTACCTGGCGACGGTCAAACTGTTTGCCACCGTAGTTGTAGCCATCAACCGCAATTAAAACTTTGGGTTCGATCTGTTGAAACCGATCAAGCACGCTTCGGCTCCCAAAGTCGGGCGAGCAACTTGACCAGATGGCGCCTAGTGAGGCGACGGCTAAAAAGGCAACGGCCGTTTCGGGGATGTGAGGCATGTACGCCACAATTCGATCACCCCGTTTAACACCCATTTCTTTGAGCGTGTGGGCCAAGCGGGCTGTTTTTTCACGCAGTTCGTCCCATGTGATTTCAACAAGCGGTTGATCTTCGGCCGCATAGTAGAATGCGACTGGGCCATTTGCTTTCGCAAACACGTTTTCAGCATAGTTGATTTCCACATTGGGATACCACTGCGCACCCGGCATCTCGGCACTGGCCAAAGCTGGCTCAAGACTGCCTGAGTGTGGTAAATCAAAATAGCCAAACAGGCTTGACCAAAACGGCCCGATGTTGTCTACCGACCATTGCCATAGCTCTGGGTAATCTTTGACACTGATGATTCCCTGATCGCTCAGCCAGTTAATGTATTTAGTGATATTGGCTTCCGAAATAACTTCGGCCGTAGGTTCCCATAGCAAATCGCCTTCCTT
>JAHDGV010000978.1 GCA_020631655.1 Chloroflexota bacterium | reverse complement strand
AGGTTACGGTACCACCCAATTCAACAAACACGTCAGCCATCACAGCTTGCAAGCCATCCGCATAAGGAGATCCATCATGCACGGTTGCGAGTGTGCGGGCACCTAGTTCGTTGTAAGCAAACTCAGCAGCCACGCGACCTTGGAAAAGGTCATTGTGCGCTGTGCGGAAGTAACCAGGTTGCCATACACCACCAGCAGCTTGATCGTCGTCGGTCAAGGTTGGCGCGGTGTTTGAACTAGAGATCATGCTCAAGCCAGCTTCGCTAATGATCGGCAGCGCCGCTGTAGCCGCTGACGAGCATGCGGTACCGATGATTCCGGCGATGCTGTCATCAGCTGCGATTTTTTGAGCGGCTGATTGACCACCTTCGGCCGAACAGAGTGAGTCTTCACCGGTCAATTCGATTTCGTGACCGAGTAGTTCACCACCACGATCATCGATCGCGATTTCTACGCCACCTTTTTGGTCTTCACCCAAGAAGGCAACTGGACCAGAGGTTGGCAACATGTAAGCGATGATGATCGGGTCACCAGCGTCTACTTCAACACAGCCGAGAGCGTCTGAACATTCAAGATTTTCTACGATCTCAACAACTTCTTCTACTGTCTCTTCAACTTGATCAGCAATCTCGTCAGCATTTTCGCTAACTTGCTCGGCAACTTCGCCGACCGTCTCGGCCGCCTGTTGAATCGCTTCTTCAGTGCTTTGGACGTCTCCACAAGCAACTGCAAAAGCTAAGGCCAATAGGCCCAATAACAAAAGTTTCCTCTTCATATAAATTCTTCTCCTTGTCTGTCTAAATATGTGATGGAACATGTAGCATCCATCTATGGGGTAATGAGGAACGCCGGTTTTAGGCCAACTTTTTCATCCTGTCAAGCTTTAGACGAAGATAGGGATAGATGATAAGCGATAGGGAACGTGCTCATGAAAAGTTTTTCGCTCTCTGAGTAGCGCGGATCATGAACATCCTCATCGCCACATGTTGAATATTAATGAGACCAGTCAGGCTTTTCGCACATACGCAAAACAAAAAAGGCGATGAGCCAAATGCCCATCGCCTTTTTATTTTTACTCAATCGTCAGCCAAACCTAATCACTGACGACTGATTACTGAAAACTGACTACGGTAGCCAAGCTTGCCAAACCGATTCGTTCGCATCAACCCAGTTTTGAGCCGCTTCTTCGATGCTTGAACCACTGTCTAAGTCTGCCAACATCGCCACTTGGGCATCAGAACCATAGTTGAAGTTGCTCAATAAGGTGTGAACGTTGGCATCTTTATCAGCCAAGCCAGCGCTAAAGATTTTCATCAACTCATCGTTTGGATAATCACAAGCGATAGCC
>JAHDGV010000977.1 GCA_020631655.1 Chloroflexota bacterium | reverse complement strand
GTCCATTTCTGGACAGATCCAAAACATTGTCTAGGAAAATCTGTATGGCAAAAACACCAGACCGCAGAACGGTCCGCACAAAGGAATTTCTACAACAGGCGCTCATGGAGCTGATTGCGGAACGAGGGTATGAACGGCTCTCGGTGCAAGATATTATCGATCGGGCCAATGTCGGCCGCTCAACGTTTTACACTCATTTTCAGGACAAAGAGGATCTACTGGTCAGTGGCTTTAACAACTTAGGCGCCAGCACCCTACTCGAGTTTGATCCCGGTGAAAAACGGCCGACGTTTATCACAATGGTCCCTCTGCTAGAACATGGGGCTGAGCAATATCATCTATTTAAAATGATGACCGGGGGCAGTGGGATGGATGCGATCATGCGCAAGCTCCAAAAGCAGTTGGCCCGCAATTTAGAAGAAACGATTCACAGCTTGATCAGGGATGGCTCCCGGCCGAATGTTCCAGTAAACGTGATGGCTCATTTGCTGGCAAACTCTTTTCTGAGCCTGATGAAATGGTGGCTCGAGAATGGGATGCCCCATTCCCCGGCCGAAACTGACGAGATGTTTCAAAAGATGGTCATGCCGGGGTTTTGGCAACAGCTCGGCCGGTAAAACAAAAAGGGCCCCCGCTCGGGAGCCCTTCAAAATTTGCATTTGTTTAGCCCTACAACAAGAAACAACAAATGAGTAGGGATGAAAGGAGTGGCAACTCTACTTGGCGAAGCAAAAGCTGTTCCATTCCACTCCTTACATCCTGTGCTGAACAATTACCGCAATTTAGGCTAACAGTGGCTGAGGAGCACCATGATGAGCCGTCTGCTCAAAAACCGTATCATCCTCACCCGTCCAAGGGGTCGTATGCACTGTCACCTCAGTCAGATTATCCAGCGCATGAAACAGATCGTGCCTGACACTTTCAACAATCTCGTGACTTTGAGCAATCGTTAAAGTTGGATCGATGCCTACAATCACTTCAGCCTGTAGCTGATGCCCCACCCAGCGCATCCGCAAGCGTTGGATCGCACGTACACCAGAGCTGGCTTCGATTATTTGTTCAGCTTGTGCATATGTTTCTGGTTCGATGGCATCCATCAGCCGGTACCACATTTGCACGGCCGCATCTTTGGTAATAAACAAAATTGCGAAGCCGATGAGTAGACCGATGATCGGATCAACAATCGGGAAACCGAACCATGAGCCACCGGCCGCCAGCAACACCGCCAGCGAGGTCAATCCGTCTGTCCGAGCGTGCAATCCATCCGCCACCAAAGCGGCTGAGCCGATCCGTTTACCCACCCGGATTTGGAGCAAAGCTACCGCCTCGTTCCCCAAGAATCCGATAAT
>JAHDGV010000234.1 GCA_020631655.1 Chloroflexota bacterium | reverse complement strand
GCGTTGACTCATTTTCGTTATGCTTGAAAGTCTTTATATCTTTAACCCAGCTGTGAATCACATGGTTGAGCATGATCAGGTGAGAGCCTTTGGTAGCCAACAAACATGGGGTCGTGTCACTTGGAGAGACTCTAAACTCGTCACAATCTCCTTGGGTGTTAGGGTGCTGCCGGACTCCGATCTCCATGTTTTCGATTCCAACTTCTTCAAGATGGGGAGCTACTTTGTATACCCTCGCCTCATCCCGAGTTTTTAGGATGTAGCGCGTCGGAACATTGATTTCTAGCCGTTTGTTAGCCGCATCGATTTTGGTGATTTGTCTGTAAAAAGTGATGCCGCCCTTTCGATTCCACAGATCTTCTCCCATTCCATGTTCAACTGAAAATTCCGGAGTAGCAGTTGATTTGATCACTACCCAATCTCCCACTTTAAAAGGAGTTGTATCCTCTACAGGTACAGATTTTGACATGGTCGGCAGGTCTTGGGTTAATTTAACTTGATCCCCAACTGGCTGTGCCCACGCATTTTCTTGTTTCGGAAATGGGGAGGCATGGATCAGCGCTTTGTCAGTGACAACTTCTTGATCCCAAAATAATTTTGTATCTGTGCCTTCACCCCGCAACACAACGTTGCTGTGTTTTATCCAGAGAACATAATCTTGATCAGCCGTATTGGTCACGGTGTATGTCCCGGCCGGCAGGTGGACTATGCCACCACCAGCTCTACCCGCATCATCAATGGCTGATTGGATTGCGGCCGTGGAGTCTCCGGGACCGGAATTGATTGCACCGTAATCTAGCACGTTATAGATTCGGCCGGGTGGGTTAACCGGAATTCGATCCTCTCCGTAGTGGTAGCCTGCATATGAAAAGTCATGTAAAAAGCGACTTGAATCACTTGGATCTGTGTCACCTGGTTCCCAGTCTTCTAAATACAGGCCACTACGCCACCGGTTAGATGAGGCTGGCAATGTATTTGTTGGGGTTGATTCCATATATACAAAGCCATTCGGCCGATTTTTGCGTTTCTCAAACTGATCTAAATAGAGCGATTGTGGCTCAAGCGTTTGCCCAATCCCTGCACCTTCAATCAGGTCCGGAATCACTACCCCATCGTTTGGATGATTATTTTGGACCGTTAAATCTCCAGACGTTCCAATATAGTAACCGTAGCGGTATTGCTCTGTTCTGATATATGCCCCTGATCCAATCCCATGTGTATTCCACATCACCGTTTCAGTGGAGGTGTGCCCTCCTTTGTCACCACGATTGCGGATTACAAAGTGATTGTTGTCCTGAGTTAGGTTATCAATCAAATTGGCCGGAGACAGATACCCATGGAAATCATCGCCGCCAGTATCCCCAACGCCTGTGCTGACCACATTGTGTACAACGTTCCCCATCGAAAAAATTTGCGAGATCGAGATGTTATGCCGGCCGCCAACGAGCGTACTGTCTTTTAACAGATTATCGTTGCCGGTAAACGTTACGTGATACCCGTTTCCACCGCCGCCAAGGCTCTGAGGTGTTCTTAAATCTAGATCTTCAAGCGTCAGGAAGTGTGCCATGAACACTTTGATCCCATTGGATGGATAGTGATAGGTTTCGTTGCTGTCAGCTTTATAGCTTTTGACATTTTTAACCCAGCTGTGGATTGTATGATTCACAGTGAACATTGCCGCTCGAGCATTCAAATTCATGCATAGATTGCCGTGTGAGGCGGTGTCGTTTCGGATGTGGCAATCATATTTTAGAGAATTCTCCTCCTCCCCAGGGGGCACTTCTAAAACAACTTCGCTACCCCCGATGGCTAAATCTTGAATCCCGATTTCTTCGATATGATCTTCAACCTTGGTCACAATCGCCTTGTCACGTTCCAAAATTGGATACCGAGTTGGGATATTGATCTCGATCTCGTTAGTTTCAGGATGGAGCTTGATGATCTGACGGTAATAGGTAATTGAATGATTTTTAAAGCGGGATTCCCAATTAGGCATCTGAAGTTCTGCGGCCCATTCAGCGCTTGCTTGGGAATAGATTGAGATCCAATCACCTTCTTGGAAATTTAATCTGTTGTAGTTTTTTACCTGAATTATTTGGGTAGGATTTGGCTCTTCCCGTTTAATTTTTACTTGCCTCTCATCCGGTAGAGGATTGTTCCATAAGGCATACTCCACCGTTTCATATGGGGAGATATGGATCATTGTTTTGTCTTTGAAGTTCTCTTTTTCGGTTAAATCTGAATACCAAAACAGTTTGGTTTTATCCGGCCCATCCCCTTTTAGAACGACACCATCTCCATGAATCCATAAGGCAAACTCTTTTGCGGGCCGCGTTGTTAGTTTGTATGTTCCCTCTGGTAAATAAACAATGCCACCGCCATTTTCGACGGCCGCATCAATCGCTTTTTGAATCGCGGCCGTTGAGTCACTATTCCCGGTATTATCTGCGTAGAAAGGTTTTTCAAGCACATTCAACACAACTCCAAGCGGGTTGCTTTCAGTGTTTTGAATATTAACTACAGGAATTTCATCCTCACCATAGTGATAACCAGCATATGAAAAATCGTGCAGAAACAAGCGATCATTTGCAAGAGCAGGGTTGTCTTTGTACTGGTCAAACTCACCAGCCAAAACATAGTGGCCCGGTTGCCAATCTTCAGGATATAGCTTTGAGTACCAAGTATCGTCTTGCGCGGTTGCCCGTGCGGCCGATGCAACAAAAAGTGCAACCAAGGTAACTGTTATGGTTGGTATAAGTAATCGCTCTTTTGAAAAAATAAATTTATGCATAAAACCCTGCATCTCAAGTCGATTCATTGGATGGTACAGAACCGGATTGATTGCTATCTAGTTATAAAAATTCGACTGAATAAAGGGGGGACCGTAAATATAGTTGACCAATATTTCCGTGACTCTGGCGAAAATGAATATGCAACATGACGGGCAATGGGGCGAGTTGCATAGCCAGTTTTTTAGGGAGATAAATTTTGTGCACAAGCTACAAAAGGGACTCGCTTTTTAAACCGCAATTTCGACCTTTCTCACCCTTCTGCTTTCAGAACCTGAACCAGTCGATACTGAAATATACAGTCCCACCATAAATTTACGGGGTATGAAGCGTTATAAAACCGCTTCGAACCGTTAGTTACAGTGGATTGCAGGACTAAATTAATTTAATTTTTCTGAATAATCTGAAGCTATGACTGGCTCTGTAGGTAACACAAAATTCCGTTTACAACCCCCTGTACAACGGCGTCAGAATTTGTGGTGAGTAGCTCTCTGTCGTTGTACATAAACCCCATCTCAAGCAAAATTGCGGGGGATTCGGCCGAAACTTTGTTGAAAGCATGATAAAAAATCATGTCGTCAGTAATCGTTGTAGGGTGGATGGGCAGGCCGGTTTGCTGAGCGTAATTTTGTTCGATGCAGGCTTTTAGTTGAGGGGACTGAGGGCTTTGATTGACCGTCGTTTTATAGCCGGTAAAACTTGGATCTAACGGCGTGCAAGAATCAGAGTGAAGCGAAACAAGAAGATCGCTTGAAAAGCCATTGAGGCGTGCATCAAATTCGCTTAGGAGAGATACGGGCAATCCTTCGCTTTCCAGCTCGACCAACACCCGCTGTGCTACAGATTCGTTGATCATCACCTCTTGCAACCCATCGTCACAAACTGCCCCTGCATCAGAAGCGCGATGGCCAACAACGATGGCGATTTTGAGGGGGCCGGGACTCTGGACAAACTGTTGACCTACATTCCCAACAGCCACATATCCTTCCTCGCCAATTTGTGGGGCAAGGCCATCGACGCTCTCAGCCGACTGGCCTCCTTCTTGCACCGTGAACGGCCGCTGTTCGGCCGCAATAAAATCTTGGTACAGAAAATAGAGCCCTCCGCTGGCCGCCACCAGAAACAGAATAACGGCTAAGTTACGTCTTATAAACCAGCGTAGTTCGCTATCGTTAGTTTGGCGAGACATAGCAACAGGTTAACCGAATTGGTTAACCAGCTCCTTCAGCCGTGGGCAGGCGGTCGTACAGCTCGGTCAAATCTTTTAAGCGGCTACCGATGAATTCATTCAGCATGTCGGCCGTGTAGCGCCAGCTCCAGTAACCGCCCGTTTTGCCCGGGAAGTTCATGCGGGCTGAATTATCGAGATTCATCAGATCCTGCATCGGGATGACTGACATTACTGCCACAGATTGATGGGCCGTGCGGATTAGATCCCACACAATGTCGTGGCCGTCTCGGCCCAAGTAGCGCCGCACGTGATCCTTTTCTTTATCAGATGCGCTCAGGTACCAGCCCAAAGTCGTTTCGTTGTCGTGAGAACCGGTATAAACGACGCATTCTTTTGCATAACTATGTGGCAGAAAGGCACTGTTTTGTTCTCCACCAAAGGCAAACTGCAAAATTTTCATGCCCGGAAAACCGGCCGTGTCACGTAGCTCTTCAACTTCAGGGGTGATCACACCCAAATCCTCTGCAATGATGGGTAGTGGCCCCAGATTTTCAGCCAGTGTTTTGAAAAGATCGATTCCCGGCCCTTTTTTCCATTCTCCTTTAACCGCCGTTGGCTCCTCGGCCGGAATCGCCCAGTTCGACTCAAATCCTCGGAAATGATCGATCCGCATGATGTCTGTTAGTTCAAACGATGCAGCTATCCGTTTGGTCCACCATGCATAACCGTTTTTCTTCATTTTGTCCCAGCGATACAGCGGATTCCCCCAGCGTTGCCCCGTCTCACTGAAGTAATCGGGGGGCACCCCAGCGATTTCTGTGGCATTCCCTTCCTTATCTAAAACAAACAGATTCCGGTTGGCCCAAACATCAGCGCTATCAAATGCGACAAAAATCGGCATGTCACCAATAATTTTGATCCCTTTGCTGTTGGCGTATGCTTTCAGCTCAAGCCACTGGGTGAAAAACATGAACTGCCGGAACTTTTCTAGGCTAATTTGATCGGCCAGCTTTTCGGTCCATTTTTTGATGGCTGCCTTTTTGCGATCCCGAATGTCGGTCGGCCACGTGTTCCAAACACCACCCTCGTGGGCCACGTGCTCTTGTTTTAGAGCCATGAATAGCGCATAGTCATCTAGCCATTCCTGCCTATCTGTACAAAACGCCTCAAATTTGTCTTTCTGCTCTTTTCCCCCAGACTCGATAAACCATTTGTGTGCGGCTTCAAAAAGCTGATTTTTCCAGAAAATGACCCAGCCGTAATCGACTTTTTCAACTGGAAAGTCTGGCACAAATGGGATGCGATCATGGGGGATATACCCATCCTGCACCATTTTGTCTGGGCTAACCATGAGCGGGTTGCCTGCAAAGGCTGAGAAGCACTGATAGGGTGAGTCTCCGTAGCCTGTGGGGCCGGGGGGCAAAATTTGCCACAGCGACTGACCTGAATCGCTCAGAAAATCGATGAGCTGATAGGCAGCATCACCTAGATCACCGATGCCGTAGCGGCCGGGAAGAGAAGTGGGGTGAACAAGGATGCCTGATGTACGATTAAACATAAAAAATAGCCTGAAAATGTGGCGGTTTAAATTTCAAATGGGTGTAGTGTTCACCGATTTTATGCTTTACCCTAGGCGATGCAAAAAATAATCAATTTTATTGTGGATAAACGGTACTAGAATGCCATTGGTTAATTGGTCATTTTGTGCGACTCTAGAAGCCAGAAACTAAGTAGATTCAGCACCAAATTCTACAATTAAATTCGATTAAAATTAAATTGATTTGATTTACACTGCAAGACTCAAAAATAGAGTGCATGCTAGATGAACTAAAAGTAAAAATTGCACTTATTTCCTTTTTGAAAAGCAGACTCTTTCTTACAATCAAACCCATAGAAAATTTTGTTTACCCTGTGCCTATTCGGGATTTGAATTAATGTTTTCTAATATTGGGTTTGGATTTACTAAAATCCAATACGCTCTGAGCGATTATTCGTAAGGATATTAAATCGAGTTGATTCTACTTAGTATCAATGCGAAGTTCGATTTGGTACGATATTTTGGACAGCCTGCAAGCCAGAACATCGTTTTGAATTGGAAGGCGATATCGATCATAATCTTGGTATCGTTTTTGAAAGATTTATTAGGCGTAACCGAATAAAATAGGGTTACTTAAGAACCGGGAATTATTCAGTATTATTTTATGCCCCAAATTTGGGGATGCAGAATAGTTGCCTTAGACGTTTAAAGGACAGTCATATGGATGAGCAACAACCACAACGATCCTCAATCCCGCCTTGGATTTGGGTCGTCGGTCTCGTCGTCTTTTTCATCGGCCTCCAGCTATGGGGTTATGGAAATTGGCAAAACACAGACCAGATCACCCTCACGCAGCTTGCAGAGCTAATTGAAGACGATCAAGTTAAAGAAATTGAAGTTAACGGTAATTCGTTAACGGTTGAAATTCAGGACGGTAAGGTTTACCAATCTTACAAAGAAGGACCTCTGGTTGAAGAATTATCAACGCTAGGAGTTACACCTGAAGATATCCGTACCGCCAATGTGAACATTGTGAATACAGAGGTTCGCGATTTCTTGGTGTACGCACTCTTCTCGATTGGGCCGATCCTACTTTTGATCTGGATCTTCACCCGCGGCTTCCGTCAGATTCAATCTGGTGGCAACAATATATTTGGATTCGGCCGCAGTAAAGCCAAAAACATCAACGAAGGTGATCGACCAACTGTTACGTTTGACGACGTGGCTGGTGTAGACGAGGCTCGCGAAGAAGTTGAAGAGATCGTGCAGTTCCTGCGCGAACCTGAGCGCTTCGTACAGGTTGGTGCTCGCATTCCAAAAGGTGTTTTGATGGTTGGCCCTCCGGGTACCGGTAAAACGCTTTTGGCCCGTGCCATTGCGGGTGAGGCCGGTGTGCCGTTCTTCCACATTTCAGGTTCTGAATTTGTAGAAATGTTTGTGGGTGTGGGTGCAAGCCGTGTTCGTGACTTGTTCACCAAAGCAAAAGAGAATGCCCCATCAATCGTATTTGTTGACGAAATTGACGCAGTCGGCCGCCAGCGTGGTGCTGGATTGGGCGGTGGTCATGACGAACGTGAGCAAACGCTTAACCAAATTTTGACCGAGATGGACGGTTTCTCTAACGAGACGAACGTGATCGTTATTGCCGCTACCAACCGTGCAGACGTGTTGGACCCAGCGCTATTGCGTCCCGGCCGTTTTGACCGCAAAGTCATTGTGGATCGTCCAGACGTACGCGGCCGTGAAGCGATTTTGAAAGTTCATTCACGCGGTAAACCACTGTCTCGTGACATCAACTTGGGCGACATCGCTCGGTTGACCGCTGGTTTCTCCGGTGCTGATCTTGAAAACCTCATGAACGAAGCGGCTATCTTTACCGCTCGTCGTGGTGGCAACATGATTACCCTGACCGATGTTCAGGACGCATTTGATCGCATTGCGATTGGACCAGAACGTCGTAGCCGGGTGATGAGTGAAGAAGAGAAAGAGGTAATCGCATACCACGAAGCTGGACATGCTGTTGTTTCTTATTTCTTGGCTCACACCGATCCGATCCAAAAAATCACCATTGTTCCTCGCGGACAAGCGGGTGGATATGTTATGCCATTGCCACAGGATCGTATGTTGACCAACAGTCGACATCTTGAAGATCGGATCTGTATGGCTTTGGGTGGTCGTGCGGCCGAAGAAATCTTCTTCGACATGGTTTCGACCGGTCCGTCTTCTGACTTGCAACAAGTAACCAGCATTGCTCGTGCGATGGTGATGGAGTACGCAATGGGTGGCAACGATCTTGGTGTTCGTGCTTATGGCGAACAGCAGGGCAGTGTCTTCTTGGGACGTTCGATGGGGTATGATCGCAATTATGGCGATGATGCGGCCGATAAGATCGACTCGCAAGTTCAGGACATTGTTGACCGCAACTACCAACGCGCTCTGGATATCATCAACGAACGACGTGACCGGATGGTTGCGCTAGCTGACGCATTGATGGAACATGAAACGCTAGATCGTCATGAATTCGAAGCGTTGATGAATGTTGAAGACTCTCCTTCAAAAGAGGAAGATGTCGCTTTGGGTGATTAATCGTCTACCCACTTAATTAAGAATGAAAAGCGTTCCAATTAATTGGGGCGCTTTTTTTTTGCGTGAACCATGTTAGGCACATTGTCCCTGTAGTTTTCTCAAGTTCGTCATAGACCTGTCATTCCTGCGAAGGCAGGAATCCAGCGCCAAATCTAGCACTGGATACCGTCCCTGTATTCACAGGGATTAAGCGGGTATGACGCCATTACAAAACAACGTGGCACTTCTGGGACAATGTAATACGTGATTTATTAAAAAAGATTTTGGAAGTTTTTATTAACTTACCTGAGTTTTG
>JAHDGV010000976.1 GCA_020631655.1 Chloroflexota bacterium | reverse complement strand
TGATAATCAAAACGGTGATGTTAAGATCGCCGGTTTCTTTCAACATGCGGGGGCCGGGCTGTAATCCCAAAAGGATAAAAGCACCCAATAAAACGGCCGTACCGCCACTTCCCGGAATACCGAAGAGCAAGGTTGGGATTAGCGCCCCACCTTCTTTCGCGTTGTTCGAGCTTTCTGGCGCGATGACACCCCGAATGTCTCCTTTGCCAAATCCTTCAGAATTTGGAACGGTTGAACGGGCGATACCGTAGCTGATCCAGTCAACGACTGAGCCACCCAAACCGGGGATAAAGCCGACGATCACACCGACGATGGCGGAACGCAGAACTAAAATGCGATTGGTGATGACGTCTCGCAGACCGGCCAAGCGGCTTTCACGGCCGCTTTTGATTTCGGCTCCTTCCCCAGCGATGCTCGTCCCTGAGGCAAGTAAGTCTAAAATTTCAGGAAGTGCAAAGAGTCCCAGAGCTAAAACGGCCAGCTTGATGCCATCGTTTAGATAGAGTGCGTCGAAGGTGTAACGGAAAGCAGGATTGGTGGGTGCAGCGCCGATGGCACCAAGCATGAGGCCTAAAAAGCCGGAAATCAGACCGCGTAGCGGCCGTTTTCCTGCCAAAATCGCTACCATTGAAAGACCCAAGATAGCGAGCATAAAAAGTTCAGGTGAGCCAAAGGCCAATACAAGCGGCCGAGCTATCGGTAGAACGAGGAGCAGTGTCAGTGCTCCGATCAGCCCACCAAACATCGATGAGAAAAATGCGGCCGATAAGGCTCGTGCCGCCTCACCCATGCGGGCCAGTGGATACCCATCCATGATGGTGGCTTGGGACCCAGACGAGCCGGGTACACCGAGCAAAACGGAGGGGAATGTGTCGGCCGTGTGAATGACGGCCGCGGCTCCAATCAGTAGAGGAATGGCCGTTTCAGGCTCCATCCCAAAAATAAAGGGGATGAGGAGGGACATGCCCACCGTACCACCTAATCCGGGCAAAATACCAACGGTCATACCGACCGCGACACCCAACAACATAAGCCCCAAATTTTGCGGGGTAAAAATAATTTGCAGAGCTTCGAGAGCAAATTGAAGCACGTCGTTCCTCCTTTTTGGCTATTGGCTTATAGCCATTGAGTGGTCACCCAACCGATGTGGCTGGATGACCACTCAAACTTGATAAGCGGAGTCAAGCTAAAAGCCATTGGCTAATAGCTATCAGCTAAGAGCCACTACTCAAGTCCAGCGTCGTAGTTGTCGTTCAAGAACGCTTTGAGGGTCTCGAGCGCTTCTGGAGACATTGAGCTAGCCGCACCAAATGCGGTTCCAACTGCGTCTGCACCAGCGTAGAACTCGTAACCAC
>JAHDGV010000233.1 GCA_020631655.1 Chloroflexota bacterium | reverse complement strand
GGGAGTTTGTCTAAAATCGCTTGGTGCGCGGCCTCAATATCAATAGATTTGGGGCTAACAAAGGCAACTAGATTCCGGCTATCAAATTTCATGGCGGTGCAACGGGTTGCTTGTGGCAATGCCTCAAGCACGGCCGACACGCTGTCTAGCTCAACCCGGAAACCACGAATCTTGACTTGGTCGTCAGTCCGGCCAAAGTGCTCTAGCTCCCCTTCCGGTGTCCAGCGACCCAAGTCACGGGTGCGGAACATTTTGCGGCCGGGCAAAAATGGATCGTCTACGTAACGCTCATCGGTTAGGTCAGGGTTTTTGAGATAACCGGCCGTCACACAGTCCCCACCGGCCCACATCTCGCCCACTTCACCGATTGGCAGTGGCTGCAGATTTTCATCGAGCACATACACGGTGTTGTTGGGGGTTGGGCGGCCGATCGTCAGCCGCTCTTTGGCTGGGAAGTGAGGCTCCATCGTATTAACAATGGTTGTCTCAGTTGGGCCGCACGAGTTATAAAACGTAGCAAATTCTCCCCAAGTGTCAGCCAGTGCCCGGGGGCATGGCTCACCGGCTACAGCTACCGCCTGCACGTTGCGGCACTGTTCTGCGTCGATGGTGCTTAAAATCGATGGGGTTGAAATGATCACATCGGCTTGAGCCGCAGCGGCGGTAAAATCACGGCCGCGAACGATCAGTGTGGCTCCATGCGCCAAACAGCCGAGGGTTTCCCAAGCCGCCATGTCAAACGAAATGCTCAGAATTTGAGCCACTTTTTTCCCGGGGGCCATCATCATGTTGCCCGGTTCGGTTAGCACAATGTTGCACACGTTCCGGTGGGTTACTTGCACCCCGTTTGGATTACCCGTTGTACCAGAGGTGAACAAGATAAAGCAGCGGTCATCAGGGCTGATGGGCGCGTCAGGAACAAACGGTGCGGCTGTGTCTTCAGCTAGCGGTTGTTTCATCAGCTCATCAATCACGATGACCGTCGCTCCATCTACATCTGGAACAAGATGGGCAAACTCGGCGAGTGTGAGTATGACTTTGCTTTCGGTAACTGTCGCAACATGGCGCAGTTGTGGCTCTGGGGCTACTTTCACATCTTGCGGCACATAACAGGCACCGGTTTTGAGTGATGCCATGATGCCAACCAGCATCGGCACTGAGCGACGCACAAACAGGCTAACCGCATCCCCATTGGAGACGCCGAGGCGGGCCATTTCGGCCGCCAAACGGTTGGCCTGTCGATCCAGCTCTGCATAGGTGATGGTGTCACCCAGGTGGTCGGCCGCCATTAAGTTTGGGTTGGTCACCGCCTGATGCTCAAATGCCTTATGGATCTGATTAAACGGGAGAGCCACTCTTGGCCCTTGGCCGTACTCTTCAAAAAATTGCTGATCTTTTAAACTTAAATTTTGGTATTTTTCTTTCTTAAATTGGAAAGGTTGAAGCGTCTTTAATTCAGCTTCAGATGATTCTACAAACAGGCTTCCTAACTTCTGCACAGTTCGTCTCGATGGAAAATCTAACATGGGTCTACTCCTAGTATTCCTAGCAAGACAATGCAAGCTAGCAATAACTGGCTATTTCATCATCACGGATGATTGCTATAAGTTGACTAGGTCAGAACTGGTGCTATTTGGTTGTAATCGGGCACGCTGAACTGGAACGGTAGCTATGCACGAGGAAATGTAACAGGGATAAATGTAGCAGGCGTAAGTTACGACTGCCTGAATAGGACATTACGACTATGTTACAAAAGTATTAATTTGTAACAATCGTTATGACATTGCTGTGAAACAGGCAACAAAAAAGCCCGGCCGGAAAGTGATTCCAGCCGGGCTTTTGCAATTTTTGACAACAATTAATCTGCTTTTTCAAGCATTTCGATCACTTTGTCACCCATTGCGGTGGTGCTCAAAGAGTCATCTCCACCGCCGATGTCGGCCGTGCGGTAGCCAGCGGCAAGCACATCATCAATCGCTTTTTCGATGGCATCTGCCTCAGCTTCAAGGCCAAGGTTTAAGCGCATCAGCATCGCCCCTGACATCATGGTTGCGAGTGGATTGGCTTTGCCGGTCCCTGCGATGTCTGGCGCTGAGCCGTGGCTTGGCTCAAATAGTCCAACAGAGCCTGCTTTACCCATGCTGGCTGATGGCAACATGCCCAACGAGCCGGTAATCATCGATGCTTCGTCTGACAAAATATCCCCAAACATGTTGCCGGTGACAACTACGTCAAAATCTTTTGGATTGTTGACTAGGTACATGGCCATCGCATCGACTAAGATATCTTCGTACTCTACATCTGGGTAGTCGTTTTTAACTTCGTGCGCAATCTCGCGCCACACTTGCATGGTGGTCAGTACGTTGGCTTTGTCAACAGAAGTTAGCTTTTTACGTCGGCCGCGGGCCAATTCAAATCCGATGCGCAAAATGCGTTCGATCTCGCTTTCGGAGTAAATCATCGTGTCATACCCCACACGTTGACCATCACGTTCTTCTCGGCCGCGCGGGGTGCCAAAGTAGATGCCGCCAGTCAGTTCACGTACAAATACGATGTCAACACCGGTCACAATTTCTGGGCGGAGCGGGCTGGCGTGTGCCAACGCATCAAACACTTTTACCGGCCGGATATTTGCGAATACGGCCAGCTCTTTGCGGATGCGCAAGAGCCCTTGCTCCGGCCGAACTTTGGCCGTGGGGTCATCCCATTTTGGTCCACCTACAGCTCCCATCAGGATAGCGTCAGCCTCTAGGCATGCTCCCAGAGTCTCCTCTGGTAGTGGATCTCCCACCTCATCAATTGCAATCCCACCGATCAAGTGGCTGTTGTAGTTGAATTTATGGCCAAACTTATTGGCTACGGCATCAAACAATTTTACAGTCTCGTCTACAATTTCCGGGCCGATGCCATCGCCCGGAAGCAAGGTTATGTTTTTTTCCATGATAAGAAAAGTCTCCAAAAATTTTTGTTGCGAAGTTACGATGTGGCGGGGTGGCGAAGACGCATCCAGCTAGCTTTTGCTCTGCGAAGTGATTTTTTGTTGCCGCTCTATCTTGACTAATCCGCTAATAATTTGATCTAGCAAATTTATTCTATGAGTTACCAACTCTTCGCCAAGAATAAATCGTCCTCTATGATACCAGCCTCGGGATTCTCTGGCCGAACCCGTTGCAATTCTCAAAAATCGAGCGTAGTCTTTGCCAAACCCACGCCCGTATCCCTCTTCGATGTTTGCGCTAACAGACCCGATGCTTCTAATTAACTGACCAGCAATTGCCTTGCCACGATGATCTTGAACAAGTTTTCCACAATCCTCCCAAGCCAAGTCATTTAAAAACAAGCTCTTTTGGTAAATCACGAGATTCCAAACTGAGTCCCGCTTCAAATATTCTGGGGCCTGATTAGCCCATTCTTTAAAATTTTTGTACTGCATTTTGTAGTTTCCTTAAAATTTCTTGCCTCAAGCAATGAGGGATAACGGCTCTCCTTCGAAACTCCGCAACTTCGTAACCTCGCTACCTAGAGCCCCATGCCCCTCGCAGACCCGCTAAAACTCCCTCTGTAACCAATTAAGCACCATCCCAATCATCTCTTCCCGCTCCCAAGAATAACCGTGATCTGCTCCATTAATGATATGCAACGTTGTGTGATCAGGATATAGATCCTTTAGTCGTTGGCTTTGAGACATGTGCACGGCCGCATCTTGATCACCCTGCACAACGAGCAACGGCCGGCCATTAAGTTTAGTGACGTTGTCGGTTGCTTGCTCCAAATCGTTTTTCTGCTCAACGATTTGCTCACCCGTTACCCCTGTCAGATATGGAGCCATATTGGCCCCAGCATATTCGGCCGTTAATCCCATCTCAGACCAATCAGCTACACCGGCTAGTGAAATTGCGCCTACTAGCTCAGGATGGCGCACAGCCGTCATGACGGCGGCCCATCCCCCCAAACTGTGACCGCAAACCACAATGCGGTTCGCATCCACATCAGGATGGCTTTTTAAAAACGCGAGCGCTTCATCAATATCCGGAAGCACATTGTGCAGTGAGTAGGTTCCTTCGCTCCCCCATGATCCGCGATAGTGAAACACCAAGCTGTTCCAACCAGCGTTTTTTAGCGCAAAAGCAAGATCGTGATTTTGATCGATGCCGGGCAAACCGTGTAGAAGCAAGACTGTTGGCTTAGGTCCGTCCTGCTTGGCCAGCCACATCCGGCCGAGCAATTTGCACCCCTGTGATTCAAACGTGACACCAATCGTACTCATCTAATCCTCCTTTTTAATATTCAAAACCGTTGCCTCAAGCGCCACAACCAGCGCGCGTGAGCTAATTTCAAACACTGTGTTTGGGGTACCGGCGGCTGTCCAGACAGAATCAAATCTTAGTAAGTCTTCGTCCACCAAAATCGGCATTTCCGTCGCCAATCCAAACGGATTAACACCTCCAATCGAGTATCCGGTAGCCGCTTTTACTTCATCCGCATTCGGCCGTTTTACTTTGCCTCGGCCGACCTCAAAGTGGGCCGCCAGCTTCTTTTCATCCATCCGATTATGGCCAGCAACCAATACCATCACCGGTTTACCGTCAACTGTAAAACACAAGCTTTTAACAATCTGGTCAACCGCGCTTCCAACCGCATCAGCCGCCTCTTGGGCCGTACGGGTCGGTTCCGCATGGGTTACAACTTCAATTTCAATGTCTAAGGCCGCGGCCGCTTCAATTACTTTTTGGGTAGATGGATGAGTCATATCGTTTTTTGTCTTAAAGAATTTTGCCAATTGTATCTTCATTGCCTTAATTAAAAAAAGCTCTAAAACCGTATTTTTAAACAAATGTTGACAGGCTCATATCAGATTGTTAACACGTATAAATATGATTCTTTGCTAGAATAAAAGAGACCTGTGTTGTGATCGAGGGGCCGAGCCATACGTTACAAATCTAATAGACCTATGTTTTATCAATGCAACAACTGGAATGGAGGTTCCATATGCTTCAGATGAATGGAAGAAATTTGGTAGTTTTACTGGTTCTATTGGGGTTTGCGTTTGTTTTTAACGCTCACACAGTCGATGCAAATGCAACGGATTTATTCATATCAGAATATATCGAAGGAAGCAGTGTAAATAAGGCAATTGAAATTTATAATGGAACGGGAGCCGCCGTTGATTTGGCGGCAGGGGGATATACGCTCGAATTTTATTCGAATGGGAGCAGTTCAGCCGGAGCGACATTTGTATTAACGGGTACTATCGCTGACGGCGATGTCTATGTTGTCGCGGATGATGGTGCTGATGCCACTATCTTGGCCCAAGCGGATCTAACCCCAACGAACAGCTTTTTTAATGGAGATGACGCTGTTGTACTTCGCAAAAGCGGTGTTGTGATAGATGTCGTTGGCCAAGTCGGGGTCGATCCCGGCTCAGAGTGGGGAACGGGAGACGCTTCAACTCAAAACAACACCATCCGGCGAAACGCAGACGTTTGTGCAGGGGATACAAATAGCACAGATGGCTTTGATCCGGCCATAGAATGGACAGGCTTTCCCCAAGACACATTTGATGGTCTTGGTGCCCACACGGCCAATTGCGACACTGCTGTTCCTCCCGGCCAGCCGTTTCCATTTACAGATGGCTTTGACAACGACGACTGTACCGTTGCTGGCTGGCAAGTTGTGAGCGTCGATGCAGATCAAGCCAACACATGGAGCTGTAGCGCAACGTTTAGCAACGCCGATGTCAACGGCTTTGGGGATAGTGCTCCGGCCGACGAATGGCTCATCACCCCAGCTTTGGACATGAATGCCCAAACGGATGAAACACTCGATTTCCGGTCGTACACAAACTTTACAGACATCAACTATCCTCAGCTAGAGGTCGTGTATGCCAGTGATTATGATGGCACCGATCCAACCACAGCCACATGGACCGCTCTTACAGGCATCACCTTCTCTCCTGAAGACTCAGCAGAATGGACCGACTCAGGCACCATCGATCTTTCAGGGATTAGTGGCTCAAACGTCCACTTCGCATTCCACTACACCTCATCTGGCACATCCGGCGGGCAAGCCGCAACTTGGCGACTTGATTCGGTTGACTTCAATGTCGACACCGGCGGCGGTGGCCCAACAGGAGAGGTGCTCTTCTTCTCTGAATACATTGAGGGAAGCAGTAACAACAAAGCGGTAGAAATCTATAATGCTTCAGGTGCCGACGTTGATTTGGCCGCTGGCGGCTATCAAATCGAGTTCTATTCAAACGGAAGTAGCTCGGCCGGAACGACGATTCCGTTAACCGGAGTTGTGGCTGATGGAGATGTGTACGTTGTTGCTGACAACGATGCGGTTCAAGAAGTCTTAGATGAGGCAGATCAAACACCTACCAGTAGCTTCTTCAACGGTGACGATGCGGTTGTTTTGCGCAACTCGGCCGGGATTGTCGATGTCATCGGCCAAGTAGGCTTTGATCCCGGCTCACAATGGGGAAGCGGAGACACATCTACCCAAAATAACACCATTGTGCGTAACCCGGACATTTGTGTGGGTGACACAGACGAAACAGACGTGTTTGATCCAGCGATTGAATGGACCGGCTTCCCGCAAGACACATTTAGCGGCCTAGGCTCCCACACAGCAACCTGTGATGGTTCAACTCCGGGCCAAGCATTGCCATTTATCGATGGCTTTGACAATGATGACTGTACCGTTGCTGGCTGGCAGGTCATCAGCGTTGACACAGATCAAGCCAACACTTGGACCTGTAGCGCAGCGTTTAGTAATGCAGATGTCAACGGCTTTGGGGATAGTGCTCCGGCCGATGAATGGTTGATAACCCCAGCGCTCAACATGGAAGCCCAAACCGATGAGACACTAGACTTCCGCACATGGACCCGTTTCACCGATGTAAATTATCCACAGCTCGAAGTCGTTTACTCAAGCGATTACGATGGCAGCGACCCAACAACTGCCACTTGGACGCCGCTCACCGGCATCACCTTCTCGCCAGAAGATTCACAAGTTTGGACCGACTCCGGCACAATTGATTTGTCAGGCATCAGCGGCACCAGCGTCTACTTCGCCTTCCACTACACCTCATCTGGTACAAGTGGCGGCCAAGCGGCCGGCTGGCGTCTCGACTCTGTTGAGTTTGACGTTGCGAGCACAGGTGGTGGTCCGGTTGAAGCCAAAATCCACGAAGTTCAGGGCTCAGGTGCAACTGTCGCCTTAGACGGCCAAGAAGTTATCGTTGAAGCGATTGTCATCGGTGATTTCCAAGCGGATGATCAACTACGCGGATTCTTTATCCAAGAAGAGGATGCTGATGCTGACACAGACAGCAACACATCAGAAGGTATCTTTGTCTTCTGCGGTGGCTGTGACACCGATGTAGCCGTTGGCGATCTGGTTCAAGTTACCGGTGTAGCCGAAGACTTCTTTGACATGAGTCAGATCGATGTTCCGGCCGCAACTGCCGGGGCAGTCACCGTTGTGAGCAGTGAAAACACACTTCCCACACCAGCTAGCGTTTCATTCCCAGCCGGTGGTAGCACGGTCGATGTAGCAACCTTCGAAAATGTTGAAGGGATGTTGATCACATCGAGCAATGAACTATTCGTAAGCGAATACTTCCAACTGGCACGCTATGGTCAGCTTGTGCTCACCGCAAATGCGCGGCCGCGCCAGTTCACCGACCAAAGCACGCCTGATGTCACCGGCTACGCCGCATTTTTGGATAACCTAGCAACCACCCGCATCATTTTGGATGACGACAACAACATCCAAAATGCACCCACCAACTCCACACCAGACAGTGCTTACTACTGGCCACGACCCGGTTTGAGCACCGGCAACTTGGTGCGCGGAGGCGACAGTATTTCAGCTTTAACCGGTGTTATGCACTGGTCGTTTGCTGGGCAAAGCGGCACCGATGCGTGGCGCATCCGGCCGGTAGATGAGGCGTTTGACTACACATTTACCAGCAACAATCCGCGCCAAGCAACACCTGATCCAGTGGGTGGCACCTTCAAAGTGGCCAGCTTTAACGTGTTGAACTATTTCACCACGCTGGGATCACGCGGTGCTGATTCGGCCGCTGAGCTAGATCGCCAACGGGAGAAAATTGCGGCCGCGATCTGCGCCATCGATGCAGATGTGGTTGGACTGATTGAGATCGAGAACAACGGCACGACGGCTCTAAATGACCTGCTCAACGGTACCAACGGTGTAAATGCACAGTGTGGTACATATGCCGCTGTTGATGCGGGAGTAATCGGTTCAGACGAGATCGCTGTGGCATTTATCTATAAATCAGCCACGGCCGCCCCATTAGGCAGCCCTGCGATTTTGGATAGCTCGATTGATCCGACCTTTATCGACACGAAGAACCGGCCGGC
>JAHDGV010000232.1 GCA_020631655.1 Chloroflexota bacterium | reverse complement strand
ATGGGCCATTCAAATTTTAAATTTGGGAAGGCATCAACAATTTCGTATGTGAGCGGGGTATCACTGGGTAGTTGATTTGGAAAGACTCCGTTTAAGTAGGGGGCCATTGGGGCCAGAGAAGCTTGGCTGTGTGTTGGCTCGTACCCATAAAATAGTAAAAGAATGATCGAACAGAATAAAACTACTGCAACCGGTATACCTTTCGCTAATGACTTCAATGACATGATCTCGCACCCTGTTTTAGTAAGCTGCTTCCCGATGGTTGGGAAGAGGAATGGCCAGCATTTTTTTATAATCGTAATTTATGTGCAGGCTCAGATCAGATTCTAGCACTCGAAAAATAAGTGGCAACAGATTGGTAAAATATTCGCATAGTATGGCATGCAAGATGTTTGGATTACCTACGCCAATCGTAAAAATTAAGGCTTTCTTGCAACGAGCACATCCCTTCTCTTAATCGCACGATCAACTTGATGGGCGATCCCTTCATAGAGCTCTCCTTTTAAGATGGTTAAATCGCAGACCGACTCCACAAATTCAACCATTTGTTTTCGGGTTGAGCGTGTGGCATCCCATGCAAAGACCAATGTTCCCCCCGGCCGCAAAATATTCTGCCAGATGGGTAGAGCCGTGCTCAACAGCTCATCTAGTCCACCTTTGTGCTGAATGCCGTAGGGCAAATCAGCCACAATAAAATGAGGCTTTTTGAACCCGGCCAACAGCTCGGCCGATTGCGAGATTTCTCCTTTGGCAATCAGGCATTTTTGACCTGTTTCAGGTAACTCAAACCACCAGCGGGCTGCCTTTTTCTTGTTTAGATTTTCCTCTTTGTGGGCAAACTTAATGCGCTGGTCCTGCAGATATTTTTTCAGGAAAGTGGCTGTCCCGTGCGCACTTTTTTTATTTTGCTCAACTCCAGCCGCGTGTGCGCCCAAGACGAGTGCAGTAAACAACGTGGTTCCCCCACCCGCCAGTGGGTCAAATACGTGTAGCTTGCTCCAGTCGACATCAGCGAAGTCACTGCTGAACTTGGCAAGGTTCACCAGAAAGTGGGTAAACAGCTCGTTTGTTTTACCTGTGTAACGACGGGTTGAAATTAGATCGGCCGGTAGGAAGGGGCTGAAAGGAGTCTCAAGTGGACGAAGTAGCGGACCCTCCACATCCCCGAGTTGGTCAAAATAATCAAAAACCCCGGCAACGGTCGCCAAGGTTTCCAACTCAGCCAGCTGAACGTGTGTAAGAGGCTGCGTTAGCTCACAAACAAGGTACGGCTGTTGGCAAAGGGTCAACGGTTCAACGGCCGACAAAAATTTACCAGCACCACTCAACTGAAGCTCAATAGGAGCCAAATGGCTGGCTAACGCCAAATATTGCGTGCTCCGCTGCGGAGCAATTTGCACAAGCAATTTGTTCATCAAAACAAAAGGTTAAGAGAAAAACACAAGCTATTCTCATATCTAAGTCAATCAAGCTTTTGTGGTGATTAGCGAATGATCGCTTCTACCGACTGGGAAATTTTCTTCAAAATTGGCCGGTGATGCAACTAGAAATCTGTAATTATTTTTGGTTAAAAAGGGTCAATATCCGGCCGTCGATAATGATTAGCCCGATTGCCAGCAATCCCATCCCTACAAAGTGACGCGGTTCCAAGCGCTCCCCCAAAATTGTTGTACCAAGCAGGATGGCGCTGACCGGGATCAGTAGGGTTACCAAAAGTAGATTGGTTGCTCCCGCCACAGCCAAAATACGAAAGTAGATGATGTAAGCCAGCGAGGTTGAAATAAGAGCAAGACCGATCACGGCCCCCCAAACATTTAGACCGGGCATAGCCAAGGTCCACGGCTGGTCAATGAGTAAAGCGATCGGGATCAGCAGGGCAGAAGCCGCAGTAAGCTGACCTGTTGCTACAACCAGCGGGGAGAGCCCCATCCCGCTAAACCGACGGCCGTAAACACCGCTAAATGCATATGATAGCGTGGCGGTGACGATGGCGAGTTGGGCCAGCAGTGCAAAATTTCCACCCCCAAGACCATCAAGCGCCTGTAGACCGATCATGATGACAACCCCTGTGATGCCGACAATAACACCAATCAGCCGTCGGCCGCTGAGCCGTTCATCAGCTAAGAAAAAGTGAGCAACGATCACGGTGAAAAACGGTGTGGTTGCATTTAAAATCGATGCCAATCCGCTGGCGATGTAGATTTGCCCCCAAACAATCAGGCTAAACGGGATCGCATTATTCAGCAGTCCCATCCCCAAAAATGCAAGCCATGCTTGGCGGCCGGTTGGCATTCTGTGGCCCATGGCGGGAACCAAAATGTTTAAAGCCAAAGCGGCAATAACCACCCTGAGAGCAACAATCGTAAAGGGAGGCAATGCTTTCACGGCAACCCCCACAAAAAAGAACGAGCCACCCCACAAGATCGACAAAACGATCAGTAAGCCCCACTCCGTCCACCCCATTGTTTGTTTGATTTCAGCCACTCATTGCCTCCTGTTTTGTGCTCGATGGCATTATACGGGCCGATTTTTTTGGAAACAATCTGATTCTTGTTGAGATTGGACATGGGCATTTACCGTAAAAGGTTAAATGTTGATAATTTAGAACATGTGTGCTATTTTTGGGTGCGGACTACTTTTTTGCTAGATTTTGCAATGTGACAGGAGGTTAACATGTTGCGTTCGATTGGTGCCGTAATCGGGGGATTTATTTTGTGGACGGTTTTATGGCTGGGGGCCAATTCTCTGCTGACGATCATTACGCCAGGTTCTTACAACGCAGATGGCTCAACCGATAGCCAGTTTTTGATGCTGGTGATATTGATCTTAAGCGTTGTGTTTTCCATCATTGCTGGCTACACGGCCGAGCAGATTGTAGTGGATGGCTCAACTTGGCCCGTTTGGGCGTTGGGGCTAGCACTGTTATTAGTCGGATTGCTCGTTCAAATTTCGTTCTGGTCGCTTTTTCCGCTCTGGTACAACATTTTGTTTTTGCTGTTTTTAGTGCCAGCTACTTTATTAGGGAGCAGGCTCGCTCCTTGAGTATGGAAAAAAAATCTATGGATATTTCTCCATCCGGAAATCCCAAGCGGCTAACTCTGGGTGCTCAACGCCCAGTTTGGTCAGCATCATTTTGATCTGAGTGCGATGTTCAATCCCGTGATAGATTGTTTGCAGAGCGGATGTCCAATTGAAGAAATGATAGGGGCCAATGTCGAGCACTCGGTCATGACGCTGGTGTGGATCCGCTTGGCTGGCCACTTCTAAAAGTTTGGTGCCACTTTGCTCCGCCATTTGCAGATAATCGGCCATCGTTTTGTCTGACCAATCCTC
The DNA here is from genome assembly GCA_020631655.1 of Chloroflexota bacterium. GTDB lineage: Bacteria > Chloroflexota > Anaerolineae > Promineifilales > Promineifilaceae > WTJY01. The sequence continues at coordinate 5,067 of JAHDGV010000232.1, read as the reverse complement.
TTCATCTGCATCCCAAATCAGTTCACCAGACAAATGATAAAGATAATAGGATTCGGAACCGATCAGATGTTTAAGCGTTTCTTTGATCGATCCGGCCGTCCCTTCGATCGTGGTCTCCAACTGATCTTCTGTCAGCGTGCTACAGATTTTGACCATCTCCACGTTGGCCCACAGGTTGTATTCAAAATATTTGTTGATTAAGTCCGCTTGTGGATTGCTCATATTTCCTCCTGTTGTAAAAAACGCTCCCAATCCTCGCAAATTGCCATTAGGCTCCGCTGGCTTAAGTCTAACGGATGCTGTTGTTCCAGCCAATTTAGACCGGATGATGCATGTTGCGGCCGCAAATAGTTCAGCCAGCTAAACGCATCTAAGATGAGTTGTTCTTCGTTCCACTTGCCGGCTAAATCGGCCGCCTTTTGTTTCACTTCAGGATTATAGCTGTCCGGTTCTCCGTATAAATTAGCAGGTAGGTCAGCTCCATCCTTTATGACCGCCTGCAACCGGCCGATTAATTTGGGCAGATGGGTGTGCCAACGGCCGAGGTTTTCGATAACGTGTGGCAGAGAAAGTGGATGCTCTTGGGTCAGCATTGTCCACGTTTTAAGCGATTGGTCTAACTCTGTCATAGAAAGTTCCACCATGCGGGAAGGAAAAATCGGTTTGATCGAAATTGCTACCCAGCGAATGTGATCCCCGGCCGAAGCAAGCGGGTAGCCGTGTAGCCAGCCAAGGTCTTTATAGATGTGGGACCTGCACAGGCTGATGCCTCGGTTCTTTTGATGGAATCTTCGACCTCGAATTGGCATCGATTACAGCACCTTCATCTTCATCCACGGAGCAGAATTGTGGAAGCTGGCTACAACTGATCCGGGTGGAACCATTGCGTCGCACTCTGCACGAGCTTCATCGCTCAGCACCATGTCGGCCACCGGCAAATAATCATCGGTCAGTTGTTGTAAGGTACGCGGCCCGATCAGTGGGGCGGTGACACCGGGCTGGTCTTTGACCCATAGAATGGCCAGTTGCACGGCCGAAATTCCGATCTTTTTCGCCAGCTCTACAAACTGATTTCCAACCATCACCCCCGCTTTGGTGATCCGCTCGGCGTAGATGCCACCGCGCAGGGCCGCGCGCGATTCGGCCGGATATTTCCCATCTTTTTCAAAGCCCGCATACCGGCCCGCCAGAATTCCCATCGCCAGCGGCGACCACGGCAAAATGCCGATATCGTGCTTTTGGCACATCGGCACCAGCTCGTTTTCTATGCGCCGATCAAGCAAATTGTAGGGGGGCTGTTCAGAGACAAAACGAACGTACCCTTTCAGTTCGCTGTGCATAATCGCTTCCATGATGCGCCATGCGGGTGCGGTTGAACTGCCGATGTAGCGGATTTTTCCGGCCCGAACCAAGTCGGTGAGCGCCGCCAGAGTCTCTTCAAGCGGCACATCAAAATCTGGCCGATGAAGCTGGTACAGGTCGATATGATCTGTGTTGAGCCGTTTTAGTGAGTCCTCACAAGCTTTGATTAAGTGCATTCGGCTGCCACCGCGATGGTTGGGATTATCACTTTGTGGAAAGTATGCTTTGGTGGCCAAAACCACATCGTGCCGTTTGCCGTTTTGTTTTAACGCCCGGCCGATGATTTGTTCCGCCTCACCTTTGGCGTAGCTGTTGCTTGTATCGATCAAGTTGATGCCCGCATCAAGTGCCGCATCGATGATCGCAATCGATTCTTTTTCAGGGGTGGGGTTGGCAAAGTTGTCTGTGCCAAGGGCTAGACTCGAGATTTTGATGCCGGATCGGCCGAGAGTGCGATAGTTCATCCTTTATCCTTTTCCATTTATCCTTTTGATCATCTTGCCGTAAACCCAGCATCCACATTAACCAACGAGCCAGTCATGTAGCTGGCTTCGTCCGAAGCGATGAAAAGAGCAACTTTGGCGATTTCGGCCGGGTCCGCCAGCCTGCCCATCGGAACGGTGCTTGCCAAGCGGGCCATGAGTTCAGGTGTGACCGGCTCGTTCCGCTCAGACTGAATCATAGGGGTATTAACTTCACCGGGGCAGACCGCATTAATGCGGATGTTATCCTGTGCATGGTCAAGGGCCAGTGCACGCGTCAGGTTGTGAACCGCCCCTTTTGATGCGCAATAAGCCGCAACACCGGCCGCGCCTAAATCCCCCCATATCGAGCCAAAGTTAACGATGGAGCCGTGCCCCTGTTTTAGCATTTGCTGAATGGCGGCCCGACACATAAAAAAAGTGCCGCTTACATTAATGTTCATGACCCGGTGCCACTGCTCGTCTGTGGTGCCAACTCCGTTTGAACGCACAATAATCCCGGCCGCATTCAGCAAGATGTCAACTTTCCCATGTTTATTAACGGCCGATTCAATTACCTGATTGCAAAATAATGAATCGCTTACGTCGCCGATCATCGCCATTGCACCAGTCTCTGCGGCAACTTGCTCTGCTAAATCAGCGTTCCGATCTACAATGATGGCGTGTCCACCGGCCGCTGAGAACTGTTTGACGGCCGCGCCACCCATCCCAGAAGCACCCCCTGTAATAACTGCAACTTTTACTGAAAAATCCATAATTTCTCTGTTCCTAATTTATAGTCTTTTGCCTAAAAATTTCCCTTTTGCTGAATGTATCGTCACTGCTTTATTTATGCAAAATAGATCAAATTTACCTCAGTAAAATGTACTACGGGCCTGATGTACTATTCCAATCTGACTGGTCCCCAAGTACGATGTAGCAGAGATGATTTTTCGAAAGTCTTCAATAGAATCGAAACTGTTTATCTACGGTTATTTTCTGGGGATGGTTCCTTTGGTCCTTGCTGGGATTTTTATCGTTCAAACGGTACAGCAAAACCTGATCGAACAATCTCAAACGGAGCTGAACATCGTTTCTCAAGCGATGGCGGCCGAAATTTCAAACTATGTGGAGGAGCTACGGACAGATGCCAAGTTAATGGCCGATCTCCCAGTAATTCAATCGATGGAGCCGGAAACCCAATCCGCCTATTTGGCCCAAGCATGGGACCATTATGATCGATATGGTCAGCTAGCCATCGTTGATCTAGACGGCCAAATCCAACTCACAGCGCGGGAGCAAGATCCTGTAAACATAAGTCATATTCAATCGTTTAATGTAGCCGCTGAGGGAAATCAAGCTTGGGTTGTTGCCCCAGCCCTTTTTCATGATCGGCTCGTTTTGCACATGCACACGCCTATTTGGTCTGACGCATCTAAGCAAGAGCAGGTGGGTGTGTTGGGTAGCCCTGTAGCCTTCGATAAAATCGCCGCAATTCTAGACAAATACGATCACAACATGCCTGCCTCGGTGTTTGTGTTAGGGAATGATGATCGAGTTCTAATCCATCTTGATGAGACTGTTCGAGAAGAACGGCCGGATTATCGGCCGATTCTAGATGGAGCGATGCTCATGGATGCGCCCGTTCACGATGTTCGGATCGATGGGTTCAGCGGGACCACCTATAACACGCTGATCAGAGGGGATTATGAATCATTCGTCGTATCATTAACAGAAGTTGATGAGCTGTCATGGACCGTTGTGGCTCAAAAGAAAGAATCGGTGGCTTTGGCTCCGTTACGAGCGATTCAACTAACCGTTGTTGGGATTGTCAGCACGCTGATGTTACTCAACGTCTGCTTGTTGTTCTACATGCGCAGACGGATTACAGGCCCAGTTACCACGCTGGCAAACGCGGCTGTGGCGCTTGAAGAGGGGAATTCAGATGCCCAGCTACCCACCTTGGCCCGGCCAGATAAAGAAATTAATGACCTAATCCATGCGTTTACCAACATGAGGGATGCGGTCAAAGATCGGGAACAAAAACTGCAAAATTGGTCTGCAACCTTAGAAAAGAAGGTTGAGATCCGAACGGCCGAGCTTCAGGCACTAAACCAATATCTTGAAAAAGAGATCGATGAGCACAAACAAACCGCTATCGAGCTTGAACGATCACGGGATGAAGCTCACTTGGCTAACCAAGCCAAAGACACGTTTTTGGCCCGTATGAGCCATGAGCTACGCACCCCGCTCAATGCGATCATTGGCTATTCAGAACTCATCCATGAAGCGGCCGAAGATAATGATGATTTGTTGCTGGCTGAAGATGCGAACGCAATTTCATCTGCGGCCCGGAGTTTGGCCCATATTATCAACGACGTGCTGGCCTATTCAGAAGTTCAGTCCCACACGCTTCAAATGTCTAAAAGCCTTTTCTGTTTAGGAGAAGTTGTTTTAGATGTAACCAAATCGATCCAGCCAGTGATCCGTGAGAATGGGAATGTGATGATCATCAACAATCACGCTGGCAAGATCCCAATCTTTAGTGACCAAGAGAAGATCAGACAGATTTTGCTACATCTGCTCGGCAACGCGGCCAAATTTACAACAGATGGGACAGTATCATTGGATCTGAGTGTGGAATCCCAAGATGAGCTTGAAGATCAACTGGATGAAAACTTTGATTGGCTCGTTTTGGAGGTCAAGGATACCGGCATTGGGATTGAACGAAATGTGCTTGAATCACTGTTCTACCCGTTTAAACAGTTAGAAGAGGCGTTTAACCGGCCGCATGAAGGTGTTGGTCTGGGATTGGTTTTGACACAGAGCTTTGTGGGGATTCTTGATGGTATGATTTCGGTTGAAAGCGAAATTGGGGAAGGGTCAACCTTTAAAGTAAAATTGCCTTTAGAAAAGGGACATGCTTATATAAACTGTGATCGAGAGATCTAAAAAAATAGGTAATTAAAAAGCCCTGCCGAATTCAAAATTCGGCAGGGCTTTTTTTGTGTTTGATTATAGATGTTTACGTTTACGCGTTTGGTCCATAAATGCGGACAAAGCGTGTCGGTTCTGGTCCTAAGCTGTGCGATAACAAATTGGCTTCACGAGCCAAATCATGCTGATACCGGCGGATAAAACTTGTCGCCGGCCGCAGGTCAACACTTTTCTCACCCAGTTGCACCCGCCTTAGCGCTTCTTGCACCTCGACGAGCGCATCATCAAAAGGGTCAGGGATGGGGAC
>JAHDGV010000975.1 GCA_020631655.1 Chloroflexota bacterium | reverse complement strand
TCCAAAATCTCTTGATGCTCCTTTTGTGACCGCGCCTGATAATCGAGAATATTGAAAACCACGAAGTACCGTGTCGAATTGATATAGAGCTTTTCAAACGCAGAAACCACGTAGGGCAAGTCGGCCGGTTCATACAGCGCCAAATGGAACTCCCAATTGAGCCGCATCCACTGGTAAGCGTCAGTCTCATGATCGATGAGGCGCAACGCGTTCTCCGCTTTTACCAAATCAACCGGCTGCAAATGCGGCACGGCCGCCCGCAGAAGCAACGTTTCGAGCGCCGTCCGCATCATATAAATCTGTTCCGCCTCCGCCAGCGATAACTCAGATACGGTGGCATTGCCGTTTGATTGGAACGTAATCAGCCCAACCGCTTCTAAACGATGTAGGGCCTCGCGCACCGGAATTTTACTGACCCCAAACTGTTCGGCCAGCTTCCCTTGGTTCAGCTTTTCGGCCGGATTGAGCTTCCCCTGCAAAATCTCATCCGTTAATGCCTCAGCAATCTGCGTTGAGCTATTTGATATTCGCTTTAAATTTCGCTTCAGCATTAAATCTCCAAACCAGCCCTTTTTATAATTGATTCAAACTCATCAATCGTTCTTTCATCCAGCGTCACACTCGGAGCCCGCACAAAATCACTTTCAAATACCCCACGCTTCAAATACACATACTTCCGAAACGGTAGTCCCAGCTTTGGCTGAAACTCATACCGAAACAATGATGCCGTCTTGTCAAACAGCGCCTGCGCTCCTGCCACATCATTGCTTTCAAACAGCTTCTGAATTTCAACCAATCTTTGCGGAAAAGAAAATCCGGTCGCAACTCCCAATGCACCCCGCTCTAGTTCTTCCATGAAGTAAAAAGCACCTAAACCACCGAACACACTCATCTTCCCGGCCGACTGTTCAATGACGGCCGACACCTTCGGCCCCACCGGGTAATCCTCCAGCTTAATGTACGGGCACACCCCATCTAGAGCCAAGCGTGCAATCAGCTCAACCGACAACGTGACCTGAAACGAGGTTGGATAATCGTGAATCATCACAGGAATCGAAACTGCATCGGCTACCGTTTTAAAATGCTGATAAAGCACTTCATCGTTCTGCACATTCACCGGAGCCACAAAAACGCAGTGGGCCCCCAGCTCAGCCGCAACTTTCGCTTGCTCCACGCACCCCATCGTGCCAAACGCCCGCACGCCAACCCACACGGCCAAATCATCACCGGCCGTATCCATCACAACCTCAATCACCCGTTGCCGCTCAGCCTCGCTCAAATGGATCGCTTCGCCCATGTGACCCAAAATCGCCACACCCTGCACCCCGGCCGAGCGTTGAAACTCAATCAGCCTTTTTA
>JAHDGV010000974.1 GCA_020631655.1 Chloroflexota bacterium | reverse complement strand
AGATGCCCCGCGCTCATTTCCACGGCAAACATGGCCGCGTTCAGAAAGATCACAATCCACAAACGGCGTTTGTAGTCGTTTGAAACCCCATCGAATTTGGCATCATGCCCACAACAATTTCCCATGATACTTCTTTCTTAAATCCATCGCCGTACGCGGCGTTTATAAGCGACGTAATCGCCCCCAAACTTCTGCGCCAGGGCCGCTTCCTCGCCTTTGATTTGTAGCTCGTTCATGACGATTACGAACAAAGGCAGCACGACAAAGCTGATCAGATCACCCAGAAACAAACACCATGCAACCAGCAAGATTGCCATGCCGAGATACATGGGATTGCGAGTAAAGCGATAAGCCCCCGTCACAACCAACTTTTGCGCCTTTGACGGATCAAGCGGATCGAAGGTTGTTTCGTGCTTGCGAAAGACATTGAGGGCGAAGGCTAGAAGGAAAGCGCCCAAGATGACACACAGCCAGATGGCGTAGCTGGCGATTATTCCGCCAAAACTGGCAATGGGAAAATAGGTCACCAGAACCCATGCAAGGGCAGCGGCAACAAGAACTTGTAGAATGGGTGGAAATTTCATTCGATCCTCTTTCGTTTGTTCAAATCATACTATAATTCCTCTAGTCACTAGAGGTTCAAGAGGTAATTTCATGTTTTCAATCGGTACACTTTCCAACCAAACCGGGGTCAAGGTTCCAACGATCCGTTATTATGAACAAACAGGCTTGCTGGACGCGCCAGAGCGCACCGAAGGCAATCAACGACGCTATGGCAAAGCCGAACTGGAAAGGTTGGGTTTTATCCGCCATGCTCGTGATCTTGGGTTCTCCATCGAAGCCATTGCCGCCCTAATTAGGCTACAAAACCACCCCGACAGATCGTGCAAAGAGGCAACCGATATTGCCATTGCACAGCTTGGCTATGTTCGGGCAAAGATCGAACGGCTGCAAAAGCTCGAAACCGAATTGGTGCGAATTACCGACGGGTGCAGCGGTTTGGGAGTTACTGAAGATTGCTATGTGCTGGCTTCGCTTGGAAACCATGGTTTGTGTGAAGCTGACCATGACAGAGAAACGCGTTAAATTCGTGGGTAAGGCTGTTGTTGATAAACTAGACCAAGCCTCGTCATTCCAACAAACTGCAAAACGAAACCCGAAGGCAGACTCAATAAGATCAAGCTAATCGGTCAGAAGAAACCAACAGAATTTGGACGCCAGGCCTCCCATCACCAACTCAAATTCCCATAAGCCCATGTTGACGGCTGCCTCAACTCATCCAAAGCATATGCAAAAGCATCCACCTGATCATCATGCTTGGTGTTCGGGAACCGGCATAGCTCCAGCAAAAAGGCATCAA
>JAHDGV010000231.1 GCA_020631655.1 Chloroflexota bacterium | reverse complement strand
GGAAGCTTGAGCATGACGAGCAAGAAGCCCATGATCCCCAACACACCCATGCTCAGAATGTCGAACGGGCTGTTGTTGACTGCATAAATCGCCACAAAGCTAATGGCAACAATGGCTGGATACAGGAACCAATCTGGTGTTTTAAGCAACTTGGCCCACACGCCTACTAGAGGAAGGTTGAGCACTAAAAGCAATGCGTTCCCGACATACATAGAAGCGATCAGCCCCCAGAAAATATCTGGATTTTGGGACATAAAGAGCGGTCCCGGTTGGAGGCCTAATCCTAATAAAGCACCAAGCATGACGGCCGTGGTGCCTGATCCCGGAATGCCTAAGGTAAGCAGAGGAATTAGAGCGCCAGAAACGGCGGAGTTGTTGGCAGCTTCGGGTGCAGAAAGACCCCGAATATCACCCCCATTCTCTGCAAAGGTTTCCCCTTCTGGTTGCAGTAATTGACGTTCGGTTGTGTATGCGATAAACGAGGCGATTGATGCTCCTGCACCTGGAAGTACACCGATCAAGAAGCCGATAATCGAGCCGCGCAACATAGACATAAATGAGCCGGTGAATTCTTTAACCGTGAGGTATACCGATCCGATTTCCTCAATCAAGATCGCCTCTCCTTCTTCTTGGTCATAAATCAGTTTTAGAACTTCATTGATGGCAAAGAAACCGATGACAACAACAACAAATTCAACACCATCTGCTAATTTGAGCTGGCCAAAGGTGAAACGTTCAATCCCACTCATCACATCTAGACCGATCACCGACACCATGAGGCCGATGACAGTAGCCATCAACCCTTTCCACAGGTTTCTGCCGGTTAAACTCGCAATCATCGAAAAGGCGAAAACGATCAGGGCAAAATATTGTGGAGGGCCAAAACGAATCGCCCATCGTGACAAAATCGGTGCGAAAAACATCATGGCGATGACCGAGACGGTACCACCAAAAAAGGAGGCGATGGCGGAGGTGCCTAACGCTTTTCCTGCCATCCCCATTCGCGATAGCTTGTTCCCTTCGAGCGCGGTCAGAACAGCGGCTGAGGTTCCCGGAACATTAAGGAGAGATGCACTAATCGCATTGCCATACTCCGCCCCATAGTAGATACCAGCGAACAAAATCAGCATCGATGCTGGGGGAAGATTAAGTGCAAAAGCGATAGGGATTAAAACAACAATCCCGTTGATTGGACCAACGCCCGGAAACATACCGATGAGGGTTCCGAGCAAACAAGCTAAGAGGGCGATCATGAGGTTAAAGGGCTGTAGTGCAACGCCAAAACCATCGAGTAACAAACCAAATACTTCCATCAGACTTATCCTCCTAATAATGGCTCAAGCAGGGTTCCGGTTGGCAACCCAAGTTTGAGCACATTGCTAAATAACCAAAACAAAAAGGCTGAGAAAAATATCGAGGTAATGAGGCTTTTGACTTTTGGTGCATCAAATAATAGCCCCAAGGCATACATTTCAAACGATGTTGCTACGATAAATCCCAACGGTTTAATGATTTGAGAGTAGATGACGAAGCTAATGATGACGGCCGCCATTTTTACCCAAACTGTGGTGTTAGTAGGCCAGTCTGGATTTTCATCGGGTTGAAAGAAGATGACAATGCTCAAACCCATCATCAAGATGCCAAGAATGACTGGAAAGGTAGCTGGTCCCAAACTATCAGCAACGATAGGGGACTCAAATTGGCTGGCGTACCAGACATACCACCCTCCGAAGAGGAAAAGGACGATTCCAGCCACGCGATCGGTTAGAAATTTCGAATTTAAATTCATAAGGATAGAAAGATCAGACCCTCTGTTCAGCGACAGTTTGGTATGCTCCGTCCCACCAGCAACACCCAGACTGAAGCTGAAGAGAGGCTCTGATATTGAATTGGAGAGATAAAAGGGGAGCCGTGACTCACTCTTGAGTCACGGCCCGTATAAAGTGGTTCGACTAGCTATCGATTAAGCCTAGATCGATGCTAAGCTGACGGAAGTTGTCAATTTGCTCTTCGATCATGGCTTGGAAGGCATCGCCACCCATAAAGAATGGTTCAAGGCCACCTTGTACAGCCACTTCTTGCCACTCGTCAGATGCCGCCATTTGCTCAAGGGCACCAACCCAATAGTTGTAAGCGTCATCGGTCATTCCGGCCGGGGCATAGAACCCGCGGAACACCACCCATTCTGCATCATAGCCCAGCTCTTTGGCCGTTGGGGCGGTGTCTAACGGTGCGGCTAGTCGCTCTGGTGTCAGTGCGGCGATGACGCGCACTTCACCCGCTTCAACTTGGGCGATCACTTCAGATGCGTCGCCAGGGAAGACATCGATAAAGCCGCCTAAAAGTGAGGTTAGGGCTTCACCGCCACCATCAAATGGAGTGTATGAGAGGGCTAAAGGATCGATCCCAAGTGCTTGAGAGAGTACCAAAACCTTCATGTGGTCTTGCCCGCCAATGGCTGAGCCACCACCAAAGGTGACAGATTTTGGATCCGCTTCTAATTGTGCCACCATATCTTCAAGCGACTGGATGTCTGAGTCGGCCGCGACCGCGAGAACCGCAAAGTCTGCACCCACAGCTCCAAGCCAACGGACATCGTCTGCACCAAAGTCACCGTATTGCCCTTGAGCGATGCGCAAGGTTGTTGCAGGACTAGCGGCCGCGATCAAGTCATTGTCTTCGCCACGCTCTGAAACAATCGTGGCAAAGGCGACACCGCCACCGCCACCGGGCAGGTTCGTAACTTTGAAGCCAGCTTCAGTGACACCAGTGTCATTCAACACACCAACAACTGAGCGACAGGTAAAGTCCCAGCCACCGCCAGGATTGGCTGGGGCGATACATTCTGGAGATTCAGGCACATAATTTGATGCAACGGCTACTGGGGCTGCTGCTTCACCTTCGATCAGGCCAAGTTCAATACTTAATTGCACAAAGTTTGACACTTGATTGTTGATAAAGGCTTCAAATTCATCGCCACCAATAAAGAATGGTTCCAAGCCACCTTGAACCGCAACCTCTTCCCATTCTGGAGAAGCGGCCATCTGCTCAAGTGTCGCTGCCCAGTAGTTGAAGGCGTCGTCACTCATTTCGCCGGGGCCATAAAAGCCGCGGAATACGATCCATTCAGCATCGTAGCCAAGCTCTTTAGCCGTTGGTACATCATCTAATGGCGCGGCCAAACGCTCTGGTGTTAGAGCCGCAATCACCCGCACTTCACCTGCTTCAACTTGGGCTAAGACTTCAGAAGCATCTCCCGGGAAGACGTCGATGAAGCCACCTAATAATGAGGTTAGGGCTTCGCCACCACCATCAAAAGGGGTGTATGAAAGTGCCAGTGGATCAACGCCTAACGCTTGTGCCAAGACCAGAACCTTCATGTGGTCTTGACCACCTACGGCCGACCCTCCCCCGAAGGTGACAGATTTTGGATCCGCTTGTAATTTTGCAGCTAGATCTTCAAGCGACTGAATATCAGAATCAGCTGCAACTGAGAGTACCGCAAAGTCAGCTCCGACCGCTCCTAACCAGCGCACATCATCTGCGCCAAAGTCACCATATTGCCCTTGGGCGATACGCAATGTGGTTGCTGGGCTAGCGGCTACAAATAGATTGTCATCGCTGTTACGTTCTGACACCACGGTGGCAAAGGCAACACCGCCACCACCGCCGGGCAGGTTGGTCACCTTAAAACCATCTTGTACAAGGCCGGTATCGTTGAGGACACTGACAACGGCACGACAGGTAAAGTCCCATCCACCGCCCGGATTTGCAGGAGCCACACACTCTGGTGATGAAGGTACAAAGTTTGATGTGACGGGAGCTGGTGCAGCAGCGGCCGAGCCTTCGATAATACCAAGGTCAACACTTAATTGAGTAAAGTTGGAAACCTGTTCCTTGATAAAGTTTTCAAATTCATCCCCACCAATAAAGAATGGCTCGAGGCCACCTTGAACCGCAACCTCTTCCCATTCTGGAGAAGCGGCCATCTCGCCTAATTTGTCTGACCAGTAGTTAAAGGCGCTGTCAGACATGTCCCCGGGGCCGTAGAAGCCACGGAAAACGATCCATTCCGCATCATAGCCAAGCTCTTTAGCCGTTGGCGCGGTATCGAGAGGGGGTGCCAAACGCTCTGGTGTGAGGGCCGCAATGACGCGTACTTCGCCAGCCTCAACTTGAGCCAAAACTTCAGAAGCATCTCCGGGGAAGACATCGATAAAGCCACCCAAAAGTGATGTTAGCGCTTCGCCGCCGCCGTCAAACGGGGTGTATGAGAGTGCTAGGGGATCAACGCCTAATGCTTGAGCCAAGACCAAAACTTTCATGTGGTCTTGACCGCCTACGGCCGAACCGCCACCAAATGAGACGGATTTTGGATCAGCTTGAAGACGAGCAGCTAAATCTTCAAGTGATTCAATATCAGAATCGGCCGCAACTGAGAGTACGGCAAAGTCTGCGCCTACAGCTCCCAACCAGCGGACATCATCTACTCCAAAGTCTCCATATTGACCTTGAGCGATGCGCAGTGTGGTTGCGGGGCTAGCCGCGACAAACAGGTTGTCATCGCTATTGCGCTCTGACACAACGGTGGCAAAGGCAACGCCACCACCGCCACCGGGCAGGTTGGTGACTTTAAAACCATCTTCTACAAGGCCGGTGTCGTTGAGGACACTGACCACAGCGCGACAGGTAAAGTCCCATCCACCGCCGGGATTAGCAGGGGCGATACATTCAGGAGAGGTTGCCATGAACTCTTCCATTGTTTCTTCTACAACCTCTTCTACCGTTTCTACTGCTTCTTCTGCGGCATCGGCCGCTTGCTCAACAGTATCACTAACTACGTCAACCGCCTCATCTACTGTCGGTGTGCCACCACAGGCGACGACGAGAGCGAGGAGTACACTTAGTGTTAACCCGAACAATATTTTGTTTCGAATCATTGTTTTTTCTTCTCCTTTTTAATTAGAAAATAGGGATTGTGGGGAAAGCTGATTCTCTAATTAAAAGGGCTGCTCATAACCAAGAAAAACCATCGATCCCATTGCACAATCATGCAACATGCACAAGAGATTAATGATTCTTTTGGAGGCATGGGGGCCATATTTGGGTCTGTTTTTACCCACCCGATCGGGGGGTATCCAGAGGTAGAGGCTGTTTTGGAATCGATCTGAAGAGATTTACTGGTCAAAATGACCACATTAAGAAACCAAGCCCAAGCGCATCGCTTTGACGGCCGCTTGGGTTCTGTCGGTCACATCTAGCTTTTGAAAGATTGTTTTGGTATACCCTTTGACAGTGTTTGTGCTGATTCCCAAGGTGTGCCCAATCGCCTGATAGGTCATTCCTTCTACGACTAGCTGCAACACATCTCGTTCACGCGGCGTGAGTTCTCCCAAAACGGGGGGATCACCTTCAACCGGTTCGATAGTTGTATAACTATCCGGCTGGTCAACTCCCGCATTGATATCCCGTAGCGCCTTGTTGAAAAAGCTTTGCTCGATGCGGGTTTGCCCGGCCGCCACCGAGCGGATCGCCCCCAAAAGCTCTTCGCGCGAAATGTTCTTGAGCAAAAAGCCGGCCGCGCCAGCCGCTACCGCCCGCAGCAAATAGCTTGTGCTTTGGTGAGATGTGAAGATAATCACCCGGCTTTCGTACTGTCGCCTCACCATCTGTTCTAACGCCTCGATTCCGTCCATATCCGGCATGCGGATGTCCATCAGCACGATGTCTGGCCGTAAGCGACCAACTTCCTCGACCGCTTGCTTGCCGGTGCGGGCTTCGCCAATTACCCGCACCCCGGGAGTTTTGAGCATATTACGCAACCCATCCCGCACCATTTGATGATCATCTACGATGAGGACCGTAATGGCATCGGGGCTATCACTGGTCAGCAGTTTTTCGGGCTCCCAGCGCATCGGAATTGAGGCAGACACCGTTGTGCCTAGTCCAATTTGGCTTTCAACCGCAATGGTTCCACCTAATAGCTCGGCCCGCTCTTGCATCCCCATCAGCCCCAATCCATTTGAGTCAGACGGGTTATTGTTTACATCAAAGCCAATTCCAAAATCCTGAACAGCAAACTCAAGCGTATTGAAGTTGTTGCTCAGCTTAAAATAGATTTTGTCAGTATCGGCATATTTACGGGTGTTTGAAATCGCCTCTTGAATGATGCGGAAGACGGCCGTTTCAATGGCTGAGTTAACCAAGATTTTTTCAGTCTGGATATCAAACTCTACCTCCCATTCTTCTGCGCTGGCGACTCGGCTAATGTAGTGACGTAAACCGCCAATCAGGCCAAAGTCTTCTAGCTCAGTCGGCCGTAGTTCAGCAACAACCCACTGTACCTCATCAATCGCTTCACGTACCCGTGATTGACCTAATATCAGTTCCGTTTGCGCTTCATTTGTACCGTTGCCGGGCAAGCTGGCCAACGTGCTCAAATGCATGTTGGCACTCATGAGAATTTGCATGAGGCCATCATGCAGGTCGAGCCCAATTAAGCGGCGCTCCTCTTCTTGAACCAATGTGAGCTTCTGTAATAGGTCGTTTAGGTTCGACTCTTTCTCAGCTACCGTTTGGTAAAGACGGGCATTTTCAATGGCGACAGCCGCTTGGTCTGCTAGCAATCGCAATGCCCGAATTTCACCTGTGCGCATATCGTCTCGATTATCAAAAGCGATGTTAAAGACACCCAGCAAGCGATCACCGCGAATGATGGGAAATCCGGCCGTGGCTCGCAGCCCAAAGGTCTCGGAGTCACGCGAGTTATAGCGAGGATGATCCATCGCAAAGCTGATGATTTCTAGCCTGCGCGAGCGCACCACCGTATTAATCAAGCCATCTTTGCGGGGTACAACTGGGCGGGTATGAATCTCATCATTGCGCCACGAGCTGGCTCCCAAGCGCGGATTGGTTTGGGTGTCATCGCACAGGTAGATATGAGCTTCTGAGCCATCGACCAACCCTCGGCCGCTGGAAACAATTGTGTCAAGTACCAGCTGAACATCAAGTAGACCGGTGAGATCAAGGCTTACACTTTGGAGCGTTTCAAGCTCAGCAATGCGCCGCTGCAAACGGCGCTCCCGAAGTGTCAAATCCTCCATCATGTGGTTAAACGTTGTGCCCAATTGGGTAAACTCACCGGTGCCTGACACTTCAATTGAAGTCGATAAGTCACCGGCTGCGACCCGCTCTGCACCCGCAACCAAATTGGAAATCGAACTGGAAATTTGGCGCACATTGGGCAAAGTGATAGCTATCGCAGCAATGACACTGAATAAGCTAACAATTCCACTAATCACCAGCAGACGAAAGAGCGAGTTGGTTAGGGTTGCCTCTGACTGAGCCAACCGGCCGGCCGCCCACGGCTGGATTTCGTTGACAATGACTTCTTGTCCCACCTGATTGGCTTCAGCCACAAAGCTATTAAACAACGTTTTTTGCGAATCTCGTCGAACCAATAGCCGATTTCCGACAGCATCCATTTGAGCAACAGTTAAAGCCAAGGCTGCTACTTGCTCACGCTCGGCCGGGAGCAAATCAAGTGCTTCTATCTGTTTGTGGTGAAAACGGAATGTAAAAATGCCCGATTGAAAAACGGTGATTTCAGATTCGTTGGGGGTCACTTGGAATGATGAAACGGCGAAAAATGCCTGACTCAAGTCAAGCGCCATCTGATTGACTAAATCTTGATAATCCGGGTTTTCGCTGTTGGCCAAACGGATCTGCGTAAGCAGCTGATTGCTTAACGTTTCGAGGTTGTTGAGCTGTTCTAGGTCAACCGTCTGCTCGCTGTGCAAGCTGATAAGCTCAAGCCCCAACCGGTTTGCCTCAGAAGTGAAAGCAACTAAGTCGGCCGCCCATGTTAGCTCTTGATCAGTTGTTGCCTGATTTTGAAACTGAACAATCGACAGCTCTAACTCGCCCATCATTCGCTCAAATTCACTGGCATAGATCGGCAATCCCTCGATCTGAAAGCGATACAAGGCAGCTTCTGCGTCTTTCAGTTGGGCCTGCATACGCAATGATTCAGCCTGTTGCCGCACCGATTGCTGCTGAATGTCTTCAACGGCCGAGGTGACCTGGCGGAACTGAAAACCGAGGACGGCTAAATTAAAAATGAGTGGAATCGTTAGTAGCGAAACGATGAGGATGAGTTTATTTCGGAAAGTCATAGGTCTCTAAAGGGTAGATTAATCTTTAAAAAAATCAACTTCGTATTTTGATAGTTGTCATCTTTTTTGGGGATGTCTAACCCATTCAGAGCAAAAAAGCGGCCGAAGAAAACCCATGGGATGACGGTGCCAATTACGGCTAACAGGAGCCAAATATTTTTGTTGATTGTCATTAGGGTTTCCTCAGCCCGACTCACCGGGCTTCCTATCTTATCAATGGGATTAACCCCGTTGAATTAACCGG
>JAHDGV010000973.1 GCA_020631655.1 Chloroflexota bacterium | reverse complement strand
GATGATACTGAAGGAGTGCCGGGACGATCTAATACATACCGATTTTCAAACGTAGTATCTACATATTTACCATCGATGTGAATGTTGTAGCCGTCGGCGCATTCAACGTAATCCCATGTCAATACATTATCGATTAACTTAACGTTGCTGGGCTCTGAAATAGACATGGCTTTTCCTTATTAAACTTGCCTGTCACACTCGACATGGCAAAAGAATGGGCAGGCAAGTCGCCACGTCCGATGTGGCATCGAGAATCAAGCAGCCCCTGATGCTTGATTACGATTTAATTCGCTTCTAAATCTTCTGGCTTGCAGCACTTGGCGTCGATTTGATACGGCTCGTCTGGGATCTGAAATTCAAACGTACCAGTGCTAGCGGTTTGAATAACGACTTGGCCGCGAATCGTCATAGTCCAAAACACCAATGCCGGCGCAACGCAGTTTGGAAACTTGAGCGTTTTTGTGTCGCCGGGACAAATCCCACCTTCGGCTGTCAGCATGGTTCATCCAAATGATGTGACTGAAATACAGCCAGTGACAGGTCCGGGCAGCAGAGTTTGCGCAGGGCCTAGAATCTGAGCGTATTCAAATTCAATCGTAATCGGCTGGTCTATCTCGCACGTCGCACACGCCACAGCAACGTTTAAGGAAACACACTCGTTAGCAAATCCTGAATTAATATAAAGCCACGGCGTTGACGGGCCTTGATCAATTATTGTTCCGCCGCATCGAATGATATAATTCACCCGTACCCACGTTTCTTCCTCTAAGTTGGTGCCGGTTGGATCAAGACAGAACTGCAAATCGCCATAGAGCGCGTATTTTTTAACAGGTGGCCACGGTACGGGTAGCGGATTAGGTGGCGGGTTTGGCAACGCGCTTGGCGGCACAAGCTGAAACACGTCATCCGACTGCCCGTTTATAATCTCTTTCTCGGCGTAGCAATTGATGGGCTGTCTGTCACACGCTACCTCATGAACTTGCTCTAGCTTTTGTTCAATTGGCAGTAAATCACCCTGATAGCTCAAACATTTACCTGGTGATTTTAGCCGCGTGGTGAACTCAGAATCATTACGCCGGAATAGCCATAAACACCAATCGCCTGTCACTGTTACTTGATTGCTCGTTGGCGCATCCTCAGCAATTTGATCGCACGTTAAATCATCATTAAACCCGATTATCAGCGATTCGTTAGCCGGGCAATTCCCGCACAGCAACGAGGGAAGCAAAAAACAGCGATTACGCAGAAATGAATAGGACGGCAGATCATTGGATTCAGGTGCTCGCAAAATGGTTGTCAAACAAGGTTCTGGATCTGACTGACACCCAATTTGCGGGGTGATCTCATAGCGCGTTTCGCCGCC
>JAHDGV010000230.1 GCA_020631655.1 Chloroflexota bacterium | reverse complement strand
CAACCAACTACCGCATTTTTGCGATTATTGTTGCACATGTTCCTAGTTTAGTCACATAAAACGTTTGCCAGATACGCAAAAGTACTTAATTTGGCGTTTAAAGTTGTCTTTTCCCGTTTAACTACATAAAATCTTGCAAATTGTATAACAGATTACAATTTTTTGTATATTTTTTCGTTTTTCCCGTTAACTGGCAATTTTTCAACGGGCAAACAAAACCTGATACGAAATTAACTGTCGCCGTTAAAAAGAGAAATCAACTTGAATATGACGTTTGAAACTTGTTGAGACATTCCCCGTAAAGGCGAAAAGCAACAAAAAACGAGCGATTCTACACCTCTCACTAACGCCACGTCTCTCTTTTGAGCAGAACGGCACATTATTGTTTTCATTTCGACCAGCTATTCTGAAGAAGGAGGAATTTTTCATGAACTGGATCGTTGCCTTGGTTATAGGCTTAATTGTTGGATGGTTTCTTGAAATGCTAATCGACTGGTTTTACTGGCGATTACGCGAGGATGAGGGATCAGCAGTCGTAGATTGTAGTGATCTATCGGCTAGATATGAAGGACAACTACAAGAGCTCAAGTTACAACTTGATCGCTATAAAGGTGATTTAGGCACAAAGGATGCTGAAATTGCTGATTTAACTGCAAGCTTAAAGAGCAAAGATGTTGAACTTGGAGACTTAAACGTTGCACTCGGTGAGCGCGATGTTGAAGTTGAGGGCTTACGCGGCCGACTCTTGGGTGGAATTAGAAGCCCGGGTTGGTTTGATTGGGGAGAATATGACTTCTTCAATTGGAATGCAGGTGATGATGTTGAATTCATCGGAACCGGTGATGCTGGTGGTAGCGTAGACGTTACCTATGGAAGCGACGTTGTTGGTTCGGCCGATGTAGATGCTGACGGCAACTGGAAATTCCCTTGGGCAGTTCCTGCCGCTTTCTTACCAGGTATGCTTGGCTTTATCCGTCGCGATCGTGATGGGGTAGAAGTTGATGCATCACGTGGTGAAATGTCGGCCGCTATCGATGCAAGCGTTCCAGCTGTTTCAGTTGATGCTTCAGTTCCAGAAGTTTCTGTTGACGTAGACGCACCAACCGTAGACGTGGATGTTGATGCACCAAGTGTTGATATTGACGCAGATGGTGGACGTCGTCGCTGGTTTAACTGGGGCGATTGGGACTTTGGCGGTTGGCGCGAAGGTGATGAGCACGAACTATCGGGCGTTGGTGAACCAGGCGGTTCTGTAGACGTATCATACGATGGCGAGTTCCTTGGAACTGCAGAAGTTGATAACGATGGTAAATGGTCTTTCCCATTCAAAGTTCCTGCTTTGTTTGCGGCCGGTGGCCTAGGCTTACTAACCCGCAACCGTGATGGTGTTGAACTAGATGCTGAGCTGCCAGACGCAGATCTCAACTTGGGTGCATCTGTTGAAGCATCAGCACCAGATGTTGATCTTAACTTGGGTATTGCTGGCGCAGCGGCGGCAGGTGCAGCAGCTGCCGGTTTAGGCGGAGCATTTGTTGACCTAGTTAACGACACAACGCAAACAACCATTCGTTTAGAAGATATCGAAGGTGATGACCTAACGAAAATTTGGGGTATTGGTCCAAAAACCAAACTCAATTTCTATCGTCGCGGTATTACAACCTTTGAAGGTTTTGCCAACATCGATGAGGGGACCCTCAAAGAGATTATGGCTGAATCGAAATTGATGAGCGCACGCATCCCTAAAAATCCACATGCAGACTGGACCGGTTTGGCCGCATTGGCTGCCAAAGGTGACTGGGACGGATTTGATGCGATGACGGCAAAAATCAAGCCACCTGAACCAGAACGCAAAAAGAAACGCAAAAAAGCGATCAAGCTAGACGGCGACAAATTGAGCGATATCTCTGGTATCGGCCGTGGTACATGGAAAGCGTTGCACGGCATGGGGTATGACTCTTATGCCAAACTAGCAGGCATTTCTGTTGAAGAAGTTGAGCAAGCGATGAAAAAATCTCGCGCGCTAAACGCACCTGGTGCACCAACTCCGGCTGAAGCACACGCTTCGTGGACCGAGTTGGCCGGATACGCTGCTAATGGGGACTGGGCCAGCTTCAACGCAGTTAATGCTGGTGTAGAAGCGGTTATCACAGAGACCGTAACTACTCCAACCCGATTCGACTCAATGGGCTACGACTTCTCAGATTGGGAAGCTGGGCAAGCTCGGTCAATCTTCGGCCGCGAGGCGTCTGGGTCTGTTATCAATTTCTTCTATGATGGCCAGAAAATTGGCGAGACAGTTGCCAAAGAAGATGGGTCTTGGGAATTTCCATTCCAAGTACCAAATGGCTTTGATCCCTCTTTAATGGCATTCACGATGAGCTAATCATTTTGATTTAGTCCCGGTCTCACTTGTGAGATTGGGTAGGAATAAAACATCGTGAAAATAGAAAAACACTGTAGAAAAACAGTACGAGGTCCGATTAGAAGGTTTTTTGCTGACTTTTCGGTTAATCAATTTGATGCATGGAAATGGGGCGGTTTACTTTTACTCGCTTCACTTCTTGGACTGCTAGCACTAGCTGGCTGTGCCGGTCAGGCCCCGACTTTGGAAGGGCCGCGCTACAGCCGGGCCGGAGCAGTTACTCTAAACGGTACTGGTACACCCGGCACGCTGGTTGAGATTCTTGATGACAATGGGAATCAGATCGACACCACAACTGTGGGTGCAACTGGCAACTGGTCAGTTCCAGCTGATTTTGCTGTAGGTGACCACAACTTGCAGGTACGTCAAATTTCTCGCCCACGTTTGGGTAGAACGGCCGACAATCCGCTTGTTTTAGCTGAAGGCAACCAAGGTCGTGGCATTTTAACCACCTATGACCTTCCAAGCGTCACCGGACCATCAGGAAATCTAAATCCTGGTTTGATCGCGCTTGCAGGTGCAGGTACAGCTGGTTCATTGATTGAACTATTTGCCAATGGTGAATCATTGGGCATCGCAGAAGTTGGTCCAGACGGCCGTTGGTCGCTAGATACAGACTTGCCAGATGCTGGTTCATACGACATTTCGGCAAACTTGCTCGATCCAGATGGCAACATTTTGGGACAAGTAGACGGTCCAAGTTTGGCGCTTGCCGCTGGATTTGTGCCACTAGCTGCAGACGGTCGTATCCAAACTGGTACGTTCTCAACATCTGATAACACAACCGCTAGCGGACCGCTAAGCTGGTCTGGAACCGGTATGCCCGGCCGCACGGTTGAGCTAATTGCCAACGGCACAAAAATCGGTGAAACGGTTATTGGTGCTGACGGCACATGGTCAATCAGCGACGTAAACGCAGATCTGAACATCGCAACAAACTTGGTTACCGCCCGGATGTTGGATGACAACGGAGACGTGTTGGGTAGCCCCGTAACGGACACCGTTCGTTTGACGGCTGATACCGTAGATGGTTACGTAGTTGCACCTCCGCCACCGCCAGTGGAAGAGGGAATTGCTGTAACAATCGACTCAGTTGATACAAGCGAAGCTGGTATCACCACGCTGGTCGGTACAGCTCCTGCTGGTGAAACTGTCACCGTCTGGGTGAATGGTGAAAACCTTGGCTCAGTTGTGGCAGACGATGCTGGAAACTGGTCACTGACCGGATACTTCCCAGCTGGTGATCATGAGGTTCAAGCGGCTGTCTTAGACGGAAGCGGCGAAATTGCTGGTGCATCTGAAATTGTACCGGTGACGATTGCATCTAACGGCTATGATGGCGCCACACCGACCGCTGGTAAAGCGTGGGTACGTGTGATCAGCGATCAAGAGCGTCAAGCGATTCAGGACGGAACATTTGATGATCGATTCTTAAGTGGATCGGCCGCAATTTCTATGATCCTAGACGCATCATGGTCAATGACCTTGCCAACCGACAGTAATGCTGAGGCAGATCGCTTAACGCGACAAGATCCTAACAACCGGATCAACATCGCTAAGAGCGAGCTAATCAACTTGATTAGCGACACAATCCCACAAGGAACACCGGTAGCCCTGCGTTCGCTCGGTAATCGCGGTGGAAACTTGGGTTGTGTAACTGCGCTCGAGTATCCGCTACAAGGGATGAATAGCTCAGACCTTACGGCCGCTATCAACGATATCTCGCCTGGCTTTAACACCAACACACCGCTTGCGGCTACGTTGGAACAAGTTCCAAGCGACTTATCAGAAGCTGGCGATCGTGAGCGGGTTGTAATCTTGCTGACAGACGGCGAAGAGAAATGTGGTGGCGACGTAGACGCGGCTATCGACTCTTTGATCCAAGACGGAATTAGCCTCCGACTCAATATCATCGGATTTGCAGTGAACGACGCTGCGGTTCGTGAGAAATTGGAAGGTTGGGCTACCCGTGGAAACGGCTTCTACTTCGATGCTTCAGACGCATCGGGCTTGGGTGACGCACTTCAGAACTCATTGGCCAGCGTGTATCAACTGCTGAACAATGACAACGAGACAGTTGCCACAGGTGTTGTAGGGTCTGACCCAATCGAAGTTGATCCAGGAATCTACACGATCCGGATCACGTCGGCCGAAGGATTCTCAACGAATAAAATCGTTGTTCCTACGGACTCAGCTATCCAAGTGACTGTGAAATAATTCACTGTCTCTAATTAGTTAATACGGGCCGCAGAGATGAAATATGCTCTGCGGCCTTTTTATTTGTCTATTTTAAACTTAGGCTTTGCTATTTTGAATCGGCTATAATTAAGACTCTAGGGCCTGTTGTACGTAAAGTGAGTTGAAGTTATGAATCCGTTTACCCGATTTTTAAAACAGTGGACCAAAAGTGAGCCACAATTGGCTGAGTTTATAACCCACTGGGATGAATTAGAAGCTTTGTCGATTCGTGTGTATAAAGCGGCCGGAGCGTCGGCCGAAGATGAAGCCAGCTATCAGCAGATTAAGCGCTTTATGGATTCAAATTATGCGGCCGTGGCAAAAGAGCTGGAGCCGTTTTGGCAAGAATCAGAAGTGGGTGGCGAGTTAGATCACGCGGATCCGTTTCAGTATCTGTTTCAGTATGCTGATGCCGGTGGATTTGTAGATAACTGGGCCGCTTTGCAACATTTACCGGCCGCGCGTGAAGCATTAAACGGCCTACTGGTGAAATTAGGACAAGGCTAAACAAACGGCCAGAAGAGGAATCATGTTCGCTAGATTATTTTATATTGCAGTTGGATTTGTGGTGGGCTACATGCTCGAGGGGCTCCGCCAGCAAAATCAGGCATCAGAAAATGAAGTTGTAGATATTTCTGTCACTGATTTGCCAGTTGAAACCGTTACACCTAAGCCTGCTTCAGTGGTAGTAGAGTCAGTCCCTGAAAGCGCTGTAGAAGTTCAAGCGCCCAAAGGCACCGTTTATGATTCTCCAGCATTTTTAAAACAAATTAATGGGATTGGCCCCACCTACGCCAAACGAATCTTCGAGGCAGGCATCAACTCTTTAGAGCTCCTTGCGTCTAAAACTCCGGCCGAGTTGATCGGAATTTCCAAGGTTCGTAGCCAAGACAAGGCTAAGGATTGGATCAGCCAGGCTAAAAAGCTGGCCTCTTGAGTTTTTCTGAACTGATTACTCTGCAAAGTAAGTATGGTTTGTGCGTTAATGCGATCCCGACTTCGACAAGCTCAGTCTACACCATAATAGGGTAAGCTGAGCTTGTCGAAGCTGAGTTTGCAAGTGAAGAATATATACTTTACTCAGCAAAATAAATAAAAAAGCCGCTCTGAGAAAATCCCAGAGCGGCTTTTTTGTGTTTAACTCGAAGTTTTATTTTTCAGAGTAGATCACATCTTTTAAAGCCCTGAGCGGTTGTTCATAGTCAAAGCTAAATCCGGCCTCTACAATTTTGTCCGCATTGGTTCGTTGACTGCCTAGTAGCAATATGGACATTTCACCAAGTGCCGTTTTCAACGCAAATGCTGGGGTAGGGGCAAATGATGGTCTACTGAGAACTTTGCCGAGGGTGCGGGCAAAGGTTCGGTTGCGTACAATGCTGGGTGAGGAAAGGTTGAATGCACCTTCGGCTGAATCATTTTCAAGCAACCAAATCATCGCTTTTACCTGATCATCGATATGGATCCATGGGAACCACATACCACCGCCGCCGTATGGGCCACCAGCAAATAGTTTGAAAGGCAACAGCATTTTGGGTAATGCACCACCTTGTGTTGAAAGTACCACTCCGGTACGCATGTACACCAATCTAGTATGCTCTGCGGCCGGTTTTGCGGCCGATTCCCATGCTTTGGTCACATCGGCTAAAAAGTCCTGACCTGGTGCAGATTCTTCGGTGAGCTCTTCATCCCCACGATCTCCATAGAAACCTACTGCAGAACCCTGCAAAAGCACTTCTGGCTTTACCTCAGCTTCTTGAATCGCTTTTACAATCGCTTTTGTGGTGTTTAGGCGGCTATCAAGGATGAGGTCTTTGCGTTCGGCCGACCAGCGTTTGTCTCCAATTCCAGCTCCAGCCAAATTGATGACCGCTTTAGCGCCGCTAACCAGTTCTCCCCAGCCATCTGTTGTCATGCCGTCCCACGCGGCCGCGGTGGCACCCTTGGGTAAGCCAAGCACCTTTTTGGGTGATCGGCTCAGAACAACTACTTCGTATCCTTTTTGAGTAAGGCGGTCAACCAAGGGGCGACCAATCAGTCCGGAACCACCGGGAATGATAATGCGCATAACACGTCTCCAATATTAAAATTATTTATTCGGGTTTAATTTTGGGAGAAAACCTAACTATCTTTGAAACCGTTGAGCCATTTCAAGATAATTTCCCCTCGTTCGTCTAAAGATTCAGTTGCTGCCCTACGATATGCTTGAATGTAAGCCTTCAAAACATTATCAGGCATTCTGAAGTGATAGTTCACGAGCAAACCTTGAATCCAATCTAAGTTTGCTTGGATCAGGTCAATGTCACCAAAGACAAGTGCAGCGACGATGTTCTGGCCTAACTCGCGATTCGCATTCTTCAGATACTGTTGATAGGGGGAGTCAGCCATGTACTTCCAGACTAGCGCGTCGATTGATGCTTGACTGTCTAAGAAATGATCCAAAGCGACTTTATGAACCTCATCAGCTTCTGTGAACGGCTGTTGCGGTGGTGGGTTGATTAGCAATTGCTCAACCATGTACGGTACCTGCTCAATTTTTGGCCCTAAGAAATAGCCCGGCATTTTCGATTGTAGTTTTGGTATCTGATTGAATACCGCACCGCCAAATGCTGTCACTACATTTTCCCGTTTGAGCAATTTTGCCATTTCAAGCATTGTGCTGGCTGTATACAATGTTTGCGAAGCTAGGATGACCAGATTGGGTTTAGCTTGGTACAGTGTAGGTTCCAATCGTGTCGTGGGTACATTTGCACCTAGATAAACAACATCCCAACCATTTCGGCGGAGCAGCAATGTGATCAACAACAGGCTGAATGTGTGGCGTTCTTCTGATGGGCAAGCGGCCAAAACCCGGCCGTTACGCGTTGGGGCCGGTGTAGAGGCAACCATCGTTTCAAGACGGCGAATGGCGAGTGCCGAAGCAAAGTGCTCTTGCTGTACAGTCACGCGGCCTTCATACCAGCCCATGCCAATTTCAGCTAATCCTTTTTGTAACAGTGAGAAACAGACTGTTTCTGTGGGGAAGAGGGCAAACGCTTCTGCCAAGACAGAATCTGCCCGTCTTTCATCAAAGTCAAGACATGCATCAATCCAAGATTGACGTAATGCGGCAATGTTGTCTCCCGGGCTAACTGTTGTAACTGTAGGGCTTGCTTCACCCAATGAACCGGGGTGCTCGGTTAGAGGATCCCGATCATCGGCCGTAATCTGATTCCAAAGATCAACAGCCCGACTAATGCTTAGCCCTTCATCTTGACGAGCAATTAGCCATTTGAGCATGTCTACATCTAATTGAGAGTATAGGCGATGACCACCGGGGGTGCGATGTGGTTTAGGTAGGCCATACCGTCTTTCCCATGCACGTAGCGTGTCAGGTTTTAAACCTGTCTCGTTTACGACGGCTTTTAAGTTGTAAGTAGGGCTAGATCGGTCAGAACCATTTTCAGTTTCTGGACCATTCCTGCTAGGGAAACCATTTGTTTGCCCATTTGTATGATGCGATTGAGCGAAATGGTTATTTTTTTTGCCTGCCATTTTATTTTACCCTGGCCGGACTCGATCCGCGTTGGCTTTCTTCCTGCCTATTAAAGCTGGTAGAAAAAAATCTTGGACGGTATCTGGACAATTTGTTTGAACTTATTAAAACTATTTTGTGACTGGTTATCTTTGTTTGGATTATATCTGGACAATGACACGATTATGTCCAGAAATATAGCATGAAAAGGGGCGAACGTCAATTAAAGAACTGTTATAGTTGGATAAAATATTGACAAATTCT
>JAHDGV010000972.1 GCA_020631655.1 Chloroflexota bacterium | reverse complement strand
GTTTAGGCGGCGCGAGGAGCACCGACAGACGGCAGGTCGAATTCAGGAAACGAATTTCAACCGGTGGAGGTTCACTCAGCAAATAAGTGAACCAAACCACATCAGTTGAAATCAGGAAACTGAAATCAACCATTCAATCAGACAACTGATTGAACAGCCGTCACGGATCTTTCGCCAAAAGCCAAAGAACAACCGGGCGGCTTTTTTGTTGCCCAAAGTTTGGAAAGTGGTCTGAAATTTGTAAAAGACCCATCCAAAACCAACCACGATTGTGTGGCCGACTGGATCAGGCGACTGGTTGCAACCCAGTAGAACCGGGTTCGATTCCCGGCACAATCTTGGATACAAGTGAAGTCCAGCTTCACACCTCAAAGCAAATTTGAGCGGTACTTTAAAAATTTAATCCCAAGCTGACATGCAAAACCAGCGTGTTAGCACACAGGAACAACGATTCTGGGCAGGCGTTTCGTGACCAATCCCATTCAGAAACCCTTAGTCTATGTTCCAAAATTTTTCGCTTCATCGCTTGGTGAAGCACATTTGACCTCGTGGAGAAGTTGGAGTTCTCGCCACTCTGTCACAGTGGAGGCCGCCAGTTCGAGTCTGGTCGGGGTCGCTATTTCAGTGAGTCAGTATTCAGTATATCAGTAGGTCAGTTTTTCATGACCCATCTGACATACTGAATTACTGAAGCACTAACTAACTTAAAAGCTTGTAGCTCAATTGGTGAGAGCATCTTTCTTACAAAAAGAAGGTTGGGGGTTCGAGTCCCTCCAGGCTTACACGGCTAATAGCAAAAAGCTAAAAGCCAACAGCTTTCTGTGGAGTAGCTTAAAGGCAGAGCGGCCGACTGTTAATCGGTTAGGTGTGGGTTCGACTCCCACTTCCACAGCCTGAGAGAATGTAGCTCAATTGGGTAGAGCAATTGAAGTATGCGACATCAAAATTTTTTCCAAAGCTCAGCATCAGTTTGAACTTTGGGCCGGAGATGCTCGGTTATCAGGTTGATCAATAGGCTACGGGTTCGAGTCCCGTCATTCTCGCTCAAACTTTTTAGGGGACGTAGCTCAATTGGCAGAGCATTAATCCCAATCGCCATATTTTGACTGCACGTGCAATAGGGCCGTGCGGGCCGGGGGTTATTGGTTATCGTTCATTACTCACGAAAGGTTGGGGGTTCGAGTCCCTCCGTCTCCACAGTTTAAAAGGGAAAAGGTGTAAGGATAAAGGGTAAATGTTTACGACACAGCACTATTTATCTTTGCCCTTTGATCCTTTCTAATTTCAATTTGGGTTGGTGGTCCAACAGGATGACGCCGGTGTTGCAAGCCGGAAATGTGGGTGCAAATCCCGTCCGATCCACT
>JAHDGV010000971.1 GCA_020631655.1 Chloroflexota bacterium | reverse complement strand
GTCACGTTTGGCATGTCGGTTAACACAGTAACGGTTGCTGAGCCATCCGGCTGAAACGCATACCCGGTTTCAACCTCTGCGTACCCATCCTTCGCCATTTCGGCCGCCCGCTGCACCGGGATAAATAAATTTGGATCCCAAGGTGATTGGTCGATAGCGGACTGAACATCGGCCGGGATGGGCTGGACATTTGGATCGAGGTATTTTTGAAAATCTAGCTTTGTCATTTCCATGGTGAGTGGCTCCAAGGTTTAGGTATAAGCCGCCTGTTCTTCAACAGGTTGCGAATAGAAAATCTGCTTCCGCCAAATTTGCTGAGCAATAAGCAATGTACCTAAAACAAGGCTACCAATCAACGTGGGTGTCACACTGAACATCAAGATAAGTGATACGGCCCAAAATGTTGATCCTATTCCAGATGCTAACCGGTAGTCCACATTCATTGCGTACAGAAAAATGGTGAGAAAGAGAAACGTTGTTTTTGACCAGTAAACATAGTTGGCATCAACAATCATTTCGGCCGCCGTTGCGACATCACTATAGTTGGCAAAGATGTTTATCCCACCTCCAAACCACAGGCGAATCGTCATATTACCAATAATGTAGAGATATGAGATGACGAAAAGGTAAAACAACCAATCTTTTTGAATTTTGTATCGTAACTTCATAATATTTTTTCCAAAGTTTAGCTGGGGCTGAATTGCCCTTGCTCTAACGGTTCAGGTCTACCATTTAGATAGAAGAGATCGGCCGCGTAATGACCAATCAGAATTGATGCCAACATGATTGTTATGGTGTTGTATGGGCTAAAAAGAGCAAAATACTCGATGCCATCAATGATGTAATTCAGGTACATAGAGATAAACATATTGATCACGGCCGATACGGCACCCACAATTCGGGTCCGTGGGATCAACACAAGCAGCCCGGTCAAAGCAGCAATCACATTGCCCCCCACATCCACCCAAACGGGTGGCGGAGCAGAAACGGGATCGCCGGACCCAGAACCGGAAGCGGCTATGAACATCGAAAGCGACACGAGAATCGTTATGCCCGTGTAAAAAATCGTCCACCCGCGGCTGTCGTTCTGGGACACAAATGATGGTTGAAGCAGTTTTTTCATTTCAATTTCTCCAAAATCCTTTTTGCATGGCTAATTGTCAAGTTCTACCCGTTGCAATTTGCCACGAATGTCGCCAAAGAACGTTTGCCCCTTGGTGTGCAGGTTGAAATAGAGTTCACCCTCTTCAGCGATTGAATGCATTCCGGCCACCGTGGTCGCTTTGTCAAGCGGAACCGCCAGCGTAATGGGACATCCGGCCGTAAATGCGCCGACAACTCCCTCACCGTGGTCGATGTTCGCTTC
>JAHDGV010000229.1 GCA_020631655.1 Chloroflexota bacterium | reverse complement strand
GGGTTAGTAAACGCCGACGGATTTGTGAAAGCGGAGGGGTTAGTAAATGCCGATGGATTAGTAAAGGCAGAAGGGTTAGTGAACGCCGACGGATTTGTGAAAGCGGAAGGGTTAGTAAACGCCGACGGATTTGTGAAAGCGGACGGATTCGTGAACGCCGACGGGTTGGCAAAGGCCGTTGTCGCTTCCTCGGCCGCGATTTGTGCGATGTCAGTCGTTTCAGTTAGCTCCTTGAACGCTTGATCAATGTCGTTGAACGCCACCAAGTCAAAGTTCACCGGCGAATCGGTGAGGCGCAAAACAACTTTCTCACCCGGATTCACTGAGAATTTGAACCAGCGAGACTGTCCCGGAACATCGATATATTGACTAGCTGTTGCACCAACAAGATTGTTTCGTTTGTCAGTCAGCTCCAATTCCAACGCGTTGGTCCAGTCGGTGTTGTTTTCTTGAACAATGTAACAGGTAGAGAATTCACCCGTGTTGTCATTCCAGTCGGTAATGGTCGCACTCACGTAGGTGCCGATGGGCAAACTGCCTTCACCAGAGAAGGAGAAGCCCGCATCACCGTCATCATTAATTGCGACAGTGACTGTCGAGCCAAGATAAACTTGACCGTAGCCGTTGCCACCGTCACCACATGAATCACTCGAGTAAAACTCGATTTTATAATCTTGATCTGATGTGGTTGATTCACGGCCGGCAAATAGTCCGTTGATGATGTACTTGCCTTCTTCAGTCTCACCTGCGTAGAAGATAATGGCTGCGTTTTGCCCACCGTTCAGGCCGGTGTCAGTGTCACCGTAGTCATTTTCGTTGACACCGTTTTGGCCCAGATCGATGCTGTATCTGCCATTGCCCCAGATTCGGTTTTGGCTGAAGGTGTTAAAGTCAGAATCGGCCGAGCCTGCCAGCGAAATACCGTTCCCATCATTGTTGATGATGACATTTCCGCTGACCTCTGTGCTGACAGCGTCGATCAGTTCAACGCCATCTCTGCCATTAAAAGCGATTAGGTTGCCTTCGTTCTCGCCCAAGCCTCCGATGAGTGCACCTGTGCCATCTACGTAGATGCCCGAGCCACCATTTCCGGCCGGTGTCGTGCCATCTGCCCGAACTCCGATAAAGCTACTTTGGATTGTGGCAAAATCACCCGTAACGCGGATTGCGCCAGCTGGGCCACCACCAATTGACAGTCTCAGAATTTGGACATCATCTGCTTCGATGCCGATCAGACGACCTTCGGTCACACCAGACCCATTCAGCTCGATGTTGAGCATGGAAGGTGGGGCAGTTTGAACGCTCTTAGAGGAAATATCCAAGCGGCCGTCGATAATGACCGGATCGGTAATGGCTGGTAATGCGCTGGTCAAGTCAATCGTGTGGGGGCCAACGCCGCCAAGATCAAACAAGATTTCATCGGGCGAGCCAACATTGATCGATTTGTTGGCCGCATTTATTGCTTCGCGGAGTGTACAATGATCTATTGCACACAGCTCATCATCGGTGTCAGCCGTGCTGTTTACGTAGAAAGTTGGCCCAAGCTGTGACCCATCATCTGTGATAATTTCGATTTTTGGTGGGCCAGGTACAGTCACACGGCCGGGAATTGATTGCGAAGGAGTCAGTGATGCCCCACCGGTTGTAATCGCACCCAACGTTCCGTTTGCAGATGCATCACCTATATCAAACGGTAGGGTTCCATCCCCGCCGTGCTCTATGGTGATCTCACCACCAAGTGATGCACCCTGAGATGTAATTGAGTTTGGTCCACCGAAGAAAGTGTCCGAAATCTGGATCTTTCCGTTGGGAGCTTGGAGGGTGATATCGCCACCAGAAGTCTGTAAATTCTCAGAGCTTATGCTCGATGCCAAAATATTCCCTGTGGCACTATTCATCAAAATAGAGCCGCCAAATGTATCAATTGTTTCGACAGAGATATCCATGTTGGCCGTCATAACCAGTGGGTTTTGGTTGGTACCAATGGTTGAACCAGATGAGGTTTCTCCGGCGATTGAGATGGTTCCACCGCTTCCCGGTGCTCTGAAGTGGACGGGAGTGTTGAATGACCATGCTCCCTCGCCAAACGAATCTTCGAGAGAAACGTCCCCTTCTGTGTTCGAGCGGCCGATGTAGAACTGAGTAAACTGATCTTGAACCGCAACGATCTCGTTGTCTCCGATGATAAATGAATCTGCCGGGTCAACCGGTTGCATGGTGATTTGCCCACTGCCGATCAGCCGTGTTTCAATTTCACCGCTACTCGCAACATCGATACCCTTATCCGTTGTTGTGTCTTTGCCGGTTCCTTCTAAAAGTATGCTTCCGGTGCCAACATCAAATTCTGTGTCGTTGAGCTGAATGCCAAAGAATTGAGAGTCACCGGTATCTTGGCTCGCATCACCATAGATATGAAGATTGCCGCCGTTTGTGGTGATGAAGGCGAAGGTCGAGCTAAAGACGCCTCCCCGATCATCTCCGTTGGCTAACAATTCGACGTCTAATGTGTGTAGGGATCCATTGCCTGGGGTGATACGCCCCTCTTCGATTGAAATGTCGTCGGCTGCTTCAACGGTCAATTTTCGATCGGCCGGAATAGCGTTGAAGTCCAGGTCTGCCCCGGGTGACCAAGAGATATCTCCATCTTGTCCGCCTGCGCCAAAGCCGGTGTGAATCCGAACGTCTCCGTTGTTGAGGGCGTTTTGGATGAGCACAACACCAAGCGTGGCATCAACGTCATAGGCGAAAAATGTTTGCCCATTTTGGAAAACACCGCTGGAAAAATCTCCACTTTCAATTTTTAAGTTGTAAGCGGCCGCTAGTTCAAAGGCACCAGCATCACACAAGGTCGGCCGAGGGAAGCCACGTTGATCGGCAAATGAACACTCGTCATTATTGCCACTCGCTAGGGCGTTGCTACCTGGCAACAGCGCGTAGGTTAGCGTGTCACCACCATTATCGTCTAGCGAGGAGTCCATCCCCAAAATAGGTGTGCTGACATTATCAGGTGAGCAGGTGTCATCATCAACATACAGATTGAACTCTGAAAAGTTTGAACTTGAGAAAACACATTCGTCCCCGTCGTTTTGAGTCAAAATGGAGCTAGACAACGAAACAAAGCTGTTGTCATCGGCCTGAATGCCGCCGTTGCCAACATTTTGAGCGATGGTAGACAGGGTGATGGACATCGATGGGCCACCTTCGCTGGTCGATCCCCCAGAGTCGTTTTGAATAATCATTCCATCGGTTGCTTTATTGCCAGAGATGGTTGAATTGTTGATGTTTACATTCGGAAAACCGGCTCCGGCCGCGTTGTAGATGGCCGACCCTGTCATTGCAACATTTTGCATGATCAGTGATCGGTTGATTGAAAGCGTCCCATCCAAGTTATAGATGGCGCCGCCCTGATTTGGGGCCGTATTGAGTTGGATCACTGAGTCGTTGAGGCTCAAATTTCCTTGGTTGTAGAACGCGCCACCATCTTGGCTTTGCGAATCATCCGCATAGCCAAAGCGTAGCGTGACCTGTTCAACCGTTAGCCGTGCATTTGGGAAAATGTCAAAAATGCGATCCACACCATCAGAATCATTGCTTCCTGCCTGAATAAACGTGTTTTTTGGGCTGTCTCCCCTAATCGTGATGGCACCATAAACGTCCAAGTCACCAGACTGATTCTCATCATCTTCGCGGCCGGCAATGGTTAACTGGTAAACGCCTGCCGGTAAGATGATAAATGCATCATCACTTGTGGCGTCACTCTCAGCAATGGCAGCCCTTAATGAGCAAAATCCGTTTTCGTCTTTGCAAGATCCATCCCCCACTTCAACATCAGGTGTATCGAGCGCCGTGTCTACGGTGTACGTTACGATCCCTTGAGCTTGAACTGCAGGTGTGAATTGGGCTCCGGCTAAAATGGTGCTCAAAAAGAACAGCCCTTTTAGCATGTTTTTAATCACTATGAGGTTATTTTTCATTTTCCATCTTCCTTGGAATTATTTGACTTCTTGCTTTTCCTAATTACAGAAATACAGATGATGATCTGCTGGATTGCTGAAGAAAGTTTTTAACTTTTTAGGGCATATCCGGTCAAACGGGGTGGAGTGTAGAGTGCAATGGCCCTGCCAAAGAATACTGCAAAGCAGGTAATTTGAGCTTTTTTTCGTGGGTACAAGTATACCCCGATTTAAATGGGCGAAATGTAGCGTCGCGTCAAAAATCTTATCAAATTTTTCAAATACGTTTCAATCTTTAACTATTTTTTCGGCCGTAACTTGGCTTTTAATTTGACACGATTATGATGGGAAATCAGACCTATTACGGTGATTACACGGTATTTTTGGTTTTCCTTCACGCCGAACGATTATTCTCGCTTTTGTGCGTGAAAGTTTGTTGTAGAATGAACTTTAAATTCGATCAAAATCTAAACAAAGGTCTTGTTTAATGATGATTGAGCGCTCAGGGAAAAGCTGCCCCCAACATGCTGACGCAATGCAAACCCATAGTCTAGTCAGCATCCTTCACCCCCCACCTACTAAAGAAAAAAAGTTTGTTCACATGGTATTGGTATAGAGGTTAACACTCTAAAGCTTCAAAGTGCTGTATTTAGGAAAGAGATTTGTTTTATGGACCTGCAACCTATTTCAAAGTCGAGTGAGAAATTAGTGACCAGATTGATGACAGCCATCTTGCCAAGGGAATATAGCCGAATTCAGCTGGTGTATGCCCAGTCGTTTTTGGGTGGGGCAATGCTCCTGTTGATGACCGTGGTTGCACATGGCCTGCTCATCACCCACGCTGGAACAGCACAATTACCTTTGGCTTTCGTGATATCGGCATTAGTCTTTCCGATTTTTTCTTTTTTGGTCAACCGCCTGCGACAGCGCATTACCTTCGCAAAACTATTCCCGGCCGTCTGGATCACTTTAACCGGGCTGACCGTTCTTTTCTGGGGTCTATTTCTATTTTTACCAGTGCCTCAAGTGGTGATTGGGCTATTTGTTTTCCATGTTGTCTTTTTGGCCCATTTAGCCCAACTCCAATCGATGATGCTGGGGCAATTGGGAGATGAGCGTGAATTCAAAACTGAGCAACCAAAACTGCTGGCCGCCATGCTGGCTGGGGTTGTTTTGTTTGCGCTCATTGTCCGGCCGTGGGTCACCCTTTTTGGTGATCTGGTTCACCTGCTTTTGTTAGTAGCCGCTGGCGGCTGTGCCATGCATTGGGTTTGGCGAAAAATAATCGCCAATCGGCCCGAACAATTTTTGGAATTGCCTAATAGCTTAGACCGGCCGGAAATGGCTGCAATCAGCGCCGTTAGACGTCAACCGCTTGTCCGAAGCATTCTTGGATACAAATTTTTATCGAGTTTGGTGAGCGGTTTAATTCTGTTTATCTTTTTGACCCAAGTTGGCCAATACTTTTCGGATTCCCCTGAGGCGATTCCAGCCTTTTTCGCCAGCTTCATTGCGTTTGTCAGCCTTGTATCTGTTGGGATGCTTCTGTATTTGATTCAACCGCTTATCAAAAAGGCAGGCTTGAACTTTGGGTTGATCACTAATCCAATTGCCGTCGCGACCACACTAATTGCTCTCATAGTTATTACTCCATTGGTGCCACCAGCAGCTTCGCTTATATTGTGGCTGGCGGCTCTGTTGCGTGCGGCAGATCTGATTTTTTCATTCTCAACTAGCGATCCAACGCTTCAGGCGATCTATCAAATCATCTCGGTTAATGATCGTGGCAAAATCATAAATGGGGTCAACGGTATTAGTCTGCCATTGGGCTTAGCCGTTGCCGGTGTTTTGCTTTGGGTTGCAACAAGCTTGCCTGATTTTAGGTGGGTTTACGTATTGGCTTTAACCGCCGCGGCCTGTGTGGCTTGGGCCTTTGCCGGATGGCAAACGTTTAGACAATATGCCGATACGTTGCAAGAGCGGCTCAACCGGCGCATGTTGGATGAGGTTGAGCTGGCGCTGGATAATGCAGAAACTGTTTCTCACGTTGAAAAACTGATTGGTTCCGGCAATCCGGTGATGATCCGGCTGGCCCTGAATCTGCTGAAAAATGACAGACATCCGTCTTATCATTCTCGGCTTGTGGGGCTTCTGAATTATCGCAACGAAAACATTTTGACAGATGTGTTGGTCCGAATTGAAGAGGAGCGGTTGACCCATCTGCAATCTACGCTTGAGAAACTGTTTGAACGGCATAGCTCCGGCCGGGTGAAAGGGCGCATCTTGCGCACCTTGAGCGCTTGCAACCCGGAAGATAGCGGTGACTTTGTGCAGGAATACATCGAAGATGATGACCCAGATGTACAACTGGGGAGCTTGGTTGGGTTGCTCAAGTACGGTGGCTTGCCCAATAGCGTTTACGCAGGGATGCGGTTGGTTGAGATCAACAAGCAGACCGATAAAGAGTCACAAATTTATGGGGCCAAAATTTTAGAATCAATTGGAGCTTCTGGCTTTTATCAGCCAATCGTGGACCAATTAAATCATGGGGATATTGAGGTCCGTTTGGCCGGATTGCAAGCTTCAACCGAGGTGATCAACGGCCGCTTGGTTCCCCCAATCATTGAAAATCTGGCTTGTCCAGACACCCGTTCAGCTGCAGTTGCGGCGTTGCTGGCCCACGGCACACATGTCGTTCCTGTGGCAGAAGAAATTTTGTCTGATGATCTTAAAGATGATCCAGATGCAACGGGGTATTCTCCTGTGGTCAAAGCCCGTTTGGCCCGTGTGTTAGGGGAAGTTGAGGGAGCTGAAGCTGAGCAGATTCTGCTCAAGAATTTGAGCCATCCAATTGATAAAACCCGTTCGGCCGTTTTGAATTCGCTCAGACGTCGCGGGTACACGCCTCAAACCCCGGCTGAAAAAGAGCGAGTAAACGGGCAGATTTTGGCCGAGCTAGAGCAAGCAGCCAGCTTAATCGCCATCCAGCGCGATCTAAAATTGGGCAAACATAGTTTGGCCCACATGGCTCACCTAAATGATGCGCTGGTGATTGAACAGACCAATCAAAAAGACCGCATATTTAACCTGCTTGCCCTTTTGTACGATCGGCATTCAATCTGGTCGGCCAATGAGCAACTAACTTGGGCTAGAGGGCCGCAAAAAACGCTGGCAGATGAGGCGCTTGAAGTCATTTTATCTGACACCCATAACCGACAAATTTCGATCATGATTGAGCCCGACGTGGCTCCGGCCGAACGTTTAGAAATTCTGAGCCGTTGGGTGGATGTGGAAGATGAGCTGCCAGAGAAAATTCAGTTACAAGGATTAATTGCAGACCAACATTCAACCAGCTGGACTCGGGCATGTGCCATTTATGCGGCCGGAAAATCGGGCCACGACTCACTTTTGCCAGAGCTAGAAGCCTGCATGCAAGAAGACGATGTGCTGGTGTGTGAAACCGCCAAAGGTGCGATTGCAGAACTGACTGGTGATGACACACTTGTCGCAGAGGAAAACCATATGTTAATGATTGAAAAAGTGGCCATCTTGAAAGCGGCCAGCATCTTTAAAGAGACTCCGGGGAATGTTTTAGCCTCTGTTGCGGCGATTGTGAAAGAGATTCCTCTGGAGGCCAACGAGACCTTCATTAAGCAGGGAGACGCGTCGAACGAACTGTATTTGGTCGTTGAGGGAGAGGTCGAAGCGGTGATTAATGGGAAGTCGATTATTAAACTGGGTCAAGGCCAAACGGTCGGTGAGTTGGGGATTTTTAATCAAGAAACTCGCTCGGCCGACGTGCGGACTTTGGCACCTACATTGCTGTTCAGTATTGAGCGGGACGCGCTCAATCAGCTGATGGCAGACCGGCCGGAAATTGCCCAAGGGATCATCGGTGCGCTCAGCCGCCGGATTCGCGAACAGGGGCAACTCATGTCACAAGCGGGATAGTCTTTGCCCAAGCATAGGAATTAAGAGTCTTCTGCATCTGATCTCAAAAGCGGTAAAATCGATGGTTGCCGGAGAAACCCGGCCGAAAAACTTGCTTTTGAGGTTCTATGACCATTAAATTTGGAACAGATGGCTGGCGCGCCATCATCAGCCGTGATTTCACCTTCGACAACCTGCGCCTAGTTGCCCAAGCGATTGCAAATTTTATAAACGATCAACCGGCTCCTGATAAAGTGGCCGTTGTTGGGTTTGATACCCGCTTTTTGTCTGACAGATACGCGGCCGAAGTGGCGATGGTTTTTGCGGCCAACGGCATCAAAACCTGGTTGGCACGGGCTGATGCCCCAACTCCGGCCGTGAGCTATGCCATCGTCGAGAAAAAAGCGGTTGCTGGGGTCATGATTACCGCCAGCCACAACCCGCCCCGCTACAACGGGGTTAAGCTCAAAGCTGGATTTGGCGGGAGTGCTACCAAAGAACAGCATAAGCAGGTGGAAGCCCATCTGTCAGAAATTATTGACAATAATCTTGAACCCAAAATCGGGATCTACAAAGA
>JAHDGV010000970.1 GCA_020631655.1 Chloroflexota bacterium | reverse complement strand
GACATCAAACTTTTTTCAGGCTGGAAGGAACGCCAGAGTGGCTGATGATCGACTGTGCAGTCATGAAAAATTCGGCCGAAGACAAGTTTCTACAGCCGGAAGAACATGGAAATCACATCATCCACTTCGACAAAACGGGCATTCATGACAGTTTGCCCGTTTATGACATGGCAAACACCCATGATCTGATTCGCAACCAACTGCCGGGGATGGCGGCCCAGATGACCATGTTCGCTCATTTGCCCCCCAAATTTGTGAAACGCAGCAAAAATATTGATGCGCTCCACTTTTATCGCGGGCTGATTTTGACACCGTTGACCAAGCTGTTGCGCATGAAATATGATCCAACTCGCTTTGGATGGTCACCCCGCTATTTGTATGACTATCTGCCGGAAGCAGACGTGCAAAAATACGAGCGGCTCAATTTTGTGGCAGATCCGGCCGATTTGAGCAACAAAATCGATGAAGCCTTGGCTTGGTTTTGGGAGCTCCATGCGGAATTGGTTGAACGGTATTAATAGATGAAAATCGCGATTTTTTCAGACATACACGGCAACAGCATCGGGCTCGATGCGGTTTTGGCCGACATCGAGGCGAAAGGTGGCGTCGATCAGTATTGGGTGCTGGGAGATCATGTTGGAAATGGCCCTGATCCGGTTGGGGTTATGCGCCAACTGCTAAAGCTGGAAAGTGCAGAATTTATAAGCGGCAATGCGGATAGATATGTGGCGACGGGTGACCGCCCACCTCCTTATGCTGAAGAAGTTGCAGCAAATCCGACTTTAATCAGGCAGTTTGGGGAAGTTCAAGGGAACTTTGCGTGGACGGCCGGCATTATGGTTGAA
Source organism: Chloroflexota bacterium (assembly GCA_020631655.1). Classification (GTDB taxonomy): domain Bacteria; phylum Chloroflexota; class Anaerolineae; order Promineifilales; family Promineifilaceae; genus WTJY01. Next base: position 525 of record JAHDGV010000970.1, on the reverse strand, counting down.
TTTGGCTGGATGAGCTGGTTAGAAAATTTGCCGTGTAATCTGCAAAAAACACTCCCAAACGGGACCCGTGTCTCCTGCTATCATGCTTCACCTTGGTCAGATGACTCCTACGTCTGGCCAGAGTTCTCACCAAATACGCCTGAAAAAGATATTCAAAGATTAGTCGATGGATGTGAGTCAGAATTAAATTTTTTTGGCCACACCCATTGGCCTTTAGATCGAACGATTGGTGCCAAAAGGCTCATTAATGTTGGCTCCGTGGGTAACCCCGTCACCCCGTCACTTCATGCTTTTTGGAGCTTAATTGAAGCTGATCAAACTGATTATAAAATCTCGCATTTTGAAGTGGCATATGATCGCGATGCTGTACTCAAACAAATCAGTCTTAAGCATCATCCCGGTGCAAATTTTATTAGCAGTGTCTATAGGGGTGAGCGCATCAAAAAGCTGGTGGCAAAATCATGAGAATTGCGATTTTTTCAGACATACACGGCAACAGCATCGGGCTCGATGCGGTTTTGGCCG
>JAHDGV010000969.1 GCA_020631655.1 Chloroflexota bacterium | reverse complement strand
GGAATTTCCGCCATCACTTCATCGCGTAGATCAGTGATCGCCATGTGAAAGCCATAGTCAATCGCCGCTTTATCTTTAGATTTATCGTGCCACGCTTTTATCCCGTCTTGCAAGCTGCCGCCGAGCGGTTGAATGATAAAGTCGATATGGGTGGTTGTAGCCCCAAAGGCGGCCGCTTGATGGCCGGTGAAAAAATCATCAGACGACATGGTGCCGCCAAATGGCATCGCAAGGTGGGTGTGCACATCGACACCTCCTGGCATAATCAACTTCTCGGTCGCATCGATGACGGTGGCCCCGGCCGTATCGAGATTGCTTCCGAACTGAACAATCTTGCCATTTTCAAGCATAACATCGGCTTGAAAGGTGTCTCCGGCCGTAATAACCGTCCCATTTGCGATAATCGTTTTCACAATTTCTCTCCTTTTTTAACTTGCCAAACAACAACCAGAAAACTTTCTGATTTTGAAGCCATTGGAAACCAAGGTAAATTTATAATACTCCGAAATTTGAAAAAGAAAATCATTTCGGTCGAAGAAAGATTTAAAAGCACCTCAAAATTACAACGTATTGGAGAAATCAACCTGATGAAACCAGCTCCGTTTGCATATCAAGCCCCTAAAACTTTGGACGATGCCTTAGCACTTTTGGCACAACATGGAGACGATGCAAAGTTGTTGGCCGGTGGGCAAAGCCTGATCCCGGTCATGAATTTCCGGCTGGCTCAACCTGAAATGCTGATCGACCTTAACGGTACAGTTGGGCTTGATGGGTTGTCTGTGGCCGATGATGGGTCGCTTGAAATCGGGAGTATGGTGCGCCAGAGTACGCTTGAAAAAAGCTTGGTGATCAAAGAACACGCCCCGCTGATTCATGAAACGATGCCGTGGGTCGCCCACTCGCAAATTCGGAACCGAGGGACAATCGGCGGCAGTTTGGTCCATGCGGACCCGGCCGGCGAACTGCCAGTTTTGATGGTCGCACTGCAGGCTGAATTCGAACTGCAAAAAGTTGGGCAGTCCCGCAGAGTCTCGGCCGAAGCGTTCTACATCGACCTATTTGAGACTGATCTACAAGATGATGAGATCTTGACAAAAATAATCATCCCACCCGTGCCAGCCCGATCTGGCAGTTCGTTTCACGAGGTCGCCCGACGACATGGGGATTATGCGATGGCGGGCGTTGCGGCCGTTGTCTCGCTCGATGCGTCTGGCATCTGCAGCGCGTGCCGCTTGGTCTACCTAAATGTCGGCCCCAAACCGATGCTCGCAACAGGGGCGGCCGACATGCTGATCGGGCAACCGATCACCCCAGAATTAATCACGCAAGCGGCCGAACATGCGGCCGAACATGAAATTGAACCCAATGGA
>JAHDGV010000968.1 GCA_020631655.1 Chloroflexota bacterium | reverse complement strand
GCGGGGCGCACGATGTGGGCGGCCGTGCCGCTGGCGAGTGCCTGCATTTGGCTGACGAGGCCGGGCGTTTCGTTAGGCGTGTGCTCGGTGTCGAGCAACACCCAATCAAAACCACTTTCGCCGATGATTTCAGCCACGATGTTTGAGCAGAGGGTTGACCATAGGCCAATTTGCAGGTCGCCGTTGGCTAGCCCTGCTTTAAATTTGTTTTTGGGTAAGTTCATATTGAGAAAAGAGAGGAGAGACTAGAGAAGAGAGAAACCAGCGATTTGCAGGCGTTTTCTTATCTCTTGTCTCTTATCTCTGCACTTTTTATTCAAACCGGACGGAGACTGAGCCAAGGGTGCCAAAATCAGCCCGAACGGTGTCGCCAACTTGGGCCCAGATCGGCCGGACAAATGAGCCTGCCAGCAAGATTTGCCCCGGCTCCAGCTTTTCGCCAATTTCGTTCAGCTTGCGGGCCAGCCATGCAACACCATTGGCCGGATGCCCCATTGTGCCACATGAGACCCCGGTCTCTTCGATTTCAGTGTTGCGATACAAGATGCCGGGAATCATGCGCAGATCCGCATCCGGCCGGACCGGTGTGCCGCCTAAGACCAATCCAGCACCAGCCCCATTGTCTGAAATGGTGTCATAGATTTTGCGCGGTTCGTCAACTCGGGTGTCGATCAACTCCATGGCTGGGATCACGTATTCGGTAGCGCGTAACACATCAAACATGGTGACATTGGGCCCCTCAAGTTTGTCTTTGAGCAAAAATGCCAGCTCAAGCTCGATGCGCGGTACGCAGTAGTCTGAATGTTTGATGGTTGCCCCATCGGGGATCATGTAGTGGTCGTACATGTAGCCGTAATCCGGCTCATCGATTTTTGATGAGCGTCGCATGGCGATGGAGGTCAGGCCGACTTTGTAGCCAACTAGCTTGGCACCTTCGGCAATGGTTTGTTGGGCGACGGCGCGGGAAATGGCGTAGGCATCGTCAAATGTGATGTGGGGGTAACGGGCGGACGGCCGTTGGGTTTGGACTTTGGTTTTGTTTGCTTCGAGGATGGCGTCGACGCAAATTTGTCGTTCTTGTGGGGTTAACATAGTTTTGTAGAGTTGGCCGAGGTATATGGTCCTCGGTGTTGAAAATTTCAGTTTGGGTATTGTAGGCAGAATGGGGTTACCAAACCAATCATTGCGCCAAAAACGGAATAGCAGAACAGGATCAGAATCCAGTTCGTTAAGGATTGAGTTGGCAGGCGGCCGAACGTTGGTTTTTAATCCAGCGTAGCAAGTGTGATATAAAGTTGAGTCAGATGGAGTGGTGAAGTGGTACGGCCGGAGGCCGACCACAGCATTCAGAAGACCGCCCCAGAGCGGGG
>JAHDGV010000228.1 GCA_020631655.1 Chloroflexota bacterium | reverse complement strand
CTCGCAACGTGTCTAAAGCGGCCGTCACCGTTCCCCAAAACGACTGTTTGCGCTGGAAGTAGCTTTTGGCCGGCATACTTTCTTTGGCTTTCCCCATGACAACCACCTGCGAACGCATGTTGCTCTCAGGCTTCAACAGCACAGGGTTCATAGCGGCCGTCGGTTCGATCCCGGCCGCAAACGCCTGCGTGATCTGAGCTCGGCCGATCTCGCTTCCATCGGCACACACCCCTGCATTATTGCTCATGTTCTGCGCCTTGAACGGAGCGACTTTCACCCCCCGACGGGCAAACACGCGGCACAGTCCCGCCACCAACATACTTTTTCCGGCCGAGGAGCTTGTCCCCTGTACCATGATTACTTTTGCTTTAGTCATATCTTCTTTCAGTGGTCAGTAAACAGTCCGCTTCGCTAGCCAGTGATCAGTAACTTCGGCACGCATTCCGAACTGATCACTGGGCCGAAGGCCACTGGTCACTGATTACTTGTTAAACGCCTCAAGTCGCCAACCCCAATCCTGCTGACTCAAAATCGTAATCGCCCCATTTTTGATCGGCCGACGGTGCCACGTTTCAAACTCTTCTTCCAACAAAATCGACAAAATCACCTGCACCACCAATCCATGTACCACCAGCAAAACCGTGCCGTCCGATCCAGTATTTAGACTTTCACTTGCAGGGAGTGCTGAGCTTGTCGAAGTACGTTCTAGGTTCTCCGAATAGCTTTCGACGTGAAAGTCCTGAATATTTTCATCCAGCCAGCTCTGTATCCGGCCGCGAAACTGTGCTCCCGTCTCACCCCCGTGCGGAGCTGACTCAAACCACTCCTCTCCACTGCGCCCCAAACTGTAGGATTTTCCTTCCCAAGCCCCCAAGTACATTTCACGGAACCGTTCTTCGATCTCCACTTCAAGCCCCAACCCGGCCGCCACAATCTCGGCCGACTCCCGCGCTCGCTTCAATGGGCTTGTGACCACGCGCGTCACACACGCACCACGAACCACGTCAATCGTGCCTCCCATTTGTTGGCGGCCGAACACCGTCAGCTCCGTATCTGTCTGCCCCTGATACCAGCGTTCAATATTCCATTCCGTTTGCCCATGTCGAGTCAGAATCAGCCTATTCATACAATAAAATCCAATACACACACAAACAGACAGCTAAATGCCATAAACGCTCCCATTAATCCTAACACCAGCTCATTTTTAACATCCCGTTTTTGAGAAGCGAACACCAAACAGGCTGAAAGAACAGCAGCGGACAAACTCCCCACAAGAACGTTTCCCCATTTCGGAATGTCAATTTGATAAATAAGCAAGTGCGTTAGCGGGATTAAGCCACATGCCATGTAGTAAGGCAGTTTTCCAAAACCGTGTTTAACTACAAAGAACACGCCCCCCAATGCTATGAGGATCAGAGCGCTCACAGTTACCCAAAAAGATATTTGCTGATTCATGCACCCTCCAAATCTAAAATTAAGACATCATACACAGAGTAAATATATCGTGTCACAAAAGCGATGCTTTCACCATCGGGTGACATATAACCTACATTTCTCGTATAAATTTTGCGAGCTTGTTCTTCATAAGATGCGGGTCGAACTTGCATTGCAACTAGATAATCTCGGTATTCTCGAGGGGGCACTTCATTTTTACTTAAGTCAGTCGGAATAGTTGAGTTAGCGATTTCTTTTAAAATCCCTTCTTGAAATACATAAGATGTTTCAATTCCAAAGCAGATGGATTCATAATATAAATCATTCGCATTACTCCAGCCCAATATCTCGTAGGTGCACGGTGTAATTTCAAAAAAAGTTTGAACACTTTTGCGTAAACCGCCCACTACACCGGGGTCTGTAACATGTATTAATTGATGGGGGTCAACCGCTTCAACAGGAGGATTGTATTGAAACGTAAAAACGATCAAACCAATCAGCACAATAGGCAAGTACACTCTTTTTCGGGTTAAAATTTTCATCAACCTAATTTACCTAATTCAAGGCCCCTTAATTTGGCGATCAACCTATTATTCTCCTTTACTCAAACGCCGTCAGCTCCATATCCCTCTGCCTCTGATACCGGCGTTCAATATTCCATTCCGTTCCGTTTGCCCGTGCCTAGTTAAAATCAAATTTCTCAATTACATCGCCTTTATTAATTGAAAAAACCGTTGAATACAAAAATATTCGCCCCTATACTTCTCCAAAATAAAAAAGTGAAGGGGCGAATAAGTCAATTCAATTTATTCTTATATTGTACACCTTAATTCATACTAGGTGCTTCTAAATAACTTCCGATTTACTCAAGATCATTGATTGCAACCGCTTTCCATTCAGCATAACTTTTCGATACGGCATTGGCTAATTGCTCAGAGATAGTTGGATCATTCCATGTCACTAAAATTTCAACATTGTTTTCATCCAATTCTAAAATTTCAATCGACTTCCGCACGTCAACAACCATCTGACGGATATCCTGATCGTTTGAGGCTAGATCAGCTTCAAGATCACTTTTTGAAATCACCAGCCGAATAAAAGAATCTGTTTTTTGCAGTTCAGAAAGTTCTGTAACTGCCAGCTCTATGGGGGTCAGACTCTGATCATCATCTACTGCATAATTCTCTTGATTGATGATTAAAACAGCTCTGCCTTCATGTTTGTTAACCCCAGTTATCATTAATAAACCAGCGGCTAAGGCTAGTAAACAAACTGCCCAACCAATAAATTTCCATTGTGTACGATTTAGTTTTTGCATAGGTTTTGTTTTATTCTCCGTTAAGTAAAATTAATATGAAACAAAGTCTATGCAAGCCGAATATCTCGATCGAGCACTCAAGTGCATTCGTAAGATTGGGGATAATCCAGTTAGGGGGTCAATGCTTTAATTAGCCTATCGTTTTCCTCCGGCCGTTGGGTAGACACTCTAACAAAATTTGGCAACCGATAACTTTCACACAGCCTCACCAGCATCCCTTGCCGCAACAGCTTCTCCCGAAACTGTCGCCCTCCCCCAATCTCCGATTGGGGTGTTAGCGAAGCGGCAATCTCCGATTGGGCGGTAAGCGGAGCGACCTCCATCAAAAAATAATGCATCGGCGACGGCACCACCCGATATCCTAGCTCGCTCAAACTGTGCTTAAACCGAACCGCCTCTTGTCGCAATTGCTCCCACATCAGCTCATACTCAGCCTGTGCCTGAATGGCGGCGATTCCGGCCGCTTGCGCAACCTCACTCACGCTCCACGGGATTCGGCATTGGCGCAACCCGTCCACCAAATGCTGTGGCCCAACCAGATACCCCAAGCGTATCCCCGCCAACGAATAATCTTTGGTCATCGAGCGCAAAATCAGCACATTTGAAAGCTTCGAGTAGGGGTCGAAGGGGGCGGGTTCAACCTGGCTCCGGAGAGAAGCGGAGGTTCCGCCCCCTTCGACCCCTACAGGCAAAAACTGCATGTACGCCTCATCAACGACAAACAGCGTTTCCTCAAACTCACCAGACCATTTCTGCAAAACCTTGTCGCTCACCGTCTGCCCGGTCGGGTTATTTGGATGACACACATGCACCATCTTCGGCCGCATCTCTCCCAACAACGCCTCAATCTCACCCAGCGCATCCCCATCCAACACAAAATCATTCTCAGCCTTCGCCTGCCACTCCGTCACCCGCGCCCCCATCAAACGAGCATTCCGGCCGTACTCACCAAACGTCGGCCCCAGCACCAGCACATCATCATCTGGTTCCAAAAACCCAAACGCCACCAGCCACATCAGCTCGGCCGAGCCATTCCCCACAAGGATTTGACCCGCGTCAACACCTATCCAGCCAGATAGGGCCGACCGCAACGCCAAACATTCTTTGTCCGGATACCGGGCCACATTTGCACCCTGAATCGCCTCAAGCACACTTGGTGCAGGGCCAAACGGATTGCTGTTCACGCTAAAATCAATCACATCGTCCGGCCGAATTCCATATTCAGCCAGTTCTGCAAAATCAATTGCGCCGTGGTAGTCAGGGTTTACCCCTCGGAGTGTTTTACGCAGATCTAGAGACAAATCATGTCAAGTATCAAGTAAGAAGTATGAAGTAAAAAGTGGGAAGTCCGCTTCAAACTTCATACTTTACACTTCACACTACTCCTCTTTCCCACTCACACCCGCTTCCGCAAACGTCACCATCTGGTCCAACACCCGCGCGGCCGCATCAACCACCGGCATCGCCATAGCCGCACCAGACCCTTCGCCTAAGCGCATTTCATAATCAAACAGCGCTTTGAGTCCCAAATGGGCCAGCATTTTCTCATGCCCACTCTCCTGCGAGCAGTGGGATGGGATCAAATAATCCTTAACGGCCGGGCAGATTTGGGCCGCAATCATCGCCGCCGCAGTGGTGATAAATCCATCTACCACAACCGGCATCTTATTCGCGGCTGCGCCCAACACCACACCGGCCAAGCCGCCAATTTCAAAGCCGCCAACTTTCATCAACACGTCCAACCCATCTTGGCCGTCCGGCCCGTTTTGTTGGATGGCTTTAGCCACAGCATCCTTTTTCCGTTGCAAACCAGCATCATCCACGCCGGTCCCGCGACCCACAATCTCATCAACGCTCGCCCCCATAATCGCACACGCAATCGCGGCCGATGGGGTCGTATTCCCGATCCCCATATCACCCAAACCAACTACGCTTACACCCTGCGCCTTCAGGTCGCTGACAACCTCGATGCCAGCTTCCAGAGCCTGAACCGCCTGTTCTTTCGTCATGGCGGGACCCTGCACCATGTTGGCGGTCCCGGCCGCCACTCGCTTGCTAATCAACCCAGGATGCTCCGGCAAATCAGATGCCACACCCATGTCCACAACAGTCACCTTTGCGCCTGACACACCGGCCAGCGCATTGATCGCCGCCCCGCCAAACAGAAAGTTCATCACCATCTGCGGTGTCACTTCGGCCGGGAACGCACTAACACCTTCCTCCGTCACCCCATGATCACCCGCCATGACAACAATCGATTTGTTCTCAAATTTCGGCCGGGCTTCTCCCGTGATGCCTGCCAACTGAATCGATAGTGATTCCAATCGGCCCAAACTTCCGGCCGGTTTTGTCAGTTGTGATTGCCGCTCTTCGGCCGCTTTCATCGCCGCTGAATCCAACGGCCCAATTTTCTGTATCGTATTTTCTAAAGTCATTTTGATCTATCTCAAATTCCAAGCGTTTTTCTAAATAAATTTGGCCCAAACCGAATAAGTTCAGCCCTCTGCGCCTTGTATGTTTAAAACTTTAATATGGTGTGCTTCGCCAAAAAGTAGGTTCTCCATCATTCCATTCCTCTTCGCTATACCAGCGAATATCTTCAACGCCCTCGAGTTCACGCAAAAAACCATCAAGGTTTAATGTCAATCCGACTCCTCCTATCCTTTTTTCATCCATTGAGTGAAACATCATCAATTGATTGTCAGTGTCTTCTACAACTTTCAAGATTATTTGATGGTATATGGGGTCTTCATAGTTTTTAAATTTCTTGCGCCACTCTCCTGCAGTCCATGTATATTGAAATCGAATCTCATCTTCACTCAATACTTCAATTTGAGTTACTTTCTTTGAATCTTTGTATCCACCATTATCTAGCAAAAAACTGCTTAAAAGTTCACCTAATTCCAAAAGCTTAATTTGATGGGAGAATTTTGCTAAACACAAATTTCTCAAAACAGAATCTGATTTGTTTTTATCTACATCACAGACACTCGCTAAACCGATTTCGCTAAAACGTTGTAATATATTTGGGTTAGTACCTGCATATCTCAAACACTCAAATTCTGAATAAAAAGCGGCTTGAATCATCCTATAAATTTCAAAATCAGTTTCCGGTTGCTTATGAACGAAACAATAATCTTTTTCGTCAACTTTTTCGTAGCGGCAAAACTGTGGAGCAGACAAATAAGGAGCGCCACCGGCCCAACAACAAACATGCCCTTTATCAGTTTCAAGCAATTGAACATAAAAATCACCCGGTGCAGATTTTTCATACCGTCCATCATCAAACATAGTGAACACCTCTCTATCCTCTATCCTCTATCCTCTTTCTCACCAACCCACTCACACTCTCGGCCGACAACTCATCCAGCTTCACACACTCCCCACCCATCGCCTGCGCCATCATCCCAGCCAAACCCAATCTTGGATACCCAGACTCACAATCAATCACCACACTTTTCCAACCCCGTTCAGCAATTTTACCGGCCGCCAGCTTCGCCTCCTCCAATGGATTAGAACTAGCACCAGCACCCCGCCGACCAATCTTTGATTGGTCCAAGCCACTATAGCGGCCGACGTTAGCTCGCCCATCAGAGAGCAGAACCACCAACGGCTCCACCCGATGCTCACGCAAATCCTGCTGCTCCAAAACTTTAGCCGCCAGTAACAACCCATCCGCCAACGGGGTTTTGCCACCCGTTGGTAGCCGCTGCAACTGTCTCTGAGCCAGCTCTACACTATTCGTCGGCCGTAAAACCACCTCTGCCCGCTCCTGGCGAAACGCAATCATCCCCACCGTATCCCGCTTCTGATACGCATCAATCAGCAGACTCAAAATCGCCCCCTTCACCGCCGTCATCCGTTTACGCGCCGCCATGCTTCCGCTCCCATCCACCACAAACAGCACCAGATTCGCTACCTTCGCACTCCGCACCTTACGTCGCAAATCCTGAGGTCCAACACGCAAAACCTGCCCGGGAGCAAGGGGTAATTCGGCAGACCTAACACCCGCCGCCAAAATCGTTGGAGCCAGTGCGATCTCCCCCACACTCATAATCTTTTTCGTCGGCACCGCCGTCCCCACCGCCGCACCATATTTTGTATCCATAGCCTGCGACCGTCGGCCGGAACTCACATTCCCAGCCACCACCTGCCGCTTCCCAACCAAATCCCTCACCTTAAACGAACCTCCAACATCTGCAACATCCTCCCCTCCAGCCAAACTTGTTTGGCCCTTTGCGTTTTCATCCTGTAAATCCGGTTTATCCTGTCCAAAATCAGAATCATCAATCCCCCTCCTTTTCAGACTCACTCTCACGCTCACTATTTTCCGGCCGATGCTGATCCATCACCTCATCCAGCTTACTCTCATCAAATCCCGGCTCATCAAACGGTTGCCGCCTCTGCCGATGCGGCATCGCCAGCTCAGCCGCTCGTCTAACATGCCCTGCACCAACTTCGACCTCATTTTCCCAAGCCGCAATCGTCCGCGCCGTCTTATGGATCACCAAATCAGCCCGCATCCCATCCACCCCATACGCAATACAAATTTCAGCGATAAGGCCCAACATTTCTTCCGGCATCACCACATCAACCAACCGCTCCTGCGCCGCCACAATCGCCCCGCTCAACTGTTTTTCTTCGGCCGCATAATCCCCCACAAACCCGGCCGGATTCGCCTCAAACGTTAGCCTCCGTTTCACAACCTCTGTCCGCACATCCTTATCCATCGACCCCGCAACATCCACAGCCAAGCCAAACCGATCCAACAACTGCGGCCGTAACTCCCCCTCTTCAGGATTCATCGTCCCCACCAAAATAAACTTCGCCGGATGACTCACACTCACACCCTCACGCTCCACTCGATTCATCCCCATCGCGGCCGTGTCCAACAACACATCCACAATGTGGTCATTCAGCAGATTCACCTCATCGATATACAAAATCCCCCGATGTGCCTGAGCCATTAACCCTGGCTCAAACTTCTTCTCACCCCGTTGCAACGCCCTCTCCAAATCCAGCGTACCCAACAACCGATCCTCACTCACTCCCAGCGGCAAATTCACCAACGGAGCCGCACGCAACTCACCCACGGCCGACGTTTGCTCCCAAGCTCCATTCGGCACCTCACCAGTCCCAAACGGGTACGGGCATCCGGCCGCCACCTCAATTTTTGGCAGGATGGCCGCCAGCCCACGCACGGCCGTGCTCTTCGCCGTCCCCTTCTCCCCCCGAATCAAAACACCGCCAATCCCCGGATTCACCGCATTCAGAATCAGCGCCAGCCGCATATCATCTTGTCCCACAATTGCACTAAATGGATAAAAACTTTCAATCATAAATCAGCGTTCCACCTTATCAGCGTCGAATATTAAAAACCGTGTTATTGAATCCGCTTCCCTATTTAAAACACCGCTTTTCCCCAAACTTTTTCACCTGTTTTAACTCTCCGACCAATCTCCGATTGGTCCGTAAGCGTAGCGCCAAACTGCTCACGCAACCCAACAACATCACCAACCACAATCAAAGCCGGTGATTTCACCCCAACCTCGTCACATTTTTTAACGATGTCTCCCAACGTCCCAATCGTCACCCGCTCATTCACAGTTGCTCCCGACTCAATCACAGCCACTGGCAAATCTACTTGCTTTCCATGTTTCAAAAGATGGTCAACAATCAACGGCAACTTCCGCACCCCCATCAAAATCACCAGCGTTCCAAACTCAGGCAAATAATCCCAAAACTCA
>JAHDGV010000967.1 GCA_020631655.1 Chloroflexota bacterium | reverse complement strand
GTCACAACCGCATTGCTTAAAGATGGCGCAGGTGAACAGGGACAAATTGTAGGCTCCGAAGTTGGCGACAGAGAACAGTTTTGGGCCGAGGGCGGCCGATCAATGACATTGCCAAACTCCGGTTTACGCATTTCAGTTTCAACCGGCTACCACGATTGGGAGAACGGCTGTACAGATTGGTCTACCTGCTTTTGGCTCAATATTCTGCTCGGCTCTGCAGTTGGCAAACTTGATCCAGACATCATCGCACCGGTCACGTTTGCTGACTACTCTCAGGGGATTGATACAACCCTACAAACAGTTTTTGAATTAGAAGAAACTATCGCTCGATGAGGGAATCCTCACCCCATACGGCCCAACCCTGTTGGGCTTAAGCTGAGCTTTGCTCAGCCGCGCTCCCAAATTGGGAGAGGGAGCATAGCAAACTAGCCAAAACTTGGATTACTATTCTGATTTTGTGAGCAACTCTTCCAAATGATGAATCCACAGCTTTGGAAAAGAGTGGGATCGATGCCCCTGCAAGTTGGGCCAGTCGTCTTGCACAACGGCCGTGCCGTTTGGCACCCGCTTGATCAGCTCTTCTAGCATCCCCAACTCAGGCGGATTGACCAAATCGTCGGCCGCATTGATGGCGGTGAGCGGTGCAACAATCTTCTCGAGATGTGGTTCAGGATTGTAATCGGCCGATGCGGCAAACTGGTACAGCAGGTCATTGGCATCAAATCGGCCGATAAACCCTTTCATCAGCATGTCAAACATCGCGTCGGCTTTTTGCTGATCAGGGGCCAGCTTTTGCAACTGGTAAGGGGAATTCACCATTAACAGCAAAATATGCATCGCGGCCGTTAGCCCATACGGTTGCTCATCATAATCGCCACCGTTGTAATCAGGGCTTTTTAGGATGGCATCCATCAACATGCGGCGCAGCATGCGATTCCGGCCGGCGATTTCTGTGGGCACACTGGCAAGTGGCATCAGCGCCTGCACCATGTCGGGATACAGATACCCCCACATCCACGTGTGCATCCCACCCATCGAGGTTCCCATCACCAACCGGAGCTGACCAATCCCCAACTGTTCAGTCACCAGCTGGTGCTGGGCTTTGACCATGTCGTGATAGCCATATTTGGGAAAGCTGGCTTTTAGCTCGTCAGACGGCCTAGAGCTTTCTCCATGGCCGATGTTGTCGGGCAAGATCACAAAATATTTTTCAAGGTCTAACGGCTGGCCGGGGCCAAATAGCTCTTGCGCAAAATGAGGAGCAAGAAACCCTTCACCCGACCCACTTGTGCCGTGTAATATCAGCACCGCATTGTTGATGCGGCTGTACCCATCTTTTTGCGGCCGACCCAGAGTGCGATAGTGCAGGCGTAA
>JAHDGV010000227.1 GCA_020631655.1 Chloroflexota bacterium | reverse complement strand
TTTCAGCCTGCTCGGCCGGGCTTTTGTTATTCCAATCTGGGTCCCAATCACAAATCACAGCTGGCCCATAGGTCTCTGTCAGCCCGTAGACGTGGGTGACGTTGAATCCGCTATCAGCCATGGCGGCCAAAACTGCGGCCGGTGGGGGAGCTCCGGCCGTCATCGCTTTAATCGGCTGTGTTTTGTGCGCTTTTAGCTCGTCTGGAGCGGTAGCGAGGAGTTGTAAAACAATCGGCGCACCGCAGAAGTGTGTCACCCCTTCTTGCCCCATCAGCTCATAAATTTTGTCGGCGCGCACCTCACGCAGGCAGACATTTGTGCCGCCTACGGCCGCCATTGTCCACGGGAAACACCATCCGTTGCAGTGGAACATCGGGAGCGTCCAAAGGTAAACAGGGTGTTTGGGCAACTCCCATCCCACAATGTTGCTGGTTGCATTTAGGTAGGCCCCCCGATGGTGATAAACCACTCCTTTTGGATTGCCCGTTGTGCCAGATGTGTAGTTTAGGGAGATCGCCTGCCATTCATCGGCCGGTAATTGCCAGTCAAATTCTGGATCACCAGTGGCTAAAAACGCCTCGTAATCCATTTCACCCAGAAGCTCACCCCCGCTCACGAGTTTGTCATCAATATCGATAACAAGCGGTTTGTTTTCAGCCAGAGCCAGCGCCTCTTTAATTGTGGCTGATGCGGCCCGATCAGTGATTAAAACTTTTGTTTCCGCATGACCCATCATAAAAGCGATATTTTTGGCATCGAGGCGGGTGTTGATCGCGTGGAGAACGGCCCCCATCATCGGCACACCAAAATGGGCCTCATACGTTTCAGGTGTGTTAAAACCCATGATCGAGACGGTGTCCCCAATCCCTAAACCTTGCTTTGACAAAGCTGAAGCCAATTGACGGCATCGCGCAAACGTTTGGCTCCAAGTGTAGCGGCGATCCCCGTGTACAATTGAGGTTTTGTTGGGATAAACGGTGGCGGAGCGGGCTAAATAAGACAGGGGAGAAAGCGGTGTGTAGTTTGCTTTGTTTTGATCTAGATGGGTTTCGAATGGGTTTGACATATTTTCCTCTAAAAATGAATCACAGCGTGTGTAAGATCAGGGTACAAAAGCCTGTCTAAGAGCCATGGAAACGAACTTTTTTTCACAAGTAAGGCGGTTTCTTACAGATCGAGCGATCTTGGCCGGAATCGGGTTGGGTGTGGTGATTGCCCTGTTGGCAAGTCTGATCCGGCCGCTGACACTTTTTCGCTACGCAAACGATCCTCTCCAGCTTGTGCAACCGATTATCCAACTACGGTTCGGATTGATCAACTTTAATTGGAGATTGCCTCTCATTCATCTCGGCTTTGTGTTGGCTGTCACGCTCTTAACCCCGTTCGTTTTACGCTCAATTTGGTCAGATGGGGTGACTCAGGACAACCTAGTTAAAACGGCCCGCACGGCCGCGCTTGTGAGTATCGCTTACATCTGGTGGCTCCGCGTAGACGCGATTTCAGTTTTGATTTGGTACGGCTTTTCAACTTGGATCAGTGTGGCCTTAATCTCGTGGCTGACCCGTTTGATCGCTAGAATCTTTTTGCCGAAGGGGATGCGGATTAAGCCTACAACCTAACAGACTTCGGAAGTTTAAAATTCTCGATTAAAGGTCAAATCAGCCACTTAAAAACTTCCGAAGTCTTTGTCAAGAATTTTGGCAATATGAGCTACTCAGCGATGATGCGCCAACCGGCCGCTTGTGCAAACTCCTCTAGCTCTTTGTCAGGGCCAACCGCTACCGGATTTTCCGCGAGCTCCAGCATAAAAATATCCGCCCCAGAATCCCCATATGCCCCGAACACTTTCCCTTCAGGCACCAAAAAACGAACCTGATTCACTTTTTCTTTGACCGTAGTAAAAGGTAACTTGAGTTTTCCCGTTAGTCGGCCGTCAAATTTTTCTTGCTGGGTTCCAATCGCCTCGGCTCCAATTTTTGCGGCAAACTTTGCAAGGATCGGTTCTGCCAAGCCGGAAATCAAAATCACCCGGCGACCGGCCGCCAAATGTTCTTCAATTTCAGCACACACTGTTTGATTTCGTTTGGGCCACAGCTCATTTTCGACTACCCAGTCAGCCACCTTGTCAAAATCCGCTAAAGTAAACCCCGCAAACTGCTGATACATGCCGACAATCCAGCGTTCACGAAATGCTTGAGGGTCGCGTACCCATCCCAAATTGTAGATGAGACCCATCGGCAATCGAGGCAGATAAAAACGGTAAAACTCTCGGCTACGGCCGTTGTTTTTGAGCCAATCGCGTAGTCCCTTCCACGTCACTCCGTCTGACAAGGTCCCTTCCATATCAGAGATAACCAGCTCTTGTTCGTCAGAGTGCCAGCCTCGCTTTAAATGTGTGTCAATCAATGGCATTCGCAGATGTTACCCCAGCGTCATCGAAACTGGTAGCTTCGTAACGATTCAGGTTTGAAGCTAGGTTTGCTTAAAACTGGCAACAAAAAAGCGATGCTGATTTCTTAAATCAACATCGCTTAAACATCTAAGGTGCTAGTTTAGGCTTTATGCCGCTTGAGCCGCTTTTTTCTGAGCTTTTAGCACTTTGGCACGATCTGTACGTGACAGCAACCGTTTCCGAATACGTAGATTGTCTGGCGTTACTTCCAAAAGCTCATCGTCGGCCAAATACTCGATGCATTCGTCCAAGCTCATGTTGCGTGGGGGAGTTAAGCGACTGTCGATCGATTTAAACGATGTACGCATGTTGTCGAGGTGTTTTTTCTTGGTGACGTTGACCTCGAGGTCTCCCGGCCGTTGATGCTCACCAATCACCATGCCTGCGTATACTTCAACTGCTGGTCCAACGAACAATACGCCGCGCGTTTCAGCGCTTTTCAAGCTGAACGGTGTGGTGGTTCCCGTTTCGTATGAAACAAGGGAGTCTTTGTTGCGCGAGGTAATAATCCCCGCTTGTGCACCATAGTGTGAAAATACGCTGTTGATGATGCCGTTACCTCGAGTGGCGGTCATAAAGTTGTGACGGAATCCAAGCAATCCACGGGTTGGAATGATGTAGGTGATGCGGGTGTTCCCGTCTGCTTGCTCTTCCATCGCCTGCATTTCACCTTTCCGTTTACCTAGCATTTCAACAACTGCGCCCACAACGTCGGCCGGAACTTCGATGAATACCTCTTCGTATGGCTCCATCTTTTTCCCGTCAATTTCTTTGATGATTACTTCAGGACGAGAAACTTCTAGTTCAAAGCCTTCCCGGCGCATCGTTTCGATCAAAATGCCAAGATGGAGTTCTCCACGGCCGCTGACTGCGAATGTGTCCGGACTTTCTGTCTCTTCCACTCGTAGCGCCACGTTTGAACGTAACTCGTTGAACAAGCGGGTGCGCAACTGACGTGATGTAACAAATTTGCCTTCAAGACCCGCGAATGGGGAGGTGTTGATCCCAAATGTCATCCGCACGGTTGGTTCTTCCACATCGATGGTTGGTAAGGCTACCGGATTGCTTTTGTCTGCAAGGGTGTCTCCAATTGAGATGCCTTCTAGCCCGGCGATGGCGACGATGTCACCGGCCGATGCGCTTTCTGCGTCGGCTCGAGCCAAGCCGTCGAACATGCTTAAGTAACGGGCTTTTTCGTTTGTTTGGGTTCCATCACGCTGAATACGTACCAGAGGCATTTCATTCTTGATCGTTCCCGCAAAAATCCGGCCGATGCCGGTTAGACCTTTAAACTGATCGTAGAACAGCGAAGTTACCAGCATTTGTAACGGAGCGTCTACGTCAACTTCGGGGGCCGGAATCTCTTTGATGATGGTGTTGAACAGAGGTTGTAAGTTGTCTTCAAGATCGGTTGTTAATCCCGCTTTGGCGGTCAAGCCGATGGCGTAAACAATTGGGAAGTCTGCCTGTTCGTCTGACGCACCAAGCTCGATAAACAAATCAAACGTTTCATCTAAAACGCGATCTGGATCTGCGTCGCGACGGTCAATTTTGTTGATCACTACGATAACGCGGTGGCCTAATTCAAGCGCTTTTTTAAGTACAAATCTAGTCTGAGGTTTTGGACCTTCGGCCGCATCAACAAGAAGCAAAACGCCGTCAACCATGTTTAAAACACGCTCAACCTCGCCACCAAAGTCAGCATGGCCCGGGGTGTCAACGATGTTGATTTTGATTTCTTCGCCAGTTTCAGGATCGTTGATCTTAACGGCCGTGTTTTTCGACAAAATCGTAATGCCGCGCTCACGCTCCAGATCATTCGAATCCATCACCCGCTCTTGCACTTTTTGATTCTCGCGGAAGACCCGGGCTTGGGCCAACATCCCATCGAGCAAGGTTGTTTTGCCGTGGTCAACATGGGCGATAATCGCGATATTTCTCAGTTCGTTTCTTGTTTTTAGCATAATGTTTGATGTTGCTATTCCAGACAACATGAAAGGGGTTTTTGACAAAAAACCTGTCAAAAACCCCTTTATTCCTTTTGTCACAAAATGGTGACAAACCTAATTTTTAATTCTGATTTTAGTGGTGAGGCTAGGCGGTTTGACCTTACTAGGCCTTACGCAACCAAAAAATATCGGTTGCACAACTATTCCATTATAAGGTGGATTGATTATTTTTTCTACGCAGGATGAGTAATGAAAATGTCATAGCTCCTAGGACCGTCCAAATGATTGTGAAGATGGGCAGACTTTCTTGAGCTTCGGCCGATTGTTGACTGAGCGTCACAGCGGTCACAATTTCTTTTGATTTTATCTGTGTGGAATCATTCCCGGTATCGTATTGATAATTAACTTGGCGTATGTTTGGAGTGGCTTCACCAAAGCATGTGGAGAGATCACCATCAAATTTGTTTCGCCCCGAAAGGTCATAAATCGCTTCAATCTGGATAAACTCAGTGTCGGCTTCGTTGTCATAGGTTTCAACAAACTCACCTTGGACCGTTTCAGAAGAAAGCAAATCAGGATCTTCATCGCTGTTGTCTATGTATTCTGGCGTGTAATTGACAATGCCATCAATGGAGCCTAATGAATCGCTGGTGTTGTCATAAATTGCCTCAAATGTGATTGCCCGATCAACTTCACTTGTGAAAAACGTATCCCCATCACAATCGAATTTGATGGTAATATCATCTTCGATGGCGTAGCCGTCAATTCGGAAGTAGATTCGATCAGGATTGTAGGTAAGCTGTGGATCATCAGGCACAAAAACGATCCACGCACTGACGATATCTCCCAACAAGCCTGCCTCTCCCAACGCATTCCCATATCCAACTTGGTCACGGATAATTGCATTTTGATTTTCCCAGTTCGGGTCAATCTGCTCATCGGCCGGATCGATAGTGAATCCCTGCCCAAAGAGCTCTGAAGGCATAGTCATAATGAAAACTGTCAACCATAAAATACAGAATGGTCTGATTAGCTTATCCATGTTTTTATTCTAACACCCAAAGCTCGATTTGCAGAGTAATTGGCGTCAATATGCCGATAAACGATTATATAAATCTAGGACTAGGGTCAGCTTTGGGCTATATCTAAAAAAAAATCGCCCAGACGATTTCGTCTGAGCGATTCTATTTCCTAAAATTAAGCGTCTGTTTTTTACGATTTAACCTTCAACACCATAAACGTCTGTGTTCGGGAAGAAGGCAAACCATCCGAACCAAAAGGCGAGATGGCCGGGCAAACGCTCAAGCGTTTCGCCGTTTTCAGCAACAAGCGCATCTTCGGTCACGGTCCACACCATTCCGTCCTGATCCACAATTTCATCTTCCGTTTCGCCGGAGCTAAACTCAAAGTCACCGCGATCATAGGCGCGAACTTCTGCACCTGGTGAGTAGTTGACTAAACCGGCTCGTCGATTGATCCCTTCCAGTTGAACAACGTCCCATGCTGAAACCAGCACAACCGGTTGATCTGCATGTGTATCGTTTGAAACCCGCTCTTCCGTTAGGATTTTGATTGGATACGCTTTTGGCTGACCTTCAATCGTTAAGGCATACACCTGATCTTTTGTTTCTAAAAGATCACTGCGTTGCCAAACGGGGAACATCACTTCTGAACTTTGGAAGTAATCGCCGTACGCGGCGCCTGTATCGTATGGGCGGTTCCAGCCGGTGTCGATTGATAATACTTGTGTGTCAGGATGAGTTTCGAGCCAATCGTCCCACGTGGTTAGAACAACTGGGAGCAAGTCTAATTTAACGTCAGTTCCAACCAATCGGCCGAGAACCGGCTCGCCGGTCAGCTGATTCCACAGCGTGCGGGTTTGGCGGTCATACATTAGTTTATTACTGCGGAACAAAAAGCCAGACGAGCCAAAATCGTAAGTCACTCCATCAGATCCACGGCCGTCGTAAGCGACCGCCGCACCGCACAACGTGCAATAGGCAAGGGAGACAGGTACACCACCGACTACGTCGTTGGCCATTTCATGCCAGTCTACAATGCGCAAGGGATAAGCCCGGTTGTCACCGTTTATCGACAGACCAAATACTGCATCAGTTGGCGCAAGGTAATCAGCTTCGGCCGCGGGGATCATCGGCGACTGGTCAAGGGCCGGAATGCCGTCTACCCGAACGCCGCCCCACTGGATTTCTTCTGCACGAACGGTTGATTCAAATTCACTTTGTAAGAACAGGGCAAAACCAGGATCGATCCCGCCCAACAGTTCTCCTTTCCAAGTTGTAAAGCCGGGTGGGGGAGTCAGGTCTGTGCCACCGTACCAGCTTACCCAAGCGCCCCAATTGTTTCCGTGCGGTTCGCCCGTTAACTGTTGCAACGCCAAAGCGGAAATTTCAGCCCTAAACGGGAGTAAGCCAACTTGGCTCGCCCGCATTGTTTCGAGCAGTACAGAGGCAAATCTCATGTCACCTTGTTCGAGAACGCGTGCCAATGCCGCATCAAAAATAAGGCTGTTTCGTTCGACCAAGAAATACATCAGCTCGGTTGCTTCTTCGTCTGAGATTGGGCCGGTTCGAGAGTCAATCTCCTCGTACACCGTTTGAGTAGCGGCCGGAGCTTCTCCTTCCTCTTCTTCCATCATCTCATCATCTGCTTCGTCCATCGCCTCATCCATTTCAGAATCAGACTCCGCCATCTCTTCGGCGTCATCAGCCATTTCTTCCATATCAGCATCTTCGGCCATCTCTTCCATTTCGGCTTCTGTTTGCTCTGACTGAGTTTCTTCGCTGATAGGTGCGGCCGGTGTTCCGGGCGGCGGTGCTTGGCAAGCGGCTAGAAGAATAAGTAGTGCAAGGCCAAGCAATTGCATTTTCTTGAAGTGGTTATTCATAAAAAATTTTCCTATATTAAATTCGCGTTTCTGACAGGGATCCGTGACAGATAAAAATGGGGAAGTAATCTCGCAATTTAAATCTGCCGAAATTTAAATCTAATTTCCTTGAGTCTGTATCTTAATAGATGCTTCCGTAGGTGCCTGACTGCCTTAATGGGGTTGTAATAACTGATTATTTGTTGTTAATTCTCTTGGATCAGGCAAAAAAAAAGAGATAGCTGAGGAGCTATCTCTTTAGAGTGCTGTAAAAATTTAGTTTTAAATTTAATCTTTGAAGCGATTGTAACGTTCAACCATCGCCATGATGGTCGGAATTGCAACTAAGATGCCCAGTAAGATTAAGAAAAGATTGCCTTCCATTGAATTTTCTCCAGAAAAAAGTAATGCCTAACTGTATTGTACCAGCCAGAGTTTGATGATTCATGAAGATTTACACTCCCTGTAAATCTTTATGATCAAGAATTAACCGGCCTGTTAGATTGTCAAAAATGCGGCCGCAAAGATCAATAGCAAAAAAGATGCTATCGAAATGATTTGTGGATTTTTGAACGTGTGCCGTAATCGAATTGGAATAAACAGGAGCTCTAATCCCAACCAAGTCATGATGAATAAGGTGGTTGAACCAACAGCCGGGAAGACTCGGCCGAGCCACCCATTGATAAACAGGGCAAACATGCCCAACATAATATTGATTAGCAAAAGGGCAACAAACTCTGTCCAGCCGTAAGCGGCCGACTCTTTTTCGATGACTTTTTCCGTTTTTAAAACGTATCCGGCTAGATAAAGCGCACCTGCAATAAACCAGATAAATATCGGGCCGAAGGTAATGTAGAGGGTCATTTCCCCTTCGTGAACTTCGCCAGTATTTTCAAACAGATCAACAGTATCTGCCCATAAATTGTTTAGATTGACCTGCATTAAAACAAACACGACGATTAGGCTAACGCCCAAAGCTATCAGCACCGATTGATTGCTTGAAAAATTGATTTTTTGAAGCCAAGACGCAGATAGCCCTTCTTTGAATTCAAGCCGTTTAATTCGGTTAATCGCAAACCCAACCAGCACAAATACAAAAAACAGAATGGATCCGCCTCTGACAGTTGGTGTGCTCAAAAATGGGCCAAGAAATGGAACCAACACGGCTATTAACAGGATGAGACCCGCAATGTCGGCGGCCACGGCCGGGAGTGCTTTATTTTGCATAA
>JAHDGV010000966.1 GCA_020631655.1 Chloroflexota bacterium | reverse complement strand
CGGTACACTGGCGCGTGATAAACGGCAAAGGGGTTGTGCCACAAAATCGGGAGCGTATTTTCATTGTGGGGTTTCAGGCTGACACACAGTTTAGCTTTGATGACTTGTACATCCCACCGGCCGATGTGGGGCCAACCATGCAGGCCGTTCTGCATCCGCAGGATGGATCACAACCGGCCGAGCCGCCGTACACGGCCGGACCGCTGGCAACGGTTGATCCCAAATACACGTTATCTCCAAAACTTTGGAATTACTTGCAAGATTATTCGGCTAAACACAAAGCGCGGGGGAACGGCTTTGGATACGGATTGGTGGGGCCGGAGGATAAAGCCCGTACTCTGTCAGCCCGTTACTATAAAGATGGCTCCGAAATTTTGGTGCGCCAGAAAAGCGGTCGGCCGCGGCGGCTCACCCCTCGCGAGTGCGCCAAATTGATGGGCTTTGATCAGGGGGAGCAAGCAGAAATGATCATCCCCGTATCAGACACGCAGGCGTACAAGCAGTTTGGGAACTCTGTAGTTGTTCCGGTTGTTGAATCAGTAGCCCGCCACATGGCACCGTTTTTGTAGTTCTATCAAAGGCAAGAAGAAGCTTGATGTCCTTTGCGCCTCTGCGCCTTCGCGTCCAATGCAAGCTAGAACCGGCCGATGGCAATCAGCTGAGTAAACGACGCAATAAACCAGTGGATTAAAAACGGATAGACAAACGAATTGGTGCGCCATGCGACAAAACCAAAAGCCGCCCCGCCAAAAATAGTCGTCATCGTCTCAAGTTCAGGTTTGCCCAAATGCATAAACGCAAACGGCACCGCCTGTAGCCAGATGGCGGGTCCAACCCCCAATACCCGCGCCATTCCAAACAGCAAAAAGCCCCGCCAAATAAACTCCCAGCTAAACAAATCTACGCCGGTTAAGTAGATCAGCCGCCAAGGCACCGGATTGGCCCGAGCGCTGTAGTAGCTATTCATCGCGTCGCTACGGGCTACAAACCAGAGTATGACAGCCATAACCGCACAGGACCCGACCGTCCACATCAGCCCTTCTTGCCAATTGCCAAACCCAAATCCGTACTCAATCGGTTTTTGTCGAAACAACAGCAAAACGATCATCGGAATAATGAAGTAAAAGACCATCCGGTCCCATACTTTTTTCTCAAACCCTTCGAGTCCCAAATTAATGCCTAAATTTGTCTGTAAAAAGCCAAACGGGGTATGCCCATAGGCATCCAGCAACGGCAAGATAGTGCCCAGTACAATCAAGAGGGTAAGCCCAAAGTTAAATTCAATTCCACCGATAGTAAAAACTCGTTCGTACATAAATTCAAGCATACCCGATACACAAAAAAAAGCCGACCCTATTGGATCGGCTTTTTATAAA
>JAHDGV010000965.1 GCA_020631655.1 Chloroflexota bacterium | reverse complement strand
GGGGACATCGCCGCGATTTGTGGCTTTAGCAACGAGGCTCACTTCGGCCGCACGTTTAAACAGCATATCGGGATGACGCCCCGCGCCTATCGGCTCTCGCAGATACAGTCAGCATCTAACACAAACGGGCCACGTGGTTCGTAAATGCAAAATATTCGGTTGTTAAAGATCGGCTCTGATATCTGGAATGATGTGGGGTGTTTTCTAACTAAAAGACAGCTTCTAAAGCTGGGCAGAATGAATTCTGCTACTAGCAATGAAACATGATGAATCATGTTAAATTCAAATTTTTGTCATTGAACTGAGCCTGTTTCCAACAGGCTTCGTTACCTAGCAGTGGATTTCAATCCACCAAAGCAATCACCCCTGCCAAAGCTGAGCGAGGCCAATAATTTTCTGCTCATCCCACGGATGGCCTAAAAACTGGAACCCTAGCGGCAACCCACCTTCTGTTGTTCCCCCCCTGACTGAAATCGAGGGATTCCCCACCAAATTGACCCAAAACGAATGATGAATATAGGTCGTAAACGCATCGGCCGGTTCACCCATGAACTCAACCATCCCCTCCTCATTCACCGGGGCCGCAGGTAGTTTTGTTGTGGGCAAGATTAGAGCGTCTAGCCCCGCCATCTGCTCTGCCAAACTCGCTTTTACGGCCGGGATATACCCGCGCACAATGTCGAGATAGGTAAACGCCGGAACGGGAGGCTCGTCCCCAAGTTGTGAGCCAAGCGGCCCAGCCACGTCAGGCCCAACTTGTCCCAAAATCTCACTGATCGTTGTGGGTGAGTCAATCTGCTGAAGATACGCGCCAAGCAGATAGGTTGTTTCTGGCAAGACCACCCCAAAGCCGGATGGAATTGAGTCGGCCAGCCCCCAGATCGACACGTCAACAATCTCTCCTCCGGCCGCTTCGATTCTGCTGAGCACCTTATCCATCATTTTGGCAACTTCAGGATGATTGCCTGCTAAAAATGCTTCACGATCCACGCCCAAGCGCACCCCTTTCCAGCTTTTAAGCATTGCTGGCGAGTCTAATTTGGGTTGATGGGTTGTGTCGGCATCAAGCGGGTCAACTCCGGCGATGATGTCGAGAATGACGGCCGCATCCTCCGGGGTGCGTGTGATCGGGCCGACGCAGTCGCACGTCGTTGACAATGCCATCAGCCCTCCCCGGCCGACCCGCCCCATCGTTGGTTTGAGTCCAACCACCCCGCACAGCGCGGCCGGTATCCGGATCGATGCGCCGGTATCTGTGCCGATGGCGGCCGCACACAAACCGGTCGCCACAGCCACGGCTGAACCACCGCTTGAGCCACCAGAAATCACGGCCGGGTCATACGGGTTTTGCACAAATCCATAGTGTGGATTTTGGC
>JAHDGV010000964.1 GCA_020631655.1 Chloroflexota bacterium | reverse complement strand
GGGGCGGGTGCGGCCGGGATGTCGGCCGGATATTTGCTGGCTCAGCGCGGCATCGATTTCGAGATTCTGGAAGCGAGGAACGACTACG
Organism: Chloroflexota bacterium; assembly: GCA_020631655.1. Lineage (GTDB taxonomy): Bacteria > Chloroflexota > Anaerolineae > Promineifilales > Promineifilaceae > WTJY01. The sequence continues at coordinate 1,290 of JAHDGV010000964.1, read as the reverse complement.
GAGGAAGATTTCGAGTCAATACCTCCTTTGCAGATTTTCCGATATCACTCGGTGCTGAATGGTTGCACAGCTCCCCATCCACTTTAGATGATATTCTAAATGATCGTTCTGTTGAGCACGATGTTGAACTCAGACCTTATTCGGCCGATACAGACACATATGGCACTTACTTAAATGGCGAATACTCAGAAGAGCCTTTGGCCGACTATGGAGATTCCAAATTTATCGGTTCATCATGGTTTGACTTTTATGAACAATACATTGTGCCAACTGTCCGTGACAAAATTAAGTTTAACACTCCGATTACCGGTGTAAATTACAGCGGTGATCAGGTGGTGCTAACAGACAGAAATGGTGTGCGACATACGGCCGATAAAGTAATTGTTACCGTCCCCCTGCGCATTTTGCAGCTGGGGTGGGTTAACTTTTCCCCTGCACTCCCTCAGGATAAACAGGATGCGATTGATGAAGCGTTTATTTGGAGCGGAATCAAGATTTTTATCGAATTTTCTGAGAAGTTTTTTCCAGAATTTATAGAATTTGCTGATAGCGAGACTTCGGCCGGACAACGGGCCTTTTACAGCGTGTCTGTTGGGCAGAACTCTGACAGCCATGTTTTAGGTGTTTTTGCAGTTGGGGCACAAGCTGAAAGGTATATTAACCAGTCAGATGGGGTTCGTCTAAATGATGTTCTAAGAGAGCTAGATGAAATTTTTGATGGGGCGGCGTCGCGTAGCTACGTTAAACATCTTGTGCAAAACTGGAATGATGAACCATATGCACATGGGGCCTATTTAGAAGATGATGCCCCATATTGGATCTCGAGCTCCATGGCCACTTCGGTTGATGATAAACTGTATTTTGCTGGCACATCGTATACAAGTTTCCTCGATTGGGGCAGTGTACATAATGCCGCACGCTCGGCCCGCGAGGCTGTCGATGAGCTGACGGGGCAAGATGGGCTGCTAGCTTTTACCGCATTTATCTCGTTTCTGACCGCACGTTAATCACTTGTGCTTGAGAAATTTAAGGTAGATTTAAGGTGGTTTTAAAGTAGCTCCATCGACTTTTTGTGCCCATTTGCGAGAATGGGCACATGAGTAAATTAACGAGACGGGACTTTATTAGATTAAGTAGCCTACTGGGTCTTTCAACTGCATTAAGCGGCTGTATCACACCTGCTGGAACTAATTTTCAGGGGAAAGTCATTGTGATCGGGGCGGGCGCGGCCGGAATGTCGGCTGCGTATTTGCTCAATCAGCGTGGCATTGACGTTGAGGTTTTAGAGGC
>JAHDGV010000963.1 GCA_020631655.1 Chloroflexota bacterium | reverse complement strand
ATTGAGCGACACGGTGTAGATGTCTGACAGGTACATTTCAAGCGGATCGGTTGTTTTGTCACCGATTTTAAACGCGGTGTCCGGGGCGGTTGGGGTGGCGATGACATCGACCTTTTCAAACGCTTTTTCAAAGTCCCGAATAATTAGCGTGCGGGCTTTTAGCGCTTTGCCGTAATAGGCATCGTAGTAGCCGGAGCTGAGCGCAAACGTCCCCAACATGATCCGGTTTTTAACCTCTTCACCAAACTTAGCGCGGGTTTTCATCGTTGTTTCGGTCACATCTCGGCCGGCCGCGCGTGGCCCGTAGCGCACACCGTCGTAGCGGGCCAAGTTACTGCTCGCTTCGCTGGTGGCGATCAAGTAATAGGTGGCTAATGCATAGTCGGCCATGTTTAAATCGATTTCGATGATTTCAGCACCCAAGTCAGCCAGTTTATCGATGGCGGTGCGTACGGCCGCTTCTGTGTCCGGGTCCATCCCATCAATAAAATATTGTTTAGGGATGCCGACCTTTAACCCTTTAATATCGCCGGTTAGGGCCGCTTCGTAATCGGGGACGGGGCGCTGCAGGCTGGTGCTGTCGCGCGGATCATAACCGGCTACCGTGCCGAGCATGGCGGCCGCATCTTGAACTGTGCGGCCGAAGGTGCCGATTTGGTCGAGCGAAGAGGCGTAGGCGATCACGCCCCAGCGTGATACGCGGCCGTAGGTCGGCCGGATGCCGACAATGTTGCAGAACGAGGCGGGGGCACGCACACTGCCACCGGTGTCTGTGCCGAGGGCGGCATAAGCCATCCCACCAGATACAGCCGCGGCGCTTCCGCCGGAGCTACCGCCGGGAACGCGGGTCAAATCCCATGGATTGCAGGTGGTTTGGTAAGCTGAAAATTCAGTTGAGGAGCCCATCCCAAATTCGTCGGTGTTGGTCATGCCGACGATGACGGCACCGGCCGCTTTGAGCTTTTCGGTCACAAAGGCGTTGTAAGGAGGCTTGAACCCCTCCAAAATTTTGCTTCCAGCGGTGGTTTCAACCCCATCTGAACAGATTAGATCTTTGATGCCAACCGGGATGCCCAGCATGGGTGATGATTCACCATTGGCAATACGCTCGTCGGCCGCTTTGGCCTGCTCAAGCGCAAGTTCGGCCGTGGTCCGCACATAAGATTTAACATCACCATCAACCGCATCGATGCGGCTCAAAATCGCTTCGGTCAGGGCAACGCTGGTTGTGTCGCCACTGCGTAATTGGTCCCGCACCTGCGTGAGGGTTTTTTCGGTTAAAGACATAAATTTTTAGCCTAGAAAATTTCTTTGGGAAGGGGAAGATTCCGGATGCAGGTATTTTAGTCGCAGGCTGTAGGGGAAACAACTTTGTAAG
>JAHDGV010000962.1 GCA_020631655.1 Chloroflexota bacterium | reverse complement strand
GCGGCCGCCAAAGCTGCCAACATCCACGATTTCATCGATAGCCTAGCTGACGGCTACGATACCGTTGTGGGTGAACGTGGCTATCGCTTGAGCGGTGGCGAACGTCAACGGATCGCTATTGCACGGGTAATCTTGAAAAATCCACGGATTTTGGTTCTAGATGAAGCAACATCGAGCTTAGACTCCCTATCGGAGGCGTTGATTCAGGAGGCACTGCAACGGGTGATGGAGGGACGTACAAGCATTGTGATCGCTCACAGGCTCTCAACTATTTTGGCGGCCGATATGATTTTGGTCATCGAAGCGGGCAAGATTGTAGAGCGTGGCACACATGCTGAGTTAATTGAACAGGATGGGCTTTACTTAAAACTATACGAAACTCAATTCGGGGAGCGTTAACAACAAAGCTGAGATGCAGTTAGCATCTCAGCTTTGTTGTTAGCCGTTTTCTAACTGGTCGGTAAGTAACCTGTGCATCCATTTCCAGAAGGATTAGAATTCTCTTGGGCATTTGCCCACCCCCCTTTTTAAATTTTAATCGTTAAGCACCATCCCAAGATTTGTCTCTCTTGGTGCTGACTCCTTTTCTAAATTCGAGGTAACCATGACCAAAATGAAACCGCGTCGCAAAAGCGGCCGTCAGGAAACAGTAGAAACCGCTGGCCCAAACTGGGTCTTGATTGGATCGATTATCGGTATCTCAGCAATCGCGCTGATTGCTTTAGCCGTTATTGGCTCACTAAACCCAACGGCCGCACCTGAGCCAACCCCTGTATTGAGCGACACTGTCACCAACGCAAACGAATATTGCGACGCAAATCCACAGCGCTGTGTGATGACAGGAAACCTAGATTCTGCAGTCACCTTTATCGAAGTACCTGACTACGGATGCCCCCACTGCGCTAACTTCAACGCGACAAAAGCCCCCGGCCTCTACCAACAATTTGTTGAGTCTGATCAGATCCGCTGGGCCATTATGCCATTTGCTTTGGGTGATTTAACAAAACCAACGGCCGGAGCCGTACTCTGCGCTAATGAGCAAAGCGGTGAGCTTGGTCATGAATTCCACAAAAACGTCTTTGCCTTGCAAGGGACCAACGCGGTTCACACCAACGGTGGATTTATGTCAGTTGCATCAGGCATCGATGGCTTGGATGAAGATGCATTTGAAGCATGCATTGAGGAAGAGCGCTACGCAGACGATGTGAGCCTAAATCAACAGGCGGCACGCTCGCTAGGCGTCTCTTCAACCCCATCGTTCTTCTTGAACGGCCGGTTGATTTCTGGCGACCAAGACATCGCTGTATTTACTGAGAGCATCAACGCCGAATTGAATTAATAACTCACCTTGTGTGCTAACAGACCTCGGAGGTTTCGTT
>JAHDGV010000226.1:3204-8551 GCA_020631655.1 Chloroflexota bacterium | reverse complement strand
TCAAATTGAACCCGTGTTGGGGTAACCATCTCTGGGTGAGCGAGGCCTCCGAATGCTAATCCTAAGTTGTAACCTTCTCCCGGCGTTCCATTTACTTTGAGCAGATAGCTGCCCGCACCCGGGACAAGAATGTCACCACCGCGCACTAGGTTAGATAAGAAGTTGCGTTCGAGTGTTGAGACAGTTCCGATTTGTGTAGCCCCATCGGCCGAAAGAAGCTCAAAGGTGAGATCAAAAATCGAAAAGCTGTTAATAGTGAGATTTGCACTGTTCGGCAGGTCAAGTTGGAAAGTCTTTGTCCCAGATGAATCGATATTGCCCGTTGCCATCGCGGTAGTCATGCCGTTTATCGCCTCTGTAAAAGTCAGAAGCTCGGCCGCTGGTGGCTGTGGCGCAGGCTGAGTTGTTTGTGCACCAATCTCGATGTCAAAGGTATATGGGCCGTTTCCAACACCCTCAGTAAAGCAGTGGCACACAATCAGGCTGTACTCTCCGTCGGCCGGTAGTTGAACCTCTATCGGTTGCAAAGCAGGGTCGTTGAGGCGAATTCGATCTCCATACTCAATGATCAGCCCAGCGACGCTGTTAATCGGCTCAAGCCGAACCGTCTGGCCTGCGAACGCGGTAAACTTGTACTGATTAATCGACCCGGGCGGGGTGTTGCCACTGATTCGGGCAGAGGTTGCCCCTGTTTCAAACTGCAGGGGAAGTGGCTCCGCCAACTGAGCTTGATAATAGCCCTGCCCAGACAGGATGCTAAAGTCGATGGCCATATTTTGTCGGCCGGCTATAACCACTTCATATGCGCCACTTTCCGGGAGTCGGAATTCGGCTCCATTGAGCGTTGGAGAAATGAAAACCCGTCGGGTTGCATCAAACTGACCAACCAGTGTTCCATCCGCTTTTTGCAGTGTATAAACAAGGTTCTGGGCAGGCGGACCGCCATTTTCGATTGTTAGAAAGTTTCCGGCTTCACCCGTAAAGGCAAAAGCGTGTTGATCTCCCAATAGAGGGCCAGCGTACTCAAACAGGTCCCAACCACCGATAATCGTTTTTTCAAATACAACTTGTGTTACGGGACGTTCCGGCCCGCTGGTGGGGCTGTGCCACACAATCAGCTGTTGCCCAACTTCTATGCGGTTCACATCTGTTAAACAGTTGGCGGCCGCAATTTGTTCAACCGTCATTACAGGCCGGGTTTTTTGGCCGATGGTGAATAACGTATCGCCCGGCTGTACCGCATACACAATAGTGCCCACGCCGTCTGGAGGCAGTGATGCCACGCAGGTATCTACAACTGCGGCAGCCGTTGGCGTGGCAGTGGGTGTGATGGGATCAACCACATCAATGGGAACTGGAGTATCCGTTGGGTTTACGGCCACAATCTCTGTTGGGCTGGCAACTGGGTCAACCGGCTCAGGGTCTGTTGCTGTCGTTGGAACTTCAACAGGGTTGGCACTGGTTGGTAGTGCAATGGGAGGTGCGGGTTCATTCCCCAATAGGCCACAAGCGGATAGCAAAAGTCCTCCCGTTAAAATTGCCAGATAAATTTTCCATCCTAAGCGCTTCATTTTTGTTCTTCCTTTTGGCACTGCCTTCTCGGCTATGTAGATCTAAATTTCAATGTGTGACTCTGTCCCAGTCACGCTATTGAGAGTAACGTATTTAAATTTTGATGACCTGTCAAAAAGTGAGAAAAAATTGCAACTCGAGAAAATCGAGTAAAGTAAGGCACATTTGATCGGTTAAAACTCAAACAAAAAGGAACTAGAGAGCATTATGGGTGGAACAAAAAGAGAAAACATAACAATCGGGTGCCAAGTCAAAATTGTGCAAAAACAAGATCAGCGCACCGGCCGCCTGACTGAGGGTGTGGTGGCTCAAATCCTAACAAAATCAGCCACACACCCACATGGAATAAAGGTACGCTTGGAAAACGGCTTGGTCGGCCGGGTTAAAGAGATCTTGTCTTAGGGGATTCACAAGCGATCTGGACAATTATTTTTCCGGGTTGACCTTAGAGTCAAAAATAGAGGGTGCCAGCCTGCCGAAATAAGAAAATTAGCGGAGCTTAATGAATCAGATTTTCAACTGAAACCGTAACCTAGAAGTAAAGGTTTTTTTGCTACATTGTTGGGCCTTACCAATGCACCCTAACCCACAATTCCAATCCCGAACAATTTCTACAGCAGAGAAGGACCACTAAAATGGCTAAATTTCGGACTGATACCTATAGGCAGACAAAACTTACTTTCGCGCTGGTGGTGGTTGCCATTTTGGCAATTTCCGTACCAGCTTTGGCTTCATCAAGAATAGATGAGACGATCAACATCGAACCGGCCGCCGTTGTGTTAGCGGCCCCTGATGGAACCTATTCACACGTTGTGGGGAACGACCACACCGCCAATGCCAACTTTACCGACCTGCATAACCCCAGCATCTTTATCAACGAAACAGACGTGATCGTGAATAAAACCGGTGCACCAGTGGCGGTCAATATCGACAAATTTAACTTTTACGCCAAAAAGAACGGAAATCCAGTAACCCCCATTGTTGTTAGAGTAGAAGGGGACAATGATTTCACCGTTTTGGCTATCGGTAAAACACAGACCAGCTACAGCGTGGGGGCCAACAGTGTAGATTTTGATGACACGGTTCCATCCCTGACTTTGGCCGTTGGCGAAAAAATCGCTACCGGCTTTATGGATGCCAATCCAGATGGAACCGGTTGGGGAAGCGGAGGTAATCCGATCCCGGCTCAAGAAAATGGTAACCCGGCCACAGGTCAAGATTTTTCTGGCAAATTTGTGCTTGAACAAGACGAAGTTTGGGGATTAGCCCCCAGTCCTTTAATTGAGTTTGCAGATGGATACGACGGTGGAGTCGATGTGCCTACGGCCGTTGTTGGACAAAAAATCCTTGATACCAACGCTGGCAAAACGCTACAATCCTACAACTTGCTCCGCACCTACCACTTCTCAATCGAATTTTCGGCCGATGATCTGTTTGCCGGAGCAACCCTGTACACCGGCACAAACCAGGGTGGCACCGGGGAGCGATTCACCGACGGCATCACCCCACTTGATGGCACCGCAATTGGTGAAGAAGCGGCCAGCTCGATTGTGGTAGCTGATGGATACGTCGCTTATTTATGTGATGGGACTTTGGCCAATCCTGAGACCTGTAAAGTTTATCCGGCCGGAACCTACAACACCCTCCCCGATTTCGATAACAAAGCCATCTTTATCAAAGTAGATCAAAATGATCCGGCCTTACACGGCCAGTGGGGAGATGTTTTTGAGCTAGACCAGCGGGCTATCGCGGCCGCCCAAATGCCTGACGGCAACGTGATGTTCTGGCAGGGTGGTGACGCAGTAGGGCCGGGGAAAGAGATCCTCGTTTTGAACCCGACTACGCTCCAAGTCACCGAATCGGGCGGTATTGGCGGTGCACCTACCAATCACGATACCTTCTGCCCCGGACCGGCCCTGTTGCCAAATGGGGATCTAATCTTGGCCGGTGGCGGCCCCGGAACCGAAGCCGCATCCAGCTTGTTTGAATGGGAATCTGATACGTGGAACCGAGAAGAAGATATGGACGGTGGCCATTACTACGGCACCTCTGTCACCATGGCCGATGGGCAAGTGTTCCATGCGCTCGGCTCTACATTGGCCGAAAACGACCATAAAGATCAGTTTGAAAACCCTGAAATTTGGACCGGCACCAGCTGGGAAACGTTGACCGGTATCGATTTGTCTCCGTTGCATGCAGATAACGGTTTTTACAACAGTAACTACTATCCGTTCTTGCACCTAATGCCGAACAGCAACCTGTTCCACTCGGGCGGTGTGCCAACCATGCACGAAATCAACCCGAATGATGAGCTGATCCATAATCAAGGGACCCGTGCCGGTAACGATGCTTATCGTCACTGGGGGAACGCGATTATGATCGATGAGGGTCTGTTGTTTATCTCCGGCGGCCGCCCCGACAATCCTGAAAGTATGCGGTCAACCGTTTTGATCGATATCAATAACGACCTCGACATTCAGTCGAGCTACGCGGCCGACATGCACTACGATCGCGCCTTCCACAACATGGTTCAATTGCCAACGGGTGATGTGTTTGTCTCTGGTGGTAATTCAAACGGGAAGATTTTTTACGATCATGGGACCGTTTATCCAAGCGAATTGTGGGACCGTGAAACAGACACTTGGACTGAAATGGCAGAGCTAACCACTCCGCGCAACTATCATTCAAGCTCGCTGTTGTTGCCCGATGGCCGTGTTTGGCAAGCGGGTGGAGACTGCGGCCACTGTCCAGAGCTGAACAATTTCAATCACCACTACAACATGCAGTTCTACTCACCGCCGTATCTGTTTAATGCAGATGGCTCGTTGGCCGACCGGCCGGTGATTAGTAGCTACCCATCCCAAAAAGATGGGGTGCAAGCCAGCCAATCGTTTGATGTGACGATGACGGGTGCAGGCGCGGCCGATATTGCGAACTTCAATATCATTAAGCTGTCTTCAACTACGCATCAAATGAACACAGACGTGCGCCGATTGAGCCTCGACTTTGTGAACAACGGGGACAACACCTACACGATTGATGCGCATGACAACATCAACGTGATGACGCCAGGCTACTGGATGCTGTTCGCCATCAACCAAGAAGGTGTGCCTAGTGTGGCTGCAACCGTTCACGTCTCGATGACTCCCGGAACAGAGAACCCAACACCGAATCCGAAACCGAACAAAGTTGCAATTGGCAACAACATTGTCCCAACCGGTGGTATTGATGGGTGGCAATCTAACCTAATCATCAATGAATCTGACACCTACACCAACCAATCTGCCACGGCCGAGGTTTGGTATCTGTCTAAGTTTGATTTTTATGCTTTAGGAATCGACGGCCCGGTGACCCCGTTTGTGGTGACGGTGAATGGGGATGATGATTTTACCGTCAAAGCGATTGGAACATCACGCATTCCAACCGAGGTTGGTGGACATACCCATCCGTTTACAGATGTTGGGGACGGTGCGATCACGATCCAGCCGGGTGAAAAAATAGCGATTGGCTTTATCGATGCGTACGCAAATGGAGAACCTGAAGGTGGTGAACAGCGGTCAATTGTGGCCCGTTTACAAGAGCCCGGTGATGCCCCAGGTTCGCTAGACGAGGTGTTTTATGTCGGCAGTGGCTCTGCCAATGTTGCATCGCTCACAGTGGGACAAGCACCAACTTTATTTGTTCCTTCGCGAGATGTAGAGACACGTAATTACGCATTTGCGATTACGATGAGCGATTTGCTCCCACCGGCCGCTACCCCCACGCCCGAACCAAC
>JAHDGV010000226.1:0-3104 GCA_020631655.1 Chloroflexota bacterium | reverse complement strand
GCTTCGGCCCGGGCCTCCAACTCATCGGCCGAGATTAACCCCTGCTCAATCACCAGCTTTTCCAGCGTTTTGAGCCAATTTTCATAATAATGGGTTTCACCCTCGGCCGTAGCTTCTGCCTCACCAATCTGCGTTGCTAGACCCTCGCTAAACTGCTTCCAAGCGTAGGTTCCATTTGAGTTTAGAGCCACAGCCAAGCCAAAAGCACGCGCCTCCCATGGCTCTTCAAACTGCAACTCTCCGTTTTTGCGCGGCAGTGCCAGCGGCTCATCCATCCCATTAATTTCATCACTTAATTCAGACATAACACCTCCGCCTACAGCCGTGCAACCCCAATCATCGAATCCCGTGTGACCAGCTCAGTCAGCTCACCGGCCGATAAATCACTGGTTCCGGCCGGTTGTTCCGGTAGCACCAAATACCGAATTTCCGAGTTACTGTCCCACACCCGCACCTCAATATCTTCGCCTAGCTCCAGCCCAAACTCGCTGAGCACTTTTCGTGGCTCGCGCACAACGCGTGAGCGATATGCATACGATTTGTACCAATTGGGCGGTAGCCCCAACAGCGGCCACGGATAGCATGAGCAAAGCGTGCAGACGACAACGTTGTGCACTTCGGCCGTATTTTCTAGCACCACAATTTTGGCCCCTTCTTTGCCCGTGTACCCCATGTCGGCCGACGCGGCCGTGCCGTCTTCCAGCAACCACTTTTTGTAGGATGGTTCTGTCCAAGCCCGAGCCACCACACGAGCCCCGTTCATCGGCCCGATATCCTCTTCATACTTGCGCACCACCTCGTCGATTACGTCGGTGGTAATCAGCCCTTTTTCAACCAGCAACGCCTCAAGCGCCTTGGCCCGTATCTCCGCATCGGCCGATGAATGTGAATGATGATGATCATGTCCCATAATTTCCTCCAGAATAACTCTCGGTGTCCTCAGCGTTCAATTAAAAATCTAGCTACCTTGTGCAAGTATTTCTTCTTATCCGCGCTCATCCGACAATATCCGCGGCTAAAAATTAGATTTAAAATCGATTTTAAACTTCTAAATAACTTTCAAACATATCGATATACAAAACCTGATTTGGTTCAGCTTCCTCTCCCCACAGCGTTTGTGCCTCAAATTTTATCCGATACAAAGGTTCAATCGCGTGCTCTTCACCGGCCGGAGGTGTGTCATCAACCCACCAATAATCGTACACAAAATCAACAACCCCCTGCTTTCCCCTGCAATATCGGGGTAACCGCGTATGCCCAATCGGATGCATGTTTTTGGCTCGTATTGCATCCCCAACCTTAAACTTTGGTGGATCAGGTTGCGCAGGATCAGGTGGCAGTGTCTTGTACATCGCCTTGAGTGCTTTAGCTACTCGTTCTGGATCATTAACCACCGGCGGCCGTGCCTCAGCATTCTCTCGAAAGTAAGCGATTTTCTCATCCAGCTCCGCCTGCGAAATGTCCCCTGATTCAATCAAACCCTGTGTGCGCGCATGCATCCACTTTTCGTAATAGGATGAAGCCAGATAGGTGGCTGGTTCCATCTTTTCAATCATGTATCTAAAGCCGCCGGGGACACCTTTCGGCGTGTACATCGCCATCGCATAAACACGGCCTTCCCACGGGGCATGAAATACCGGTTCGTTTTCTTCGTATGGGATCTTTCCAAATCCGTGCATCCCCCCCATATCATGAATGCTATTCATTGTGACCTTGTGTAAACTTCAAACGGGTTTTGGTAAAAGCAGTAATAAAACCTAAGTGTATCCGACTTCCTAAGAAATTTCTTCAGAATGGTCAGGTAAGATGTCTCTACCACCAAAATTGGAAAAAATAATGAAAAGACTTCTAACCAAATACGCCCCTATATTGATTGTTTTTGTCGTTGCCGTTGGGGTAACAGCCCGTATCTATAACCCCACCCCAGTTGCGGCAATTTTAGGCTCTGAATCGCAACAAGCTGCAGTGCAACGCATGGCTCTCGCTCCGGCCGCTAATCCGCACACGATCGGGAACACATCGACGTCCGATGGCTCGTTCAAAGACCTGCACAACCCATCGATTTTTATCAACGAATCAATCACCTACATGAACAAGGGAGAATCGGCCGTTGATATTCAAATTGATACCTTTAACTTTTATGCGGCGAAAAATGGCAATCCGGTTACCCCGCTGGTGGTGCGGGTAGATGGGGACAACGACTTCACCGTGATAGCGGTGGGGCAGACCCGATCAAGCTACAGCTTGGGCGCGAACAGCGTTGATTTTGATTCATTAACTCCGGTGATTACGCTTCAACCCGGCCAGAAGATTGCGACCGGCTTCATGGATGCCAATGCGGACGGGAGCGGCTGGGGGGTGGGTGGTAACCCGATCCCGGCCGAAGCCAACGGAACCCATCACACCGATCAAGATTACATCGTGAATGGTAATCCCCAAGACCCACGGTTAGACCAGCAAGAGGTTTGGGGGCTTTCACCCGCTAGCCTAATCGAGGCCGGAGATGGTTTTGTGGGTGGCGTAGACACCCCATCTGTCACAGAAGGGGAGAAGATTCTGGTCACCAATCAGGGGAAAGAGCTGCAAGAATACAACCTGCTACGGACCTATCATTTCTCAATTGATTTCTCTTCGGACGAGGTGTTTAAGGGAGCAACGCTTTATCAAGACAGCGATTTTCAGGGAACCTCGGCCGTCTTTTCTGATGGCGCTACCAACTTGGATTCAACCCCTGTGGGCAAAAACACAGTTAGCTCACTGACGGTTGAAGATGGTTATGTGGCTTACCTGTGTACGGGGAACACGGTGCGGCCGATGAAGTGCAAGATGTACGGTCCTGGAGACTACGGCTCTCTGCCCGGTTTCAATAACAACACCGGCATGGTCAAAGTTGATCAAAATGACCCATCCCGCCACGGCCGCTGGGGGAACGTAGAAGAGTTGAGCCAGCGGGCCATTGCGACCGCTCAAATGCCAGATGGCACCGTGCTGTTCTGGCAGGGTGGTGGGAACTCCGGTGTGACCAACAAAGAAATTCTACGCATCGATCCAAAAACCCTAGCCGTGACAAATTCTGGCCAGCCGGGCAACCACGATACCTTCTG
>JAHDGV010000225.1 GCA_020631655.1 Chloroflexota bacterium | reverse complement strand
AGCATTTGGAGTTTAGCCCTGCCCGTGTTGCTGACCAATCTGCTCCAAAGTCTAGTGGGGGTGGTAGATGTGTTTATGGTCGGCCGCTTAGGTCCGCTTGAAATTGCTGCATCTGGTATGAGCAATGTGGTGCGCATTTTGGTGCTGGTCATGGTTTTATCTGTGGCGGCCGGAGCGATGAGCCTCATCGCCCAAGCCAAAGGGGCACGCGACCCGGACCGGATGGCATTTGTAGCGCGGCAAGCGATATCGAGCGGTTTTTTACTCTCAATAGTTTTGTTGGGATTGGGATTTGTCATTGCCCGGCCGTTGCTGTTATTTGCCAACAGCGGTGGTGATCCCAACGCGGTCGATTTGGGTGTCAGCTATCTGCGCATCATCTTTTTGGGGATGCCGTTCTTGGTTTTGAACGTTGTTACGGACCGCTTGATGCAGGGGGCCGGAGACACATGGACCCCGCTCATGCTGACCGGGACGCTGAATCTGCTCAACATCATTTTCAATTATCTGTTTATGTTTGGGGTTGGCCCCATCCCTGCATTTGGATTGGCTGGGGCGGCGATGGGGACCGTTTTGTCACGCGCAATCGGGGTCGTGATTGCATTTACCATCATTTACAGCGGCCGGAACGTGATCAAAGTCGGCCGGGGTAGCTATTGGCCCGACATCCAGCTGTTTAAAGATATTTTCGGTATCGGTTTGCCATCCGGCGTGCAGGGGATTTTCAGGAACGGTGCTCGTTTGCTGGTGATTAGCCTGGTTACCTCTACTGAAGTGGGGACGCTGGGTGCGGCCGCACTCGCCATCGGGCTTAATTTAGAGTCATTGGCCTTTATGCCGGTGTTGGGCATCAACGTCGCGGCCACTAGCCTTGTCGGCCGGTCGTTGGGGGCATGGCAGGTGGATGAGGCCAAACGGCGCGGCACATTTGCCGTCTATCTGGCCGTTTTTGTGATGGGCATTTTGATCTTGCCGATGATTATTTTCGCCCCACAAATTATCAAGCTGTTTGACCCTTCGGCCGATGCAACTCTGCTGGCGGCCGGAACCCGCTATCTGCGCATCAGCACCCCATCACTGCTGTTTACGGCCGTGGCGATGACGGTCAACGGGGCCCTGCGTGGCGCCGGAGACACATTGCCCGGCATGTACAGCACGTTGCTGACCCGTGGCGCAATCTCTGTGGTTCTCTCATGGCTGTTGGCCTTCCCGCTCGGGTGGGGGTCTGACGGCATTTGGTTTGCTCTGGCGATTGGACAATTTTTCGACGGTCTATTTTTGTGGTCAAGATGGCGCATGCCTAACAAATGGATTGCGATTGCACTCCATAAAACGGAGCTGTACCGCAAACATTTAGTCAATCTAACCGAGTCGGTGCAGGAGCAGTTCTTGCGTGATGTGCGAGCCCCGTTGATGGCGCAGGATTCCGCATTTGAGGATGTTCAGCCGGAGTCGGTTGTGTATCGGTTAAAAGATGGGGAAGTCACCGCTCGGTTTAGATCTGATGCGTACGTGCTTGAGTAGATGGGTGCCCACGAGGGACACCCCTTAAGTTTCAGCTAAGAACCCCTCACCCCCCTGCTTCGCAGGGACCCTCTCCCACGGGGAGAGGAAAATCATTAGGTTAGATATGGAAAAATCTTGCCATATACAACAATTTTAGTTCCCTTCTCCCACGGGGAGAAGGTGCCCCGAAAGGGGCGGATGAGGGGAGATTTTAATGTTTATAAGATACTAAAGGGTTTTAAATGAAAACCGCTGAGGTAGTCACGAGCCAAGCTATAATTGCGCAATCATGAACGCCATCACGTTTCAACGACTCAATATTTTTTTAACCGTCTGCCAGCAGGGGAGTTTTAACAAAGCGGCCGAGCTTTTGTTTATGTCGCAGGCGGCCGTGAGCCAGCACATGCAGACGTTTGAAGCGGCCGTGGGCAACAAGCTGTTTGTGCGCAGTCCACGCGGGGTGAGCCTGACCCCATCTGGTAAAACCCTGCAAGCTTATGCAGAGCAAATTTTGCCACTGGTTGCTGAAGCGGAACGAGCCGTGATTAATGTGGCCGAGCTAAAAGATGAGTCACTGCAAATTGGAGCCACACCCGGCCTAAGCGTGTATGTTATTCCGCAGATGCTGAGCCGGTTTCAAACCGCTTATCCCAACATTAATTTGTCGATGCACACCTCACTTGTGACTGAATCGATCGAAAAAGTATTGAGCCGCCAATACGATTTTGGGTTTGTGGAAGGTCATCTAAACGATCTTGACCTTGAAGAGGTTATTGCCATCGATTTGAACCCGATCCAATATGTGTTGCTGGTGTCACCCGAGCACCGTTGGGCGGCTCAAAAATCGATCCAGCCAAGTGATCTTGCGGCTGAGCCTTTTTTGTTTCGGCTGCCAACCAGCCGCAGTCGCAGATGGATGGTGCTTGAGCTGTCGAAATTGGGGGTGAGTATCGATAATCCTGTTGCGGAGCTTGATTCACCGGGTGCGATCAAATATTCGCTGTTTAGCCAGCTTGGGGTGTCGATCTTGCCAGATTATTCGGTAAAACGTGAGATAGAGCGTGGGGAGCTGGTGCAGGTGGAGATCGAAGGAGTTGAACTGGTCCGGCCGGTTAAGCTAATTCGGCAGAAAGATCGTATTTTGGGGCCGGTGCCACAGGCGTTTTTAGACATGTTTTAGGTTCCAAAGTGATTCAAATTTATAAAAAAAGCCCCCGCCAGCTTGTCTGACGAGGGCAAAGGGATGTGGTTGGAAACGCATCCCGCTAGAAAGGGAAAAAAGGAAAAATTAGGGTGGTCCTTTTTTGCTGAAAAATCTTGTAAAAACCCAACCGAATTCACCCCTTTCACCGACAGCGCCGTCAAAGCATTTGCCTATAATGCCGTTTAATATGAGGCGGGCCAAATGAAAAGGATGAAACGGAAACTCCTTACGAGTAGTTGGTATACACAGTATCCGGCAGTTTGGCCCCACTGGTGTCTCAGTTAAATATAAAAATGTCTCAAGAAAGAAAAGGGGTTATGCAAGCGCCTGATAAACGGCCGTTCTAAACTCTTTACGGATGGGGTAGTGCATGCTGGGCAAACACTGCATCATCATGATGCTAACCATATCCTCAGCCGGATCAATAATGTGATAGGTCTCTGCGTAGCCACCCCAGCCAAAATCCCCCACAGACCCCATCCAACCACCGGCCGCTGGATCCTGCATCACCTTTACGCAAACCCCGTACCCAAACCCAGTGAACGCTTCTGTCCCCTCAAATGCAACCGGCATTTGGTGTGGTTCCAGCGCGTTTGATCGCATCAGCTCAACTGATTTTCGGCCTAAAATACGCTCCCCATCCAAAGTTCCTCCATTGAGCAAACACTGCGCAAAACGATAGTAATCTGGCACCGTTGAAAGCAAACCACCCCCGCCGCTTTCAAACTGCACGTCGGCCGTGTATCGGTTCCAATCAGCGTCCACTTTTTCTAAAGGATCGGTCTCGCCAACCTGATAGAGCGTAGCTAGTCGCTCCTCTTTTTCTGGGTCGATGGTGAACGCCGTATCAACCATTCCTAGCGGATCAAAGATGCGTTCTTGCAGGAATTCACCAAATCGCTGGCCGGAAAAAACCTCGATTAGCGCACCTAAAACGTCCATCCCCATGCTGTAGTGCCACTGCTCGCCCGGGTGAAAGCGTAACGGCATTTTGGCGATGTCTTGCACAAACTTGGCATTCGGCCGCTCTGGGGCACCGATGTTGGCATCGGAATACATGATGTCAACTTCGTGACCGCCAAACAGCCCGCCGTAGGTCAAACCAGAGGTGTGTCGATAGAGGTCTTGAATCGTAATCGGCCGGATCGGATCAACAAGCTCTCCCTCTTCCCACACTTTTACATCTTCAAATTCTGGCAGATATTTGCTGACCGGATCAACCACGTTAAACCAACCTTCTTCGTGGCACACCATCAGGGCGGCGCCGGTGATCGGCTTGGTCATCGAAAAAATGCGAAAAATAGTGTTGGGCTCCATCGGCCGTTGGAATTTTAGGTCTGCCTGTCCGTGTGTCTCAAAATGGACCACCTGACCCTGCCGAGCTACAAGCGTGACCATACCGGCCATTTTCCCCTCGTCGATGTAGCGCTCCATCAAGTGATTGACTCGGTTGAGTCGGCCGGGATAAAAGCCATGTTCTTCAGGTGACGCGATGTTCATATCTTGGAGACCAGCCTGGTTTTAAAAACCAGACTGGTCTAATTTGTGTAAATCCTAGATTTTTTCCAGCTTGGCGAAACTGGCAACCAACCGCTTCACCCCTTCTTGGGTAAACGCAATTGTCACCTCTTCGTCAGAACCGGTGAGCTTGCTCGACATGACAATCCCCTGACCAAATTTGGCATGCTTCACACGATCCCCAGTTTTGAACTCTAGCTCACCACTGGCGGCCGGTTTTGGGGTTTTCGCCTCTTGTTGGTCCCGTTTGTTTTGGCGTGCCTCTAATCGGGCCGCATCAGGAATCGTGCTTTTAACTTTTTTCTTGGGGGCTGACCGATCACTTTTTTCCCAGAAATTGTCGCTACGCTGGCTGTTTGGTTTGCCTCGACCGCCTCGCGATCCGGCCGGTTTGGGGCGACGATTGGTGCTCCCCCGACTGGGCAATGGCTTGCTGTTAAATCCTGATGACCATGAGCTGGCTGAGTTGCTTCGGCCGCTACCTCCGCCTCGATCAGAATCCCAAGACCATTGAGCCGACCGCCGACTGCCGCTAGAAACTTTGGATGATCCGGCAGAAAAAAGTTCGGCCGGAATCTCGCTCAAAAAGCGGGATGGGATTTGGGCTTCCAACCGGCCCCAATTCATCCGCTGAAACGCGTACGACAAGTACAGCCGGTCTTTGGCACGGGTTACACCCACATAAAACAATCGGCGTTCCTCCGCCATCTCTTCATGATCTTCTGATTGTAACGAGCGGCTGTGGGGCAAAATCCCATCCTCCAGACCGACTAAAAACACAACGGGGAACTCGAGCCCTTTGGCCGCATGTAGCGTGAGCAGAGTCACCGCTTTGGTATCTTCATCAAGGTTGTCTACCTCAGAAACAAGGGCCACTTCTTCCAGAAATTCGCTCAGCGGTGTTTCGCCCGCCAGTGTAGCCAGATTGCGGAATTCGTTTACGTTGGCCCAGCGATCATCACCCTCGTCTGTGCCGTCAATCAGGTAATCTCTAAAGCCACTGTCTTCCAATACCCGATCAAGCAAATCGGCTACGCTGATGGTGCCGACGCTTTCAACCCATCCGTTTAAATGTTTACCAAAAGCAACCAATGGATTTAGGGTGCGGGCTGTAAACGGGTGCTGAATGTCCGGCCGCTTGGCCAGCTCCATCACCGCTTCGGCCGGTTGCCAGCCCCACTCTTGCCCCCACTCTTTTAGTTTTGAAACTGACTTGGCCCCGATGCCCCGTTTGGGGGTGTTGATGACACGGGCAAGGCTAAATTCATCGGCCGGATTGTGGATCACGCGTAGGTAGGCGATGACATCTTTGATTTCGCGGCGGGCATAAAACCGTGTGGCTCCGATCAATCGGTAGGGGATACCTGCGTTCACAAAGGCATCCTCGATAGACCGTGACTGGGCATTGGTCCGATACATAACCGCGCAGTCGCCAGGGTTGTACCCATCCAACAAAAGGCTTTGAATGGAGCTGATCAGATTCCCCGCTTCCTCTAGGTCGTTGTAGGCCTCTTTTAGATGGATTTTTTCGCCACCTTTTCTATCAGTAAACAGCTCTTTCTCAACCCGATCAGGATTGTTTTTAATGACCTCTTGAGCAACGTCTAAGATCACTTGGGTTGAGCGATAATTTTGCTCCAGCTTAATCTCGGTTGCTTCAGGATTATCTCGGTAAAAGCGCTGCATGTTGCGCACATCGGCCCCACGCCAGCGATAGATCGATTGGTCCGCATCACCCACAGCAAACAGATTGTTGTCACCCACTAAGCGGCTAATAATCCCATACTGGGTTAGGTTGGTGTCCTGAAACTCATCGATCAAGACGTGTTTGTACTGTTGCCTGTATTTTTCAACGATGTCAGGAGAATGGTCAAACAAGATCACCGTGTTCATGAGCAAATCGTCGAAGTCCATGGCGTTGTTGGTAATCAGCACTTCTTGATAGCGGCGATATATCCGGCCGATCATCTCTCCCACATAGTTGTTTGCCTGATACTCTTCCGGCCGGATCAGTGCATTTTTAGCTTTGCTGATTCCGTTGCGCATGTTGTTGGGATTAAACTTTTTTTCGTCGATGTTGAGGTCAGCCATCGCTTGTTTGACGGCCGCTTTTTGATCATCGGTATCAAATATCACAAAGTCGCGGGTGTAATTGGGCAGTCCCTCTGCCACTTCACGTCTCAAAATTCGGGCACAAGTTGAGTGAAAGGTCCCCACTAATAAACCTCTAAGGTCACTGCCCAAAAGTTTCTCAGTTCTCTCCCGCATCTCTTTGGCCGCCTTGTTGGTAAACGTTACCGCCATGATCCGCCACGGCGCAATGTTAGCTTCTTGAACTAACCAAGCGATGCGGTGGGTTAAAACACGGGTCTTTCCACTGCCCGGTCCAGCTAGAACAATAACCGGTCCATCGGGAGCGGTAACGGCCGCCTTCTGTGATTCATTTAAGCCCTCAAGTAATTGACTCAT
Source organism: Chloroflexota bacterium (assembly GCA_020631655.1). Classification (GTDB taxonomy): domain Bacteria; phylum Chloroflexota; class Anaerolineae; order Promineifilales; family Promineifilaceae; genus WTJY01. Next base: position 1,855 of record JAHDGV010000225.1, on the reverse strand, counting down.
ATTGTGTGTGCCTTGGTCCTTTCGACAATTTTGCCAACTATATCGGAGATGGAACACATGAGCCATATTTTTTGAGCGTTTGTTTGCGCTATCAAAACTGAATGGATCCGTGCGCAATTTTGGTTGGTTCCTTCAATGCCTCAAGGGAGTGTCATCATCGCCAAAAAGAAGGCTAAGCCCCCCTGTATCCGTGAAAAGTAGTGGAAAATTTGGCCTATTGGTCACAATTTACACAAATTTTTGTCAGAGGCTGTTACAATGCATAACTAGAGAAAATACGGCAGGAAGAATAAATAAATTTGCCAGAGGATGACACGAAAAACTAAATGACAAAATCAGAAATTGACATCCTAATTGTTGACGACGTACCTGATAATCGCCGCCTGCTAGCACGTATGCTCAAACGTAGAGGTTATACGGTGGACACCGCCTCTGACGGACTAGAAGCGATAGAGAAAACGCGTGCACTCATTCCATCTTTAATCTTGCTTGACGTGGCGATGCCCGGCATGGATGGATATCAAGTTTGCCAAACGCTTAAAACGGAAGATGCACTGCGCGAAATCCCTGTGATCTTTTTGAGCGCACACAGCGAACAGGTTGATAAGCTGAGGGGCTTCCAAGCGGGTGGGGTAGACTACGTCACAAAGCCGTTCCATTTTCACGAGGTTGCCGCTCGGGTGGCCGCACATATTGAGCTTTACCTACAAAAACAAGAAAACGAACAGCTACGATTAAAAGAGCAAACCTATTTTGACAAAGTGAATCATCTAAAAAATGAGCTGATTCACACGATGACCCACGATTTAAAAAACCCTTTAACCAGCATCAAGCTCAGTGTTTCGTTGCTCCAACGGATGTTGACGCTAGACGCGGACAGCAAAGAGAGTCGCTACTTTGGGAAAATCGAAGATGACATCGACCGGATGTTAATCTTGATTTCTCGTCTCTTGAATTTGGCCAATATCGAAACATCATCATCGGTGAAACTAAGCCGGGTTGATGTGTTTGAATTTTTAGAAAGTTGTGCGGCTAAAGCGGGACAAGTTCTAAAGACTAACAACATCCAAATTCGGATTGTGCCGCATTTTGCTGGCAGTATTCATTCAGTCTTTGATCCTGCGCAAGTTGAAAGCGTTATTGAAAAGATTTTGGTTGAGATGGCGATGCGTATGAGCCCCGGCAGTGTGATTGAAATCTGCTTCTGGGTGGTAGGACAAGAGATTTTGTTCTCGGTATCTGATCAAGAAGGGCTAGATATGCGGATCCCGCCTGAATTGACCGGTGAAGCGGGCTCTGATGAAGCTGAGCCCGCATTCTCGATATTAAGCGCGGCGTTTGAGCGGTATGGCGGCCGGATTTGGCAAGACCCTCACACACAGGATTATCGGTTTACACTCCCTTTTTTAAATATTGACGCTTCTGAGTCGGCCGGGGCTAGCTTTAAAACCCAAAGCACCCGCGAAGTCAAAGAGGAAAGCAACGATGAAGAGGATGTGTTCAAAATTCCAAACAAAATTGTAGAAGAATAATCGATCGAGCCTGAAACAAATCAATTAAAACAAAAAAGCGTGGCACTATCGCCACGCTTTTTTTATTGCTAGTTTAGATTGATTAAAGCTTACAGGAACGGAACCTTGTGTACCGTTGCTCCTAAATCCCCATCGGGGGTGTGCACTGTCACACGGGTGCCAAGTTCTTGATGATCCATCGACAACATGGCCAGCGCGATGTTTTTCTCCATGCGGGGGGACCATGTCGATGAGGTGACTTTCCCGGCCGGTTTGTCTCCATCGCTTACTTGCCAAACGGATGAATTGCCAGCCATTTTCTCCCCATCAATGACGAGGCCGGT
>JAHDGV010000224.1:1895-8555 GCA_020631655.1 Chloroflexota bacterium | reverse complement strand
CTCAGCAGTCCCTAAATTAGATTAAAACCCATAAAATGCTTTGGCATTTAACCCCATAATTTTACTTTTTTGTTCACTCGTCACCCCATCCAACAGCAAATCGGCCGGGTCGTGCCAATGTGGATAATCAGATGAAAACAGAATCATTTCATCACTTCCTAATTGCTCGAGTGTTTGCAACAGTTGCTCCGAATTCGGCGGGGCGTCAATCGGTTGCAACGTCAGCCGCATATGCTGTCTAATCAGATCAGATGGAAAGGTTTTGACCCATGGAATTTCATAGCGCAACCCCTTCCACTCTTTATCAAGCCGCCACATGAGCGATGGCAACCAAGTCCAGCCCCCTTCTGCCAGCACAATTTTTAAGGATGGGAACTGTGCAAACACCCCTTCCACAATCAGATTAATGATTTGCGATTGAAAAACCTGAGCCATACCAACATATTCCTCAACGTGCCACGACGGCCATCCGGTTGGTGTGCTGGGGTATCCGCTGGCCCCCCCGTAGTGAATGCAGATGGTCAGATCATTGCGCACGGCCGCCTCTAACACCGGCCAAAAGTTTCTGGTCCCGTACAAATGTTGTGACCGCACGGGCAAAAACACCTGCGAAAATCCGGGATGTTTCCCCCAATAATCGATTTCGGCCGCTGCCATTGCAGGAACCTTGCTCGGAACAACGATGGAGCCACGCAACCGGCCGTCTTGCTCCAGCCAATGCTCAGCCTGCCACCGATTTACAGCTCTGGCGCAGGTGGCTGCCATGTCAGGATTATGCAGGCTTTCCACTTCATAGGTGCAATTTAGAATGACAATATCAGCATTGAGCGGCTCAATCACATTCTGCTGAATGTCGGCCAACGTGGTTGCGGCCGTTTGGTCGGTTCCCGGCCGGAAGCTTGTTTCAGCACCGGCCGGATAACTCGCATCAATCGGCCCATTAAACCGCGAATTACTAAAATATTCCTGCCAGTGGGCATCCATGTAGGGCATCAGACAACTAATATCGGGAACAATGTTGTGGCAATCCGCATCGATAATCATAAAACAATTTACCCCTCGCTCAGATAAAACAAGGTAGTGATAAATTGTCCGTTACCGATAAAGTCTGTGCAAGCTTAGGCTCAATTCAAGTTTCATTTTTAGCCAGTCTTTTGTTTCGATTCAGTCTTTTTAATCACTTCAACCAATTCAGAAATCTTAAATGGCTTCGCCATAAACTCATCCATCCCTGCTTCTTCACAACGCTTGCGATCGTCTTTCATAACACCGGCAGTTAAAGCAATGATGTGTGGTGTATGATTTAGCTTGAGCTGTGATTTAATTTGTTTTGTGGCCTCGATCCCGTCCATTTCCGGCATGTGGACATCCATCAAAATGATGTCATAAGACTGCCTTAACACCGCTTCCACCGCCTCAGCACCATTGGCAACAAGATCCGGGAGGTAGCCTAGCTTCTGCAATATTTGCGTGGCAACTTTCTGATTCACCACGTTGTCTTCTGCAAGTAATATTCTTCGTGGATGTCGTGTGGCAAATGTCTTATCTAGCGCGGCTTGATTTGTTTGCTGTTTAAGTGAAAATTTCTTACTTTGAACGAACAAGTTCATCAACACATTAAATAGTGGAGTAGGCTTAATTGGTTTGTAGAGGAAGACGTCTACCCCTAGCTGATCAGCTTCCGCCTTTATGTCCCGATCTCCTACCGATGTAATCATGACGATGTGGGGCAGTTGTTTGCTGGTTGCCTGTGCCATGTTCACAAACTGAAGCCCATCCATATTTGGCATTTGAAAATCGAGTAGAATGACATCGTATTTTTCATCACTTGCTATTGCTTCAAGCGCAGCTTCCCCAGAGTCAACAAGATCAGATGACATTCCCCAGCGCAGACAATACAACTGCATAATCCGCCGATTGGTTTGGTTGTCGTCTACAACAAGTGCCTTTTTGCCTGCCAAGGTTTCAGTTTCAATAAAAATTCGATCTTCTTCGGCCGGTTCAGCTTCTTCAGCGCCAATCGTAAAGAAAAAGGTAGACCCTGTTCCCAGCTCACTCTCAACCCACATCGTCCCATTCATTAGTTCGCAAAGTCGCTTGCTAATAGCAAGACCCAAGCCTGTTCCCCCAAACCGGCGAGTGGTTGAGTTATCAACCTGGCTAAATGATTTAAACAAGCGGTTAATACGATTTTCAGGGATACCAATCCCTGTATCTTTAATTGCGAATTGGATAATCTGTAAATTGCCCACCATCTCGCTGGGTGAGACCCTGATCAGGACTTCTCCCTTCTCTGTAAATTTCACAGCGTTCGATAGTAGGTTAACGATGATTTGCCTGAGCCGCGTGATGTCACCCGATATCCAACTGGGAACATCCTCTTCAAAAAGCATGGCTAGCTCAAGCCCTTTTTCAGCGGCTTTTGGTGCAACGAGGTCAATTGCATCCTCAACACAGCGTCTCATGTTGAAAGGTTGATTTTCAAATTCCAACTTACCCGATTCAATTTTTGAGAAATCGAGGATGTCGTTGATGATTGTCAGTAAGGAGTCTCCACTACCACGAATCGTTTCGACAAAACCCAGTTGCTCATCAGTCAGACTTGTAGAAAGAAGTAGGCTGGTCATGCCAATCACACCATTCATTGGCGTCCGAATCTCATGACTCATATTCGCCAAAAACTCTGACTTTGCTTTGGTAGCGGCTTTAGCCTCTTCCATTGCATTCTGTAGTTCAGCCGTTCTTTCAATAACTCGATCCTCCATATCTTCAAGCGAGCGATCGAGTTTTTCAGTCATCTGGTTAAAAACCATCCCTAATGTACCCACCTCATCTTTAGTCGTAATTTCTGCTCTCGCGTTTAAATCACCCTCGCTAATTTTTAAGGCAGTAGCTGTAAGCCTCTCAATCGGTCTTGAAATTGATCTTCCTAACCGTATAGCAACGATACTGCTAAAAATGATGACAAGAAATCCAAGCATCAAGTTTAAATTGTTTTGACGTAAATTGGCTCGCATGATGTCAAACCAATTTTGGCACGCAATCAAAGCGATATTAATCCCCGGTGCAATTTCTAGTGGGGCATTCATTGCAATCAAAGAAGCTTCATAATTGATGGTTTGCGCTATGTAGCTTGCATCACTTCTTTCAAGCGAATCAATAATTGGGTCTAGATTCTGATTGGTATCCACTTTGGTGATTTCACCGTTCTCATTTAAACCATAGTGATCATTATTAAGAACAAGAATCGCCTCTAATGATGAATTGCCTTCAAGCCGAATTAATGGGCTACTCAGTAGATCTAAGGGAAGGATGGTAACAAGTCCCCCCAAAACACGGCCGTCTTTTTTTATCTGGTTTACAAGGTATATCCCTTTACCTGTCTGCCATTGTTCGTCATCAAAAACAATTTCAAAATGCAGTCTTTCCTCAGACAAGATTGACTGTAGATTGACGGCATCTTTGATTAGGAATGGTTGAAGCTGTTGATTAGATGCAACTACAATGCCGCGCGAATCTACAATGTAATTTTGAGTACCAGCAACAAAAAATTGGCTACTTAAGCCCACTAGCCGCTGTATTTCGGTATCGATCCATGCTAATTTATCTCCCCTTGAAATGACTCCATCCTTCCAAGCCTTGTTATATTCGGTGAATTGAGATTGAGGGACATCAATCGGGGGGGACTCTGCCAGTTTGTCTAACCGAAATTGAATTTGATTGTTTTGGGTTATAAACTCAGCCTGATTAAGCGTATTAACAAACGTTGTTTGAACACGTTCAGCTTCGGCCGTAGTTGAATCAGTAAAGGTTGCCCCAACAGCCCTTGTACCATCTCGGAACATTGTGCTGTTAGCAAACAATATGGTTCCCATAACGGAAATTGTGGTTGCAAACAGAGCCGCGATTATTAATTTCTCTTGGATTTTGCTTTGGTTGTAGACCTTAACAAACTCTGGGAGATTGCGAGCGTAGGAAAGGGCAACTGAGGCGATAAACATCCATGAAATAATAGTACGGCCGCGAAAACTTGGATCGATTCTAAATTCTGGCTGAGCTAAATCAAACAGCAGAAAGCCCAAACAAACAAAAACATTTAGCGTAATCGCCTGCATCCACCAATTTGGTGGGAAAAAGGCCAAAGTTATTAACCAAAAAATCAGCCAGAAGCTTAACGTCAGTACCGTTACGAGCCCGTTAAAAATAACGAGTATCCCAAAGAAGGTCATCACGACACTTCCGATATAAATAAGGACCCCAATATGTGGCTGATCAATTTTCTTGGAGCACCAGTAAGCCCCGATGCTCATCGCAAAAACGAGGGTGTAAATGAGAGCAAATAATGCAAAATGGCCAACAGACCGTTCAAAGTTAAAAAAGGCGAAACCTATAATTGATCCTAGGGCAATAGTTGCAAGCATGAAATAGGCTGATTCTATGTAGTTCACACTTAATTGGTCATTGTAGGGGGCGATATCTTCTTTGAGTGTTCTGAAAGGGGCGTAATTGGACAAAATTATTTAGGTTTGGCGTATAACCATGCAACAGTATCCGTATCATTGTAGAGCCCTTGCTACTCGATCTGTATAGTATTTTGATATCAAAAGTGGGCTGATGGGACCAATGTAGGAATGAATTTGGAGGGGATGTTTAGGCTCCCCGTTTAAGATTTTATGTCAATTGGAGGCCTGTTTCTGATGGGGTATACCCAAAATGCCGTTTGTACTCACGGCTAAACTGGGCCGGGCTGTTATAGCCGACTTTGTAACCCGCTTCGCTCGCATTTAGCCCTTGCCGGATAAACAGTTGAGCACGGTCCAATTTGATCGATTTGGCATATTGAAGAGGGGGCATATGCATGACTTCGCGGAACGTTTTGCGAAAGCCAGATGGGCTCATGTTCACAATCTGAGCCAGCTTGTTGACCGATACAACTTCATCTATGTTTTCATAAATGTGGGTAATGGCTCGCGAAATTTGGGGGATCTCCCCTCTGTGGTGCAATAGTTTATGCATCGAACCTGAGCTGTCACTGCAAATTAAGTGGAAGTAAAGCTCATCCAGCATGGCGTCTCCCAGCACTTCCATCTGGAGCGGGTTTTTCCCCATTTTTAAGATGCGGATCATCGTATCAAGAATTTCATCTGTTAGCGGTTCAGAATACATGCCTGAAGGGGCGGCGCTTGAGCCATGATTGGCAATCGGGGAGACTTTGTCCATTTTCATGAGTATGTTGGCGATCCGGCCGAGATCCATTTTGAGCGCCAGCATAATCAACGGTTCCTCTACGCTAGCTTCAACCACCTCAACCTCTAAAGCCATGGGCAAAAAGATCAGCGTAAATCGGCCGACGCTTAAATCAAACGACCGATTATCAACCCGTGCGATCTTTTTTCCCTGAACCATGATAACGATTGCGGGTTCATAAACGGCCGGATACTGACCGCAGTCTGTCCCCTTAAAGACGTAAACTCCATCCATGCCTGTTTCTTTAGCTTCATTTAAAGGAAACGACTCGGTTGCGTTTTTCATCATCCCTATAAATTCATCTAATTTACTTTTTGAGTTGCTCATACTATTTTTTCTAAGATCGGTTCTTGCAAAGACAAAACCAACGTGTAGCGTCTTTTTTTGTTGAATTACTCAAGCATCTTACGAGTTTTTGTCGCCCGACACAATACAGAATGATGGATCTGTATCAGATTGTGCAAGGATAATGCCATTTTGTGTATTAATTATGACTATTCAAAAGCATACAATCCTTTATGTGATTTATTTTCGTTCAATTTTATTGAGCGAAGGAGACAAAGATGAGTGGGAAATGGACTCAGGACGATATTCCTGATTTGACAGGAAAAGTCGTTGTGATTACGGGGGCAAATAGCGGCTTAGGTTTGGAATCCACAAAAGCGATTGCGGGCAAAGGGGGCACCGTGGTGATGGCCTGCCGCAATCTTAATAAAGCTGAACGTGCAAAAATCGAGGTGCTAGGCCAGATTCCTGACGCAAAGCTCGATGTGATGGCGCTAGACAACGCCAGCCTTGATTCGGTCAAAGCATTTGCTGACGCATTTAAAGCTAAATATGACCGGCTGGATATTTTGTTAAACAACGCAGGTGTGATGGCGATTCCCCGAACCGAAACGGCCGACGGGTTTGAAATGCAGTTAGGCGTGAATCATCTTGGCCATTTTGCGTTAACCGGAAACTTAATCGATATCGTTACCAGCACACCCGGAGCTCGTATCCATAACACATCAAGCAGTGCGGCGTTCGGTGGCAACATCAACTTTGACGACTTAATGAGTCAGAAAAGTTACAGCAGATGGGGTGCCTATGGTCAGAGCAAACTGGCAAACATCTTTTTCTCAAATGAATTAAACAGACGCCTAAAAGCGGCCGGACATGACACAATCTCCAACTCATCTCATCCCGGCGCTGTGATGACCAATTTGCAAGCAAACAGCATGGAGAAATCTGGGAATCCGCTGTTCGAGCGTGTTCTCATACCGGTTGCCTTTTACTTTATCGGCCAGCCGGTTGAAATGGGAGTTTTGCCCCAGCTTCATGCTTCAATCGCGCCAGAGGCCAAGGGTGGCGTTTTTTACGGCCCGAAGAAAATGCGGATCAAAGGCTATCCGGCCGAACAGCACTCAAACA
>JAHDGV010000224.1:0-1795 GCA_020631655.1 Chloroflexota bacterium | reverse complement strand
AAGGACTAATCATGAAATCAATCGTAATTACAGGATCAAGCACCGGCATCGGCCGGGCAACTGCAAAACATTTTGCAGAGCAAGGGTGGAAAGTTGCGGCAACCATGCGCACACCAGAAAAAGAAACAGAGCTAGGCACCCTTGAAAACATCTCAGTTTATCAATTAGATGTGACCGATCAGGCTTCAATTGATGCGGCTCGCGACCAAATCATTGCTGATTTTGGCACCGTCGACGTGGTGCTCAACAATGCAGGTTATGGACTCATCGGCCCATTTGAAGCGGCCACAGACGAACAAGTGCGTTATCAGTTTGATGTGAACGTGTTTGGGCTGATGGCGGTTACCAAGGCGTTTTTGCCCCATTTCCGCGCCAATAAATCAGGCATGTACCTCAATGTCTCATCGATTGGCGGACTCATCACCTTCCCACTGATCAGCCTGTATCACAGCACCAAATGGGCCGTTGAAGGGTTTTCAGAATCACTGGCTTATGAGCTGGGCGAGCTGGGCATTCAAGTGAAACTAATCGAACCGGGCGGTGTATCAACCGACTTCAGCGGCCGATCACTCGTTATGGCGATGGATGAAAATCTACCTGACTACGGTGAAATGGTTGCCAAAATGATGGCGGCGATGGGAAACACAGGTGGGGGAAGCACGGCCGAATTTTTGGCCGAAGGTATCTTTGCCGCCACCACCGACGGTAAAACCCAAATGCGCTACATCATCGGCCCAGATGCAGAACAAACTTGGGCAATGCGCCAACAAGTAGGGGACGATCAATTTATTGCAGGAATGCGCCAACGCATGCTTGGCTAAACGGGATTTGTTCCGGCCGACTGACCACTATTGTCGGCCGGAATATTTTTTACATTCAAGGAGATGGTGATGACCAAACCGATTCAATATTACGGATTAGCGACCCCCAACGGGCAAAAAGTGAGCATCGCGCTCGAAGAAATGGAGCTCCCATACGAGTTCAACTTGATCAATATCGGCGCAGGGGACCAGTTCTCAGACGAGTACAAAAAGATCAACCCAAACAGCAAAATCCCCGGCATTGTTGACCCAGAAGGGCCAAACGGTGAACCGATCAGCGTGTTTGAATCAGGAGCGATTCTGATTTATTTGGCAGAAAAATCAGGCAAGTTTTTGTCACAAGACCCCATCCACCGGATTGAAACGATCCAGTGGCTCATGTTCCAGATGGGCGGCTTGGGACCGATGTTTGGACAGTTCGGCCACTTTTTCAAATACGGTGGCGCAAAACTCGAAGATCCCTATTCGGTTGACCGCTACCGGAACGAATCAAAACGACTGTTGGGCGTTTTAGACGGCCGTCTTGAAGGGCGCGACTTTATCATCGACTCTGGTTACTCGATTGCGGACATCACCACATTCCCGTGGATCACGGCCGCGCGTGAGTTTTATGACGCAGGTGAAGCACTTGAACTCGACTCGTTCAAAAACGTGATGGGGTGGTATGAACGCTGTACCAGTCGCCCCGGTGCTCAACGCGGCCGACAAGTTGGTGCTTGGTAAGTCAAATTATTTAAAGGGAGCCTGCATAAACTCTCTGAAATAAAACATCCTAATAAAAAAATATCATATTGTGCAAGGAATTTGCCGATTTATGTATTCAGATTGGGGGAGTCTGATTATAAAATGCATCCTATATTAAAAACAGAAGCCCACATGAATTTTGGAAGGAAATAACTGATGAAAGCAAAAATCAATGGTGAACTGTACGACCTTGACCCTCATCCGCTAGACACAGCGGTGGATGTCATTCG
>JAHDGV010000961.1 GCA_020631655.1 Chloroflexota bacterium | reverse complement strand
AGCGTTTGGCTTTGTTGAAGCGGACGAGGCAGGCCGTGACCAAATGCTCACGATGGTTGGCGGTATGAATCCGCAAGCTCCCATGGTGATTGAGGCACTCAAGCAAGCCGCAAGTAGGTAAAAAATGATCATTACTGAAGATGATTACTTAGACCATATTCAGCAAACCTTTCCAAGCATCAGACTGGACGATGTCATGATCAATCAAGATGGAATGGTGAATGTCTCGGTTATTGTTAATCGAGAGCGTGTTTTCCGTTTCCCACGGGCAGATTGGGGGATACCACTTTTACACCAAGAAATGCGAGTTCTAGATCTTATCCGGCCGCACATCGACATGCAGATCCCTAATTTTGACTATCGATCAGATGAGATGGTTTCATACCCATACATTACGGGCGAGCCTCTACTGACAGATGACGTTGAACGGATGCCTGAAAAAGATAAAGATCTCGTCGCTGAAATTCTTGGCCGATTTCTCAAGCAACTCCATTCAATTCCTTTGGCCAAAGTAAAAGCCGCCGATGTCACCGGGTCAGAGACGATTCGCTCAGTTGAAGATTGGCTCCAATTCTATAATGAGGTTCAGGAACATCTATTTCCACTCATGTGGGCAGACGGCCGGGAATGGGTTAAGCGGCATTTTTCACCCGTTGTCGCAAACGGGAAGTTCCTAGAGTATGAACGGCTGTTTATGCACGGCGACTTAGCGACCTATCATTTGCTGTTTGACCGCCCGACAAACCGGTTCAACGGAATCATCGATTTTGGCACAGCTGGAATAGGTGACCCCGCAGCCGATTTTGGGTGCATCATCAACCAGTATGGTGAATCGTTTTTACGCCGGATGAGTGGCGCTTATCCGGAAATTTCTGACCATATCCAGCGGGCCAGATTCTGGGCCGGCACACTTGAATTGCAGTGGATCTTGGGCGGCATCAAACGGAATGACCCCAGTATGTTTGTGGTGCATATTGGCCGTGCGCGCAACATGCGGCCGATCGACGCGGCATGGTGATTTCTTGTCCCGTCTGGGATAGTTATTGGCCCAGCTGGTTAGAAAACATAACACCTAACCCAAGTTGCCACCATGCCAACATTGACTCGTAGGGGCATCCCTTGTGGGTGCCCAGGTGGGTAACCACAAGGGTCCCCCTACAAGAACGCTCTTTTGGCATGTGACTAATTCTTTACTAGCAACTTGGATTACCTATCAGCATCTGATTTGGCCGTGAGATTTGGTCCAATGTGACTCTACAATGACAAATTCGTGTGTGAGGGCAACGGCTTTTGCCCCAAAACGGCTCGGGCTTCATTTGCCAAATTGCGGAAAATCCCTTTTGCCATCATCGATTTTTCCGCATTCATGCGGACTGTGTAGA
>JAHDGV010000223.1:5517-8563 GCA_020631655.1 Chloroflexota bacterium | reverse complement strand
GAATCTGAACTTAGTGAGATTGTGGGTTGAGCACCACCCGCTGGGATTGAAACTTCAGGAACTGTGGGAGGTGTATAGGTGATGGTGTACTCGGCCGGTGGTCCCGAAACCTTCAAGAAATAAAGCCCGGCCGGTAATTGATCAACCATCAATCGTTTTTCAACCATTGCCGCTGAGCGTTGGTTAAACCGTGGGACTGGCACTCCGTTTGTTGCGGACGCGATTGATTCACCTTCACTATTGATCAGTTCAAACAACAGACTTTCGGGAGCAGTAAAGGTTAGATCGAGGATGTCTTGGGTGAACGGCCAATAGACATCTATGAAGCCAAAACAGCCGGGGCCGTCGGCCAAGCATGGATCAAATGGAGTCAGAGGGTGCTGAGCACCAACATCAATCGGTCCATCGGGAGGGGTGCTTGGAGAAGCCCCATCTTCACCACAAATTGGAAATGTGCCTGAAAGATTTGGTGGATCTAAAATTGAGCCTGTTTCAAGGGTTGGAGGACCGCAGGGTAGCGGCTCTGAGAACTCAGGTCCATCGTTGGTCGGCCGACGACTGACATCAATGATGTATTTCAGATCAAGGGTAAAGCCTCCGGTGTCTGCAAGATCAGTTCTTGCTTCAATCCGTTCACCAAAAGAGGCGATCAGTTCTGTGATCTCATGCATACTGCGCGGGCATTTGATTATTCTGTGCAGTTCTGATCCGCTATCTGAACTGTCGATGTTTGCTCCGGCCGAGTCATACAAATGAATCGCTTCACCAGCCATGTTATGTTCCCTTTCGCTTAGGTCGTTGCCTGTGGGGATGACCTTGATTTCCAACCGGCCGTTGATATGCACAGAATCGTCGGCAAGGACTGTTACTCCACCACGGGTCACCTGACCACATTCTGGCAGTGGGATGGGATTGCTTGGATTAAGGGCCTGAGCTTCTGCTGGCCGGATATCTGGGATGCCAGCGTCGGCCGCTAATCCGGGATCAGGCAGGCTAATCTGCCAGAAATCTTGATCCGTCAGGCTATGGATGGTCAGATTGGTAAACGTTTGTCTCCACTCTTTAACCAGCCCGTCAGAAACTGCACCATTCTCAAATACATCACTACAATCACCCGTTGGGTTCCGGGGGCAACGAGCCACATGGCTCCAACCATTATTTAAATCCTTTGCCTCTGATTTTGAGTCATTGTCTTCAAATCGATCTTTTTCGGCCGCACGCTCCGCTTCAATCACAAGAATACCCTCATCGTAGCAATTGTCAGAGATGTGAGTTTCACCCAAGGCGAAAACTTCTACGTAAAAAGCTCCTTGAAAATTAGGATTAAAGGTGAAGCCATCACTGCCATTGATATCAAATCGAGTAATTAAAAAGGTGTTTCCACTACTCGTTTCACCGTAAACCTTGAATGCTAAATCTCCTAAGCCTTCTTGTTCAAATAATGAAATATGGATGGAATCAGGAATGCCGGGACCAATCTCTATTTTATAGAAATCACTGTCACTAGATAGCGCATGGATACCTTTGTTGGGACTCAAGAATGAGCTGGCACCACCGCCCGGCGGAATGTCCCATGACCCTAAATATAAGGCGGACCCAAACGAATCATTTGGCTCACCAATTTCACCCCAGATTGTGCAGGCTAAGGTGATGTCGGATGCACTTTGTACAGCGGCCAACACGTTAACAAAGCCGACGCAGTCTGTTGAACCCGGTCGGGTGGCGCAGTTGCCCATGCCGGGCGATGTTAACGACACACTCGTGGTTTTTAAGATGCTTTCGATTTCAGAAGGGGTAAGGTCAGGATCAATCGCTTTTAACATCGTGGCTACGCCGGTGATGTATGGAGCGGCCGCACTTGTGCCATTAAATTGCATGGTTCTTGTGATGCTCCCGGGGATAGCTGTAGCCCACAATTCCTCACCGGGTGCCCAAATATCGATACCGGGTGCAAGGGGATTAAAGTCGGCCGGTTCGTGCTCATCGTTGATGGCCCCAACACACGTTGCGGTTGGATAGGCACATGGGTAAAACTCATCGTCCTGAGCATCAAACGGCCCCAGCTCCAATCCAGCTACTGTTACATTTTCCGGGCCAGAGGCAACGACGAGAACATCGTTTGCAAAGGCATTATTAACGGCCGCCTCCAAGGCATTTTCGCTGGCTACGCCGGTAAGTTCGAACAAGGCGTAAAAGCCACCACAGACCGATGTGGTCAAAATGTCGCTCAGAGGTGGTGGAATCAAAAAGCTTACAAATGAGTTGACGATGGGACAGCTAATGTGAATGGCCGTGCGTGTTGCTCGGCTACAAATATCAATATCTGCAATCGGTTCACAAGCAAAGCCACCACTCACATTAATAATCTCAGCCCCCGCATCGGTAGATGCATTGATCGCCTTAGCCGCGTTAGTCATGTATGGGAGACCTACCTTGAAAAACATCGGCTCCATTAGCCCACTTTCACCCGTCTCTCCAGCTTCGTTTCGAGCCAGTCCGGCAACACCCATCGCACCAGCGTTGTTGTCACCAACTGCACCTGCCACGGCAAAAGCCAGTGTCCCGTGCCAATTACAAGCCGCACTGGCCCCACCTGCACAAAAGCCACCAATCGGGAATTCACCGCTGGCTGATCCTGTGCAATCTCCCACGCAATCCCCTTGAACGATCTCGTTAAAAGGGACGCCATAGTCGGGATTATCAAGCCCCTCAAGAATGTCACCGGGCTGGTAATCATCGGGTGATGCAAAACCACCATCTACAAACGCAACATTGACTGATCTGGCTCTGTCAACATCGGTAATATCCATGTGCAAGATCGCCTCGCGTAACTGGGTAGGGTCATCCCCATACCATTTTTGGCCAAACCCGTTTGCGCCATTGGCTTCTTCAACTTCCGGATCAGCAAGTGCCCACATCACGGGATTATGCATCACAAACCGGCCGGTTAACTGCTGTTGCAAAATGTTTGCCAACAAACTGGCCCCAGCTTCTGACGAAAAGGTGTATTTCCCTTTTCCATCAAATTGTTCGATGAGGTATGAAA
>JAHDGV010000223.1:3235-5417 GCA_020631655.1 Chloroflexota bacterium | reverse complement strand
TCTGACGAAAAGGTGTATTTCCCTTTTCCATCAAATTGTTCGATGAGGTATGAAAGATCACCGGTGCTTACATTGGTTGAAAGTGGATCAAACCGAATGATGACATACCGTTCGTCCTCTTTTTTGCCTGAAATGACAAAATCTTCAACTATCTTTCCACCAATTTCTTCGGCAAACCCTTCAACATTTTCATCGATACCGATTGGCATTACAATTTGGTCCTCACCAAAAAAGACTGGAGCTCCTTCAGGGCCAATAACGGCCGCAATCGGCCGGGGAGCCTCGTCAGGGCTGGCACCCATCGTGAATGCCATTTCGGCCGATAAAATCGACTCATCAATTTCAATCGATACGACACCTGTCGGCTGTCCCCCCTTGATTAACGCTTTGTCGGCGCTAATATCAAAATTGGCGACCAGATCATCACCGTCAGCGGCCGTGGCTGGGTTATCCGCATCCTGATAAACGGCCGAGATTATGTTCCCTTCAACCGTTTGGAGTTTTCCGTCGTTGTGGGACGAGGCATCCAGAACGAGTGGGATACATTGCTGTGATTTAAAGATTCCTGAGCTTGGCCCCGTCTCTTGCAACACAACTTCCTCCAAGTCTTTTGTGGCCGTCTCTTCTGGATAGGTATCTACAACCGATACAAGAACCGTTTCAACCAAATCAGCGTCTTGGTTTTGGTCTAGATCGGTCACTGAAATGTTGAAACATTCATCGTTGACTGAATAAGATCGGCTATCAAATTCAACCATCGATTTAGATTGATCGACAGGTGGATTGACAACTTGATCAATTTGATAATAAATCACCAATTCTGGGGTGACATTATTTTCCATACTTTGGAACTGCTTTGTCCCAGTCGAGCCATCAATTTGAAGTGCAACGCCAAAGTTGGAAAAGATGCCGTTTCGCCAGCTCTGAACCAACCCGCCCAAATCGCTCCAATGGTGAACGCCGGTGTCATCGGTTACCGGGGTTGAGGTTTGACAGATGGTGTCAATTTCTGGGGCGGTTTGTGTAGTGACTTTTTCGCTCCACAGCTCTTCTATCCGTTTGACACACACGGTTCGTTCTAGGTCTGTAGAAGATCCAGATGCTTCGTGCCAGAGGTTGAGCTGGGCAAATTCAATCGTTGCCTCGGCCGGAATGTCTGATAGATCAAACTGGATGAGTGCGCTCTCCTCGTTGTCGCTAAATATTTCTTCACCAACGCGTAAAACAGGTGCTTTAGGGTTTGGTGTCTCTGCATTGGTGTTTTGATTCAGAGTTGTATCGTACTCAGGCCCGATTTTTAGAACCTCAATAGTTTGAGCTTGAGGAGTCCGTACCGTCACTGTTTCTGAATAGTTCCCGTTTCCTTTCAGGTTGGCGAAAGTTTCTCTGGGTGGAGTGATTGAAGCAAAGCCAAAAAAGGTGCTTGAATCTCCAACACAAACGGCTGGCTTGAAGGTGAATGTGATTGTTTCATCCGTTTGAACGGCAAGCTCTGGTGCAATTGTGCCCAGTCCACCTTGAGAGACAAAGAAGATTTCCTCTGGCATCCCTTCGTTATTGTAGTTGAGTGGGATGATCTGCCCGGCCGGAAGTGATAACTCTGAAATACAGCTGAACTCATTTGAACTGGTTAAGTTTCGCAGGTCGATGCGATATTCATACCCGTAAAGCCCAGCGGCCGGTGTGCCGGGCTCACCAATTGGAAAAGTGCGTGATTGCAAAAACGCTGTTCCGGTCGTGGCCGGAAGATTAATGTCATCGGATGAGTCCTGAATCGTAATCGTGCAGTCAGTATCAAAAACACAGTTAATCTCTGGTGCTGATACCTCCACAATGTCTAATTCTTGCGAGTTTTCCGTTTGCGCAGATAGTGTCTGGCTTGAGTAAGCAATGCTCAAACCGATTAAAAATATCCACAAGTAAAGTTTATTTTTTCCCATCGCTGGTTCTCCTTTGAGTTCTGAATAAAAAAAGCTCACTAGTAGGATGCAGGTTTCTGGATCGGAAAAATCTGAGGAATGCTCGGGATTTTCGGGGCAATAAAGCAAAAAAAAATGAGACGCCTGAATAGGGCGTCTCATGTCTCCGCTATTTCAATCTAGCATGCGGTCAGCGGTTTATTTGTATCATTAATTGTCTTTTACGATGAGGGGTAAAAAGATAACGATGTCACTTTTTACGG
>JAHDGV010000223.1:0-3135 GCA_020631655.1 Chloroflexota bacterium | reverse complement strand
CATTAATTGTCTTTTACGATGAGGGGTAAAAAGATAACGATGTCACTTTTTACGGAAGGCAGGACAGTTATCGTCGCGCTGGCAGTCTGCTCAAACTCTCCTGTTGTACAAGGCGAAAGGGAGCAAACGGTTATCGTATGTTCTCCGGCCGTTGCATCCTCTGGAATCTGAAAGCCAGTAGAAAATGCGCCACCGGCCGGAATCTCAAATTCTGCTTGGCTAACGCCGTCCCAAAAAATTTGCCCTTCGTATCCGCCAGGGGTAAACCCCGAACCGGTAATGGTGATGTTCGCGCCCGGCAAAGCACTAGATGTGCTCAGAGAGATTTCTGTGCTGTTTGGAACCCGATATCCAATAGTAAGCTCCGGCCGGATAACACCTTCACTACTGTCAAAGCCAATGTATCCAAAAACAGTTTCTGAGACTTTTAGCGCCAAACCATTGTTTGACACACTGCCATCTACCCAGCTTTGAATAAGAGGGGTTAAGTCAGAAAAAGCTTCTAGTTTTGTGGTTGATCCAACTGTTTGTTGAGCAACGCATTCGGTATCAATCTCCGGCATATCAAGATTTGGAGTTGCTTCATTCCAAACCTCGTTCACTTGATGGATACAAATCGGGCGAGCGGCCGCATTTTCGGGACTCGCTTCCTCGTGCCAAATCACAAGTTTGGCCGATGTGACTGTTGCATTGGCCGGGATAGCGTCTAAATCGAATTGAAGAAGCGCGATCTTTTCCCAAAACTCGTCTACCCCAACATATAACTGTTGATTGCTAGGATTTGTACCGGTATCAACGGGGGAACCGCCTCTCATTATGGTGAAATCTAAATCATACTCGGGGGACAGCGTTAAAAATGCTTCGTTAGGTGAAAGCGACTTGGGAATTAAAATATTGAACTTTGACTCTTCGTTGACGTCAGAGAGGTCTTGTGTAAAAACGTTCCATTTTTGGGTTGATTGGTTGTACCAAACTCCGAGGTTCGAGCGGGTGTTTTTCAAGTAATTACTGCCATCCCAGTTGGTTTCAGCAAAAAAGATCGCATCAGGATTTTCATTGAGAAGCGGATGATCAATCGCAGTCCAATTAGACGTGATATTTGAGGATGTCGCTTCATGCACAAACGTCTCGTGCAGAGGGCTTGGGATCACCACATGGAATGCCGCATTCTCTGGCAAAAAGTTAAATTCATCCGTTTGTTCTTTGAAAATCGCCCAGCGATTTACACTTTGTTGGTAGCCTGCGTACGTTGTTTCAGGATTATAAACTTGATGGGGTGTCCAATAATGAGTGTTAAAAACGACTTGGTCCGGCCGATTGTTTAATTGTGGATGATCCAAAAATGTCTCGTTAAGCCCTTTGTTATCAGCATCATGCACATGGGTAAACGATTCATCGTTCTCATTAGCGATGTAAATATTAAATGAGGCATTTTCTGGCATCGCTTCTTGATTCTCGTTGTACAGTTGCCACAATCCTCCGAAGTAGTAAGCACCGATAGCACGATCATTGTAAACATTTCCTGATCCGCTCGGATTGAAATTTTGAGTCACAATCAATACGGCATCAGGATTTCCGTTTAATAGAGGATGATCTAATGTTGTGATATGTTCTACAGAGTTGTCGGCCGTGGCTGTATGGATAAAAAAGTTTGCAGGAATAGGGTCGATTGTTTGAGCCAGCGTCCTTTCCGAGTTCGAATGGATGAAAGCGCCCATTGATAAAACCAAAAACAAAACACTAAAAATCTTTTTCATAACGTTCTCCTGATCAAAATATTCATTGGAGAAACTATGCCAGCTTAAAAATCGGAAAAGTCTGAGGAACTCTCGGACTTTTTTAGTCAGGGCCGATGCGAGACCGTTTGCCGTTATAAAACGGTTGAGACCGGAATATTTGAAGCGTTATTTTTGAAGCTGATAAGGCGGATTTAGGTTGTTTAGCTTAAAATCACAGGGAGACTGTGGAAGAGATAGGAAGGAAAATGCTTAAATTTGGTGATCATCTTTCGAATGCGTTGCATGACATCAAGCGCTTTTCGGGTAAAAAAATAAGTATCGTGATGGATGAACTCGGCTACGGGTTCGAGCCGGAGCTGTCGGGTGACACAATCGAAAGCTGGCGCTACCGGAAAGCCCCCCCTACATTGGCCCATTTAGAGACTCTGGCCCGGCTGATCATCGCCTACAAAACGCCTCAGCACGACCAAGAATGGCTCGATGTTTTCCTAAAAAGTGCCGATCACCCATATCCTCAAGCGTTAGTCAATGAGCTTTTTCCAGATGAAAATTCACCGGCCGAAACTGAAGCCACCTCTCACCCCGTTCAACCGATCCCGTTAGCCAATCCCCCATCTTTAAAAGCGTACGGCCCGCCGGTGCAAAGCGGTTTTGTCGGCCGCACGGCCGAAATCGCTCAGTATACCCATCAGTTAAAAAGCCAATCAGTTGCCGTTATCAGCGGGATGGCTGGCGTAGGCAAAACCAGTTTGATGAGCACCATCAGCTCACAATATGGCAGTCAGCCGGTGTTTTGGCACAGTTTTGCCCACGGCACGGCCGAGTCGATCGCCCTGCGCCTCGCAGGATTTGTGGCAAATCTGGGTCAACCCGATTTATGGGAGATGTTTGAGTCGGCCCGCTTGACCGGCGGCCGGCCGCCTGAATTTAGTATGAGCCTCGACATGCTTTCAGTCGTTTTAGGCGAGCTTTCAGATCGGGTTTTGATTTGCCTAGATGATTTGCAGTTTGTCGATGAAGACGCTCGACTCGAAGTGTTTGTGTGCAAGCTATTGCCACTCGAATCGGTCAAGCTACTCATCACCACACGCAGATACCCATCCTTTTTACCAACTGGGCAAAAGACCCAGCTGAACGGGCTTTCTGTCGCTGAGACGGCCGACCTGCTTGCCAGCCGTGAGGTTGAGCTTGCCGCAGATTTAACCGATAGGCTGACAGAGTTAACGGCCGGAAACGGCGCTTTTTTGACCCTAGCTAGTGTCATCCTAAAAAACAGCCGCAACCCCGAAGCGGTGATTGGCCAACTGGCTCGCGAAGACGACATCGAACGTTTTTTGATGGAAGAGGTCAATGATCGGCTGGAAGGGGGTGAACAGCGGGTAATGGAGGCGGTTGC
>JAHDGV010000960.1 GCA_020631655.1 Chloroflexota bacterium | reverse complement strand
ACCCCATCGACCTGATATTCCTGCATCGTATTGAGCAGTCGGTTCTGTTTTTTCAACCGCTCAGAGGTGTTTGTCATAAACACCGCATAGTTTTTCTCTTCGAGATAAGCTTCCATTCCCATGGTCAGCTCTGCGAAAAATGGGTTGATGATGTCGGTAGTGATCAGCCCGATCGTGTGGCTCCGCTGTGAGCGCATGCTCGCGGCCGCCCGATGATAGATGTATCCCAGTTTTTCAATCGAAGCCAAGACCTTGGCTTTGGTTGCCTCTTTGACAAGCGGGCTTTCACGCACAACAAGGGATGCTGTGGCTCGTGATACATCGGCATCTCGCGCCACGTCCGCTAGGGTGATTCGCTTTTTCCTTTGTTGATTTTGCATATTTTTCTTCGAATTTTTTGGAAAATGTTGACAAACAAAAATTTGATGGCATAATCTTATCACGTTTTAGATCGATCTAAAAATAAATGCGACTCAATTTTATAAAAGAGGTCGCCATTTTTTAGACTCAAAATTAGATCGATCTAAAAATTAAATTTAAAACCGAATTTACCCTTCAGACAGTGGAAACTGAGAAAAGTTGGCTAAGGATCAATCGTTTCTAGCGATTGACTGATTAAAAGCTTTTTTTTGCCCCATTTTTAGATCGATCTAAAATTAGTTCCAAGATAATTTTTGGGCATTTGATTTGAGGTCAGTCCCAGCTAACGAGGTAAATACGGTGAACAAAATACAAACCATGGAAGAAACAGGATCAGCGGAAGAGAACAAAAAAATTGGGTGGGGATTAATTGGGGCAAGCACAATCGCTCACGATTATGTGATCCCTGCGATTCAATCACAGCCAAATTGCCAAGCGGTTGGTGTGTTTAGTAGTAGCATCACCCGTGGCAAAAAGTACGCTCATGATAACGGCTTGACGATTGCTTATGAATCGATTGATGCGTTGCTCGAAGATGACTCAATCGATGCGGTTTACATCAGCACCACCAACGAAAAGCATAAAGAGCAAACGCTGATGGCCGCGGCCGCAGGTAAACACGTTTTGTGCGAAAAACCGCTGGCGCTCTCATTGGAAGATGCACTGGAGATGGTTGAAGCTTGCGAAAAAGCGGGCGTTGTTTTAGGCACAAACCATCACTTACGAAATGCCGCATCTCACCGGACATTGCGTGAGTTGGTGAAGAGCGGTGCAATCGGAGAGGTTCAATATGCACGTGTTTTCCACGCGGTCTTTTTGCCACCCCATTTGCAAACGTGGCGTTTAAACAACCCGGCCGCTGGCGGTGGCGTGGTTCTCGATATCACGGTGCACGATGCTGATACGCTCCGGTTTGTGCTGGATGCTGAAGTGGTTGATGTCACGGCCATGACCGCTTCTTTGG
>JAHDGV010000959.1 GCA_020631655.1 Chloroflexota bacterium | reverse complement strand
GTTGTCACCACCTTTCTAGGTTAGAGTTGCAAAAGTTGCAGGAAGTGGCCGTATACGCACTCCATGCTAATTTGTCTAGTGGGCCGAAAAGGGGGCAAAATGTCTGATCTCTCATTCCAAGAAACACGACGTATACTCCTAGAAGCTGCGGTTAAGCATGTTGCATTTGATGGATGGTCAAAAGCCACGTTTGACGCAGCGGTTGCTGAAACTGAACTTGATCCGCTCATTGCATCTTCTGTTTGCCCGCAAGGTGCGATTGATCTTGCGGTCGAATTTCACAAAAGCGGTGATCAAGCATTGATTGACCGTTGGAAGGCAAAAAACACCCAAGGAATGAAGATACGCGAAAAGGTGGCGTTCGCGGTGCGTTCACGATTGGAGGTCGTAACCGATAAAGAAGCTGTGCGGCGAGGTTCAACATTGTTTGCGTTTCCGCAAAATTCCGCAAAAGGGGCCAAACTGATTTGGGGGACTGCCGATCTCATTTGGGAATTGCTTGGGGATACTTCGGAAGATTTGAACTGGTACACAAAGCGGGCAACGCTTTCGGCTTTATACAGCTCCGTCGTGTTGTTTTGGCTTGGGGATGACAGCGAAGATCATCAAGCCACTTGGGATTTCTTAGATCGCCGGATTGAGAACGTTATGCAAGTGGAGCAACTTAAAGCCACCGTCCGCGGCAACACGACCTTGTCCAAATTATTCGCAGGCCCCAATTGGTTGGCGGGGCAGATCAAGCGCCCCACCAAAATTCCACGCGTCGATTTGCCTGGAAGTTGGAACCGTTAGGATATCACCCAAACCAAAAATAAAAGGCCCGCGTATACCACGGCGATGATCGCGTTTGATATGATCACTGGGTTTGTGAACCCGATGGCTGCAACGCTCAGCAGTTTGTAAATGATCTGCAAGCCCAGCAATGGAGTGATCAGCAACATTGCTGTATGCACATCGACAAAGCGAAGGATCACCAAACCAGCCGCACTTGCGACCGTGATCGCAAAATAGATGCAGGTCAGAATGCGTCTTGAAGGTGAGTCGGGGCCATAAGCCATTTGAGCATCAGCTGAAGCTGACCACATCCATTTTAGCACCAGACTCAAGATCACAATATTTGCAATCAGTGGAATACAAAGGATGACTTTTTGCATATGGTTTACCTTCTGTTTGTTTTAGATACGAACAACACCACGGAAAGGATCATTCATGCCGATGATGACCGCAGTTGAGATCACCAAGCCCGGGGGGCCGGATGTACTTAAACCCGCAAAGCGGCCCGTTCCTGAAGCCGCCCATGGTGAGGTTTTGATCAAAGTGGCTTTTGCTGGCGTGAACCGTCCTGATGCCTTGCAACGGGCCGGGCTGTACAATCCCCCGAAAGGCG
>JAHDGV010000222.1:1980-8605 GCA_020631655.1 Chloroflexota bacterium | reverse complement strand
GGGTATCTGACGATGCCGTTTACCAACTGGACGATCTGGAACACGGTTGATCCTGAAACCAAGCAGATCCCGACACCGGATCAAATGCCGATGGGGTCGCGCAAAATCCGCGGGCCGGAATACCCCTGGTACGAATACAAAGGGTATATGGTTGAGCCATGGGCCGATGAGGTTCATGAGCGGAACACCCAGATGTTTGAAACCTACACCCGCCAATACCCACAAGACATTATGTTTGTGGACATGACGGGTGAACGGAGCTGGCGCTACACCCTGATGGATGATGGCGAAACGGCATCGGTTGCGGCGTATACCCAAGCGATAATCAACGAAAACGAACGGCTTTCAAAGATGAAGCCGCTATTTACCGAAGGTGTTTTTGACCAGATTGCTAACTCGATCACCGGTTATGCTCAGACATTGCAACAGAAATTCTGGAATGGGATTTTGCTCCATTTGGGTGAAGAGTATGAGCACTGGGTTCCATATCCATTTGCGGCCGACGTGTTACATGAAAACGTTGCGTTCTATCAGCATGACCTAAACCTAGAGGTTTGGGCATCTGAAGAGCAGTATCTGTTCACCTATTATGTGACGTTTGGCTACAACTTTATGGTTGACGTAAGCAAGCATTTTGGTGAGGACGAATATTGGATTCAGACATTAGATACGTTCCAGAAAGTAGTGAACTCACAAACATTTGGCGAGCCGTTGCGCGATTACAAGCTACTCACTGACGACCGGCAGGTGGTGCAAACCCGCTGGGGTGATGGGGATAACGAGATGATTATCACCGCATCGTTCCATCGTGAAGGGACTGAAGAGCGGATTTGGCCCGTAGACGGCTTTTCGATTGCCCCTGATGGGTTCTTTGCTCGCACAGAAAAAGGGGATCGGCTGGCCGGTATTTTTGAGGGTCAGTTTAACGGCAACGATTTATCTGGCGGACAACACTGGATTACGGTCCATGAGAAAAATGGCATGACGGAGATTCAGCAGCCGCAGGGTGAGAACACGCTGATCTCAGTCCGTCGGCCGGACATCTGGGTGAAAGATTCTGAGATTCAAGTGGTGCGTGAGATGTACGATGGCACCTATCTAGAAGGCGAGATTGCGATCATTGGGCCAAACTTGTTGACCGTGAATTATGAAAACACAGTTGGGCCTGAAGCGGTGCGCAAATACATTCTGTTCTACGGTCCAGATCGTTTTAACACGATTGATGCTGAGATTTATTTGAACACCATTGCAACGGCCGAAGATGATCGGTTGAACTTTGTTCAATTTGCTGATCTTTGGCGTTTGACCCCAGATTCGATTCCAGCGACAAATGTAGAAAACAGCTCCATCGAATCCCTTGGGGACGGCCGGTATCAGATCAATAAACTGGGTGATGATTCACAGCCTCGCCGTTTTGAAACTGAGACGTTGCGATTTAGCTTTAACCGGCCTCTGATTTTGACCACCAACATCATTGATATTCCGCTGAGCGACCGGATTGTGTTCCAACTGCAGGAACAGGGTGGCGATTTTGAAACCTTCGACATCATGGTCGCTGGCCGAACCTTTGCCTATCGTGTTGATTTGCGTGACATCACCGGCTGGAACGAACCGCATGATTTCTCCATCATTGCATGGTTGCCCGGCAGTCAAGAACCGATTGTGGTTCAAGAGCTGATGGTGCAGGTGCAGTTGAGTGATGGGGATGTGGCTGAAGAAATTTTGGCCGGAACCGCTCCAGAAGAACCGGCCGTGGCAGAACCTGAACCGGTTGAAGAGGCTGTAGAGCCAGAAGAACCAACGATCACCAGCGATGAGTTTGTGTTTGAAGACAAGCTGATCAACTATGGTTGGAATGAGACTAACCTGGTGTTACTCACTTCTGAAGGTGGCGGCTTGATTCTGGGCGAGAATGGGCCAGATACCGACTTCGGCCGGATTGAATCCCAGCCGTTTACGATTCCGGTGCTGGATGATTTGGTTATTGACCTGTTTGTCAGCAATCTGACCCCGGGTGCGTCGTACACGATTCAGCTCCAAGAAGATGAAGGGGATTACCGTTCGTTTGATATTTACTCTGGCGATGCGCCCAACAGCTTGGCTCTGAATCTGAAAGAGATGACCGGCTGGCGTGGCGAGAAGACCTTTAGGTTCGTGGTGTGGTTAAGCGGCGAAGGGGCTGAAGTGACGCTGGATCGATTAACGATTAAACCGGCCGGTGAAGCCACCGAAGAGACGTTTAACTTGACCGAAGTACAGCCTGTGTGGTGGGAAGAAACGTTTGACCCGTTGGCCCACATCTGGCAAACACAAGACATTGCGACCGAAGTGACGGCCGAAGGCAGTATGCGCTTAACCGTGACCAATGAAAACGTTGACGGCCCGTTTGGTAAATACGAAAGTGATATCATCACGGCCGATTTGGACAGCTATCCGATTCTGGAAATCGATATCGCCGCTGTGCAAGATGCCAGTAGCTACTCGATTCAGATCCAAGAAGAAGGCGGCTTGTACCGGAACTTTGATGCTCTGAGTGATGCTGCTCCAGCTAGGCAAACGCTAGACTTGGGCCAAATTACAGGCTGGGAAGGTGAAAAATCTTTTCGGGTGTTGATTTGGGTGACGGGGGATAGTGTGGATGTGGCCAATGTGCGGCTAAAAACGGCTGATAGCGAGTAGGTCCTTCACTAGAAAAAACAAAAAGGGGCGTGTAATATTTTTCACACGCCCCTTTTTTGATTCCTGAGTGAGCTTACTAAGCCATCTTATATGCTCAAGTAAATCGACCCTCCCCTAGCCCCTCCCGGAGGGAGGGGAATATGTCCCTCCCCCCTTGGGGGAGGTTAGGTGGGGGGAGTTACCAAGTTGGCGGATCGCCTGCATCGGCCGGGATGGGGATGCCATCTGGATAGTCGTTTTTGAGTTTGTAGCAGCTGCTAACATACTTGACCTCTTCCCACACAAAACCAGCTTTCTCGAACTCGCGAGGATTTTCAATCCACCGTTTTTTACCCTCTTCGAGCAGGTAGATATGGGGTTGAGCGTCGCATCGAATGAGAACGTGAATCGGTTTTCCATCTGGGAACTGATCGACAAATTCCTGATCCACTTCATGCACCATTTCCCATTCAAAATAGTGGAGTTCAAAGGCGGCTAGTGAGCTGATCCAGCGTTTGTGATTGTCTTCCAAAACGTAGATGTCATCTCCCGGCCCTTTAAACACGAGCCCGTTGCGCACAATCAACGCGCGTTCATCTGGCATTGCCCGGGCAAGATTGGTACCAAATCGGTTGAACGGCATGTTGACAACCACAATCAGCAAAAACAGAGAGATCGCCATCCGGTAAAAAACCTTGTTCATGTTGATGGTGGGCAAACGCTCGGCCGACTCATCCCATAATCCATAATCGGTTTTTTCCTTCTCTGGTTCAATGGTTTCGGGAGCATCTACAGCCACTTCGTTAACCACATGTTTAAAAGCATCTACAAGGGGGGCGCTCTTCTTTTTGGCTTTGGCGGCCGTTTTTTTGCTTGTTTTATTCTTGGCTAGCTGTTTGGGTTCACGAATTTCATATTCGCTTTTAGGGTTCTTTTCTGGCTGAGGCTTATCTTCCTCAGCCTTATTTTCGGCTGGGGGTTCATCAATCTTTTCAGGGATTGGTGGTGCCGCGGCCGTTGATCCTCGGGTCTGCTGACGCTCGTTTAAAGCATCAAGGAGCAGGTCAAGAATCTGATCCATCGCTTTTTCTTGTTTTTCAGACATGATAAATCTCGCTTATTGCACCGTTAAAAAGCCTAAGATTTCCCCAAGGCTAGCGAAAATGTTGGTGTAAAAGTTGCCACCAAGCTGTCTGAAAAGTTCAAAGTCAAGGTCAGGAGCACCGAAAAACGGCCGGATGGTCCAAGCAAGCTGGCTGCCCACAAACGCATACAAAAACATCCAGAGCCGCAAAACCATGCGCCGGCCGGCCGCACCTTGTCGGCCGCCACTGGCCGAGACGATACGCATCCCCTGAGCCAAAAAGATCACCCCCATAATGCCGGACACCGAGAAGATACCGACATTCAGCAGTTTGAAAAACTGATACTGGCTGGTGGTCAGCAAAAAGAAAAGGGTGATGGGTGCAAACGAGAGGAGCAAGACGGCCGTCACCGTAATCGCAGTTAAAATCAGCGCCACATTTTGGCTAATGCTCTGATTAGACCCAAACAGCACGTTGAAAAAATAGAGCGTGGGGGCACAAATAAACAGCGTGGCCAAGAACATCATCGGCAGTTTGAGCGATGAGCTGAGCGCTTGCCACAAGCTGTGGCTCGATCCCATCACTGCACCGTAGAGCGCAAAGAAAATGAGGCTCGACACAAACATCGCACGCATTTTTTCATTTAGGCGAATGCCGTCTCGAATCTCTTGAAAAAAGATTGTCCTGTTCCTCAGGATTGTTTCAATAATTGCTAAATCGTTCATGTTCAGATTTTAGGTTTCAGATTTTGGATTGACGGCACAGGCTCAGAGATGAGTGATTATTCGCCAATCAAAAATCAAAAATCGTAATTGGTTTTACCAACTTTGGATGTTGGGCAACGCGATAAAAATGACAGTAAAAAACCAAAAGATGCCCCAACTCACCATGGCGTAGTGCCATTGGTTAAAGCGGATGATGGGGATCAGCAAGCAAACAAGCGCTACGACCCAGAAAGCTGGGGTTAACAGCCAATTTTGCCAGCCGATGGCTGATCCGTTGGGGGCAAAGGCTAGCCAGCGCAGGATCAGAGCCGCAAAGGTTGGGATGATGCACGCCAGAATCGCATCGGCCGATTCCCATTCTGCGTGGACATTTCGTAACCCTTCAACCGTTAGTTGAATCCCGAATGCTTCGGCCGCTTCTTGCAGAGCCACGTCATCCGATAAGCCTTTTGACCGGCCGTGATCAAGCGCATCCTCAAAATGGGTCCGGATCTCTTCCAATATTTCCACTTCCGTTTCCGTACTCAAATTGAGCTGCTGACGGATTTGTTGCAGTACAGAATCAATCGTAGTCATAGGGGTGTGTTTGTGGCTTAACCTAAAAGCTCCTGCATTTGAGTCATAAAGGTACGCCACTCTTCCTTTTGTGACCCAAGGGCTTCTTTTCCCACCGCAGTGAGCGCGTAATACTTCCGTTTACGGCCGCTTTCAGGCGTTTGCCATTCCGCTTTAATCAACCCTTCTTTCTCCATGCGGTGCAGGGTTGGGTAAAGCAATCCTTCCTTCATTTCAAAATATCCGTTCGAGCGTTGCTTCAGCTCTTGGGTTAACTCGTATCCATACATCGGCCGATCAGATACAAGCGCCAGAATCAAAGTTTCTGTACTTCCTTTTTTGATTTGGTCTTTGACATTCATTGGACCTCCAATACATATGATAATTATGCATAAGTATATTATCCTTAACTTGACTGTCAACCTACGCTTTATCGTCGCTTGTTGCACCTTGGCAGGTCTTAGTTGCCATATCTTGAGAGAACGTCATTTCCGCGCAGGCGGAAATCTAGCGCTGGATACCTGCCTGCGCAGGTATGACGCCATCGTTAAAACCTCGCTCACTAGTGATAAGCGTAACTATCAGGTTGCACAGCTATTCGGCATTTCCAACTGCGCCATAATCGGCCGGTGGTCTGACCCGAGCCATGGCAATCGATCAATAGAAAAGGTTTTTATCTCCTCGCTGATCAAAATGTGATCGATGGGGAAATAGATAAACGGAATCTGAAACGCAAAACCGGGAACCCGCCAAGTCGGGTGAATGCCGTGCCCCAAACGCACGTTGCGCACCCCGGCCCGTTCAATTTGCTTGTACCAACCCGACCACATCGTGACGTTTAGGTCACCCACCACCAGCATCGGTTCCTGCGTTTGATCCACATAGTCAGCAATTGCGTCTAGCTGTTGATTGCGAGACTGAATCCCCATGTATGGGTTGGTGGGATGGGGAGCCACGAGGTGAACCTGCTGACACTGAATGGTCAAATCAGCCAGTGCCACCTGTCGGCCGCCGCCCAGCTGAGTGATCTCTGGTTCATTTAACGGCACATGGCTAAAAATCAGCACACCATCGTTTGATGAATGTTGATATGCCAAGCTGTATGGGAATTGGCTTTCAAATTGGTCCAGCAATTGCTCGGCCGGTTTTACACCGACTTCGCGCAACACAACCAAGTCGGCCGGTGTGCTTTCAACCAAATCGATCACGGCCGCTGGGCCAACATATTCCATTTGGGCCCGATCAACGTTGTAAAACAGCACCGAGAAATTTTGTTCATCTGCTCGGCCGTGCGGGAGCAGGTACGGGGCGATTTCAATTCCGTTCAGGATAAAAACAGATAGAGCCAGCGCCAGCCTAAATCGATGTTTTGAGCGCAAGCTAAACAGCGTCAGACCCAATCCAACAAGGCAAAGTAGCGGCCGGAAACTAACCAGAAACTCGGCAAAATTTACCCATCTTGCAAAGTAGCCCAACACCGTGGCTCCAAAACTGATTGCAGACAGGCTGAATAACAAAAACAGAAAAATCTTTTTGAACATAACACTCCAAAAATAGGGATTCTGTTTTAACGTATCGGATTAAGTGATCGGTTTAAAGCAC
>JAHDGV010000222.1:0-1880 GCA_020631655.1 Chloroflexota bacterium | reverse complement strand
ACCTCCAGCTCCCGCTCGCTAAGCTCAGAAAAAACGTTGACCTCTTCCCCCCGCCGGCCGCTAATTTCTGCCACCACCCGGGCCGCAATGCGCGGGTGCAAAACCGCTTCCCCTTTAGCCGCTTGCCGGATCGCATCGGCCAAATCATCCGCATCAATATCTTTTAGCAGATAAGAGAGCGCACCGGCCTGAATCGCTGGGAAAATATGTTCATCTTCATGAAACGAGGTGAGCACAATGACCTGAGAACGTGGGCTGACCGATTTAAGTTTGCGGGTTGCAATAATCCCGTCCATTTCTGGCATGATTAAATCCATTAAAACAACGTCTGGCGCATGTTTTTCCGCCTCTGTGATCGCTTCTAGCCCACTGCTGGCCTCACCAATCACGTCGATGTCTTCAAGCAGGTCAAGCACCGCACGCACCCCATTGCGCACAATTGCGTGGTCGTCTACCAATAAAACTGAGATTTTTTCCATAGTTGTTTCTTTGCCTTTCAACTAGCAAGTGATGAGAATGGTGGTCCCTTTCTCGTCGCTGTTGATGGTTAATTTTCCACCCAATTCCTCTGCTCTGTGTTGCATAGATTCTAGGCCAAACCCGGCCGCCCTTTTGGTGGGATCAAACCCCCGGCCGTTGTCGCGCACGATGAGCTTAACTCGAACTGCATCGCTCAAGAGAAATATCTCGGCTACAGTTGCGCCACTGTGCTTGGTGATATTACTCAGCGCTTCCTGAATAATTTTATAGATCGGTTGCTCCATCTGTTTTGGGACGGGCCGTTTTAATGTTTGGGTTAATTCGATTGGTAGAAGCTGTTGCCGAGAAAAATCTTGGACCAACTCTTCAATCGCTTCTTCGTACGTTTGTTTGTTGAGCCGTACCGGTCGTAGCTCGTTAATCACGGCCGATAACTCTTGCTGTGCCTGCTTGGTTAAATCTGTTGCATTGGCTAGATGGGTTCGGGCTGATTCAGGCTTTTGTTCTAGCAGCGAATTGGCCGCGCTCAACTGCATTGTGGCGGCAAACAGCTGTTGCTTGGCCGCGTCGTGCAAATCACGCGCAATTTTTTGCTGAGTCTCAGCCTTGGCCAAAAGCGCCTTTGTATCCATTAATTCTTCAAGCTGATGTGCCATCTGGTTCAGATCTTGGCCCAACAACCCGATCTCATCTCGGGATTTATCGCTAATGCGGGGTGAAAAATCACCCACGGCCCACTGCTGGGTAATTCCCTGCACTCTGCGAATGCGTCGCCGGATTTCCCGCGCCACAAAGAACGAGCCGAACAAACTACTGATTAAAAAGATCGGTAACACCACCAGCATAAAGGCGCGGGTGGCGATCCAGCGGTTGCTAAAGCTAGATGGTGAAATGATGAGAATCATCGAGCCGATTAGATCGGTTTTGGTCGCATCGTAAATGGGGATGCCGTAAATCACATCCCTGTTAAAAAAGTTAAGCGGATACCGATCTGGAATGTTTCTAAATATAAATCCATTCGGAAAGTCGCTGTTGTCTGAGCCTAGTCGCCAGTCGAGAATTTTGCGCTGATTGCGCTCTAACCGGCCGGCTGTTTCTTCGTCTAACTCTGGGTACGAATCAATTAAAGTGCGCTCCGCATCCCAGATAGAAATTGACACGAGGCCGGAGTAGATGTGGGGCGTTAATCCTTCAAGAGTGGGGATGATGATGTGTTTTGTCCCATCGTCACAGACAGATACTTTATCGAGATCAAAAAGCTGTTGGGCCGTTTGGGTACAGTTCCCCTCATGAGTCACTTCACCGATCAGGGTGGTTAGATCGGTATGACCGGCCGTGTCATATTCGATGCGGGAATAAACGGCTGAAAGTAGCTTGTCGAAAATTATGTTGATGGTGTT
>JAHDGV010000221.1 GCA_020631655.1 Chloroflexota bacterium | reverse complement strand
ATAGTTGGGACAAAGATTCCGAAGTTTTTGAAGATTGTTTATTAGGTGACTTGAATATTGTGCCTGCGGCCTAAACCAAATCCCAGTCAAACGGCCTTAAGTTTTTCTTTTTAGCAAATTGGCTCGGCCGTCTGACAGGGATTGAGTAACTGGAGCACGAACCCCAAACTTTGGTTAATTAGCCTAGCAACGAATCTGGGCAAACAAAGTCATAGCCCAAAGATGTTGCAACACCTTCGTGTGTCACTTTACCCTGCATGGTGTTCAGACCAACTTTGAGAGACTGATCAGCCTTCATCGCTTCGACTGCACCCATATTGGCCAATTTAACTGCGTACGGCAGGGTTACATTGGTTAGCGCAAGGGTTGATGTGCGTGGCACTGCGCCGGGCATGTTGCCGACTGAGTAGTGAACTACATCGTGTTTGGTGTAGATCGGTTCGTCGTGATAGGTCACACGGTCAACCGTTTCGATGCAACCACCTTGGTCAATGGCGATGTCAACGATGACAGATCCGGCCGACATGCTTTTAACCATCTCTTCGGTCACAATTTTTGGAGCAGATGCACCAGGAATCAAAACCGCACCAACCAAAAGGTCAGCCTCAGCAACCGCTTCTGCAATGTTGCCGCTGTTTGACATGACTGTTTCGATGCGGGCACCAAAAACATCATCTAAATATTTGAGCCGGTCTGCATTGATGTCGAGGATCAAAACGCGAGCACCTAATCCCAAAGCCATTTTGGCCGCGTTTACACCTGAAACGCCACCGCCGATGATCGTAACGGTGCCGGGGCGAACACCCGGAACGCCACCGAGCAAAATTCCTTTACCGCCGTATGCTTTTTTCAGGAAGTGAGCACCAAGCTCAACCGACATCCGGCCGGCAACTTCACTCATTGGGGTGAGCAGGGGTAATGAACGGCCGACTTGAACCGTTTCATAAGCGATGCTGGTTGTGCCTGCTTTGATGAGCGCTTCGGTCAACGGCGCTTCGGCCGCAAGATGCAAATAGGTAAACAGCAATAGGTCATCGCGGAAGTAGCCATATTCTTCAGCCAATGGCTCTTTTACTTTATAGACCATGTTTGAAGCCCACACTTTGGCTACGTCACTGGTCATTTCTGCCCCGGCGGCAATATATTCTTCATCGCTAAAACCGCTGCCATTGCCAGCACCGGTTTCAACGCGCACAGTGTGTCCGTGACGCACGAACTCCGCTACTCCGGCCGGGGTACAGCCTACTCGATTTTCTAAAGCTTTGATTTCCTTGGGTACACCAATAATCATTTTGATTCTCCTAAAAAGTTTGTTGTTTTGTTGGGAAGGGATGTGGGAATACCCCGACATACTGCATAGCGGGTGATCTAAAATCACCCCTTGCATAGGCAATACGCCCATGTGCACAAAATGCGTGTGCATAAATATAGTTGACACATTTGCTTAAACACATAAAAATTATTAAGAAAATTCGGTATTCGATTTAATTAATTAGGAGATTGTGGTGTATGGCTTTAAATGAGAAGAAAGTAGACGAAACGGATTGGAAAATTTTAAAAGCGTTGCAAACAAACGGCCGTGTTTCTTATCGCGAATTAGGGGAGCAGATTGGGCTTTCTACCCCGGCCGTGAGCGAGCGGGTGCGGAAGTTAGAAGATGCTGGCGTGATTGAAGGGTACTCGGCTCGTTTAAATTTAGAGAAGCTGGGGAAATCAATTGTGGCATTTGTGAACGTCAACACTCGGCCGGAAAGCAACGAGCCGCTACAAAAATTTGTCAAAAAAACCCCAGAAGTGCTGGAGGCTCACTACATCACAGGGCAGGCTTCGTTTGTTTTAAAAATCGCCATCGGTTCGATTTTAGATCTCGAGGATTTTATTAAAAAGCTTTCCCATTTTGGTCCCACGCAAACCTCTATTGTGTTATCGACCCATGTTGAAAATAGAGTGGTTGATCAATCTTAATCTTCCGGCTGTTTTATCGGCAGAACGATTCTGAACGTTGTTCCCTTGTTTACTTCACTTTCAACCGTGATTTCTCCACCGTGGGCTTCTACAATGCTTTTGGTGATGGCTAGGCCTAATCCGGTCCCCTTAATATTGGCACGATCTTCGGTGCGAACTCGATAAAATTTGTCGAAAATGTGGGGTAAATCTTCGGCCGGGATGCCCAACCCATTGTCCTGAATATCAACCTGCACCCGCTCGTTTTCTAGGCCAGTGAGCGTCACACGCACCTCCCCATTTTCAGGGGTGTATTTCACCGCATTGCCTACCAAGTTTAAAAACAGCTGGCGCAACCGGCCGGGGTCTGCTTGGATTACTGTGTCTTTTTTGAAATCAGATACCAGCATAATGTTTTTGCTTTCAGCCGGGGTTTGCTGAGCAAACATCACATCTTCGAGCTGTTCGGTTAAATCTAGCTCTTGCAGTTTTAGCCCCAAATTTGATTCTAGCTGGCCGATGTCTAAAAGCTCGGTGACCAGCTCTTTCATAAAAATGCTGGCCCGCACAATCCGGTCGTGCATGTCTTTTTGCGCCTGATTGGTTTCGCCAACCAGCGGAATCAGGTCGGCCGCCATGCGGATCGAAGCAATTGGGTTTTTTAGATCGTGTGACACGGTGTTTACAAAATCAGTCTTCATGCTGACCAATTCTTTGAGCAAGGTGATGTCGTGGAGCGCGGCCGCCCATCCTAAATGATCCCCAAATTCTGAAATGATCGTATGACGCACAGCCTGCACAATCCGGCCGTCTTCAAGCTCTAGCTCAAGTTGATCCAACTCATCTTCTTGAAACAGTTTGATAAACGGATGCTCAAAAAACAGATCGGTTAAAAGCTCCCCTTGGACTGATTGTGCGATATTAAACATCGTGTCAAAGGCCGGGTTGCAATATTGCACCTGCATGTCTGGATCGATCAGAACAAAGCCGTCTTTTGCGCTTTGCAACATCGAGTTAAACATCGCCCGCTCGTCGGCCATCCCCTGATAAAGGCGTGCCATTTCAAAATTGGCCGCTAGCCCGGCCGCCAAAAGGACCCCCACACGTTCATCTTCTTCGTTGTAGTCCATTCCCTCGGTGGCCGCAAAAATGAGCGCACCAATTGTTTGCTCGACCTGAACAAGCGGAATGATTAGCTGGTTGTGCAGGTGGTAATCGGTGCATAAAAATTGAAAGGCTGATTGGGGAGGCTCTTCGGTCAATGCTAATTGAGAGCGGGAGACTTTACCCGTTTGAATCACTTCACCGATGATCCCTTTGTCGATTGATTCAAATTCAATTAGCTCTTCGATCTCTTCAATTTTCGCATCTAATGAATGGATGATGTAGGCAGATTCTGTTGGGTCAACCAGAGCGATCCCCAAGAAATCGTAGTGAATGGTGAAGCGGGTAAAGTCTGCCAGCACCTGATAGTAGTGACTCAGCACGGGAGATGAGGCGAATGAGATGAGAATCTCGCTGACATTGGCGAGCCGGTCGGTAAGAGGAAGTCGGGTTTGAGTTTTCATGACGTCCCTACGCTGACCCGTTTTGCAGAAACTTGATCATGGTTGGTGCGGCCGGTAAATCTTCCAGTGGAGCCACTTCGTGCCGATGTTTTATCCGGCCGTCGATCCCGATAGCGACTATTGCTTGATTGGTTGCAGTTAAGGCATGGTGGTGGAGCCGTTGCAAAAACCGGGTGTCAACCACATCTATCGCTGTAGCCCGCATTGTTTTGCCAAATTCCCTCCGCTTGCCCGCTTCTATCATCGATTTTGTCATCAATCCGGTTGCGGCAAGGGTCCCTTTCCGGCCGATGCCGTAGTTGGCAAAAAGCCGTTTGTCCGGGTCAAAAACCATTGGGTACGGGGGCGCATGCTCGCCGAAAAATTTGATCGCGCTTTGCAAAAGGTTTGGGGATATTTGAATAACTTCGATATTGCCCTGTTTAAAATCCTCGTAGCCGTCAATCACCATGTCCATGTAACCGCGACAGTAGGGACATGTGAATCCGCGCGAAAACCAAAGTAGTACCCGCTTTTCCCCAACAAAATCGCTCAATTGAATCGATGTTCCCTGAATCGTTTTGAGATTAAAGTTGGGTGCGATTTCTCCAACAATGGGTCCGGCCGAGCTTTTAATTGAATTCATTTGGTTGGTCATGACTTGTTCTCGCTTGTTCTAGGGTCGGGCGAAATGGTCAATGTTTCTTGAAAACGGCTGAAACAAAGATTCACAGCTGATACTGGGATTCAGCCGAATATCTGTCAATTTTTGTTTGTAAATATGTCTCCCCACGTATTTTTAAGGACGCAAAATCGAGCTTGGATTATACGTGGCTGTTCGAAATTTGTAAGATTTAGAGAGTTAGTTTTTCGGGAAAAATCCCCGCAATTACCCTTGTTTACGCTAAAACGGCCGTTTTGGATTGGATTCGGCCGCTTTTGTTGTGCTTTTTCTATTCATACCTTTTGCTGATGTAGTCTTGACAACTCAAGAATCCGATACTAATATTCCGACTTCAAAATTAAATAGCCCAAAGCTATTGAACACTTATCAATAGCCATTCACTTTTATCCAGAGAGGTGGAGGGAAACGGCCCTTTGAAACCTCAGCAACCGCTCGAAGCCTTTTCGAGAAATGGTGCTAAATCCGTCAGAGTAGTCTGGAAGATGAAAGCAGCAGGCCCCAACTGTCCGCTCAGCACTTGCCGAGCCATCAACCAAAACTCAAACCCCCTGGATAACCCATTATCCAGGGGGTTTTTTATTGTTTGAAAATAGGAATGGCTATTAAAAAAAGGAGTACCCAACATGGGAATCGAAAATATTGATCGTGATTTAGGGTTTAGCACCCGACAGCTACATTCTGGCCATACCCCAGACATTGATACAGGCAGTCGTGCTGTCCCGATTTACCAAACTACCAGCTTCCAGTTTAACGACACAGAGCATGCGGCCAACCTGTTTTCTTTGCAGGAACTAGGCAACATTTACACCCGAATCATGAACCCAACCAACGATGTGTTGGAACAGCGGATCGCTAACTTGGAGGGTGGAGTTGGTGCACTGGCGTCCAGCAGTGGGCACGGTGCACAGGCACTGGCATTCTTGTCATTGTTAGAGCAAGGGGACCACATTGTTGCGAGTAGCCGTTTGTACGGCGGTAGCTTTAGCCAGTTCAACTACATGTTCCCCCGGCTGGGCATCAACACAACGTTTGTAGACCCATCTGACCCAG
Source organism: Chloroflexota bacterium (assembly GCA_020631655.1). GTDB lineage: Bacteria > Chloroflexota > Anaerolineae > Promineifilales > Promineifilaceae > WTJY01. The sequence continues at coordinate 3,384 of JAHDGV010000221.1, read as the reverse complement.
AAGCATTTGCGGCCGCCATTCAAGACAACACCAAACTGATCTATGGTGAAACGCTTGGTAACCCAGATATTTCTGTGTTCCGCTTCGATGAAATAGCGGATATCGCCAAAGCACACAATATTCCATTGATGATCGACAATACGTTTGCCAGCCCATATTTGTGCCGACCGTTTGAGCATGGGGCCAATATTATTAGTCACAGCACCACCAAATTTATCGGTGGTCACGGCAACTCGATTGGCGGTATTTTGGTTGATGGCGGAAACTTTGACTGGGCCAGCGGCCGGTTCCCCAACTTCACCAATCCTGATCCGGCATACAAGGGAATCAAATATGTTGATCTAGGTGCGGCCGCATTTATCTTGAAAGCACGGGTTCAAACCCTGCGTGACTTAGGTGCAAGCCAATCTCCGTTTAACACTTGGGCAACCTTGATCGGGTTAGAAACGCTCAGCTTGCGGATGGACCGCCACGTTGCAAACGCGCAGAAAGTGGCTGAGTTCTTAGAAGGTCATGACAAAGTGGAATGGGTTGCATATCCGGGCTTACCGAGCCATAAGGATCATGAATTGGCGAAAAAGTATCTGCCAAAAGGACCGGGCGCGATTATGGGCTTTGGTGTGAAAGGCGGCCGTCAAGCAGGCGAAGACTTCATCAACAACCTTGAGCTGTTCAGCCACGTAGCCAACGTTGGGGACGCCAAATCATTGGCCATTCACCCAGCTAGCACCACCCACAGCCAGCTCTCAGAAGAAGAGTTGATCAATGCGGGTGTCACCCCTGACTTTGTCCGCCTGAGCATCGGTATCGAAGATGCAGACGACATTTTGTGGGATCTTGATCAAGCACTATCAGCATAGCTGACCTGATTTTGGATTTCAGATTGACGATTTACGATTGGGATTTTGCCATGGCGAACGACCAATCGTAAATCGAAAATCATCAATCGTAAATCGTCACTCCAATGATTGTTCCTATTCAAACTTTCACTTTTGCAGAGAACGACCCGCTTGTGTTGGATAGTGGATTGACGCTTTCCCCGGTGAATCTGGCCTACGAGACTTGGGGGACGCTAAACGCTGAAAAAAGTAATGCGATATTGATTTGCCATGCGCTGACCGGTAGCGCGCACGCGGCCGGATATCATTCAGAAGATGATAAAACACCCGGCTGGTGGGACGACTGCATTGGCCCGGGCAAAGCCTTTGATACTGATAAATTTTTTGTCATCTGTTCCAATGTGATTGGCGGGTGCTATGGATCAAGCGGCCCAACCGAAATTGATCCGAATACGGGCAAGGCCTACGGCTTAAACTTTCCGGTTATCACCATTGGCGACATGGTTCGGGCGCAGGTCAAGCTGATTGATCATTTGGGCATTGGCAAACTTGTTTGCGTAGCCGGTGGATCGATGGGTGGCATGCAGGTGCTTGAGTGGGCGGCCCATCATGCTGAACGCATTCATGCGGCGATCCCGATCGCAACGACGTCCCATCATAGCCCGATGGAGATTGCGTTTGGCGAGGTCGGCCGTCAGGCGATTTATGCGGACCCTGCTTGGAACAAAGGGGATTATCATGAGTCTGGCACAGGTCCCGATGCAGGACTAGCCGTAGCTCGCATGGTGGGGCACATCACCTACCTGAGCGAAGAGTCGATGCACCAAAAGTTCGGCCGGCGATTGCACAACCTTGAAAAATACGGCTACGAGTTTGAAACAGAGTTCGAAGTAGAGAGCTACTTACGCTACAACGGCAGTAAGTTTACCCAGCGGTTTGATGCCAACGCTTATCTCTACATCACCAAAGCGATGGACTATTTTGACCTGACTCAGCCATCGGGGACGCTAGCTGCATCATTTACCGAATCTACAAAACTACGCTACTTGGTCGTTAGCTTTACGAGCGACTGGCTGTACCCTAGCTATCACAGTAAAGAGTTGGTGCGAGCGCTCACGGCCGTGGGTGCTGATGTTACCTATTTGGATATTGAAAGCCAGTGGGGGCACGATGCCTTTTTGTTAGAGGTCGAGACAATGACTGGCCTGTTGCAAAGCTTTTTGGGCCGTTTAGAAAAAGAGATATTGGCAGGCACATCATGATTTCAAGACCCGACCTGTTAACTATTGCCGAGCTAATTCCGGCCGAGGCGCGTGTGCTTGATTTGGGCTGTGACGACGGTGAACTGCTGGAATACTTAATCGAACACAAGCAGGCGCGCGGGAGCGGTATTGAGCTAAGCGAAGATGGCGTTTTAGCCTGTGTCCGTCGTGGTTTGAGTGTGCGTCAGGGGAATATCGAAGAGGGGCTGGCCGATTATCCAGATGATAGTTTAGATGTGGTGATTTTGAGCCAAACACTACCGTTCTTGAACAATCCAACTTTTATCATTAACGAGATGTTGCGTGTAGGTAAATGCGCCATCGTGAGTTTCCCCAATTGGGGGTATTGGCGTTGCCGCATTGAGTATCTGTTGACCGGCCGAGTTCCGCAGTTTCCAGACATTGAACAAAAATGGGATGGGGACAAGCGGTGGCAGCTGTTTACCCTGTCTGACTTTGAAGATTTAACCCAGTGGATCGGGGTTGAGATTGATGATCGTGTCTACCTTGAAGGGAACCAAAAAATCGAAAAAGGGGCAAGATGGCGGGCACGTACGGCCGTGTACGCCCTGACAAAAGCGGGTTAATTTTCCACAAATGGGGTAGCTTTTTTTAGCTGATAGAGAGACAATTATGGTGAAGAGAAAAAGGGAGCGAGGCTATTTCAATAACGAGTTTCGGACTCACTACGCAGTTTAATTGACAACATGGGACATCGAACAAATCTTCATATTGGGTGGCGTACAGAAATCGAAGCAAATAACTTAATCCCCATAAACTGGCTCCCTATTTTTGCCCCCTCAGACTTAGAATTTGAGGATTGGGGAGAAGATGGCACCCTCGTTTCTCTTGTGGTGAACAAAGAGACTGCACTCACTCGCCTATTTCAGTTTAGCGATTTTTTGAGCACCTATGAGTCGTATCGCAAGTATTTTCGGCCGCTTGATATTATTTTGGCCGAGATTGTTGCTTTAAAGCAGGATGAGATGATCACCTTGAACATCAGCCAGTTTTGGCAGGTAGACAAGAGCAACGCCAACCATACAATTCTAAATTTGGGTCATTTTTCTGACATTATTGTTGGGGATCGCCAGTTTGAAGCACCTGATATCGATGTGCTGATTAATCGCTTTTCGATGTACAAAGTAAAACCGGTTGAAAAACTGTCAGAAGCTGACAAAATGCATGTGTTGTTTGGAACCTATTGGGGAGATCTAGATAAAGAAGCCTTGTACTCAACTCGCTACTTTTGTGATGGGTATTGGCAGGGGGAAGTTGCGGCC
>JAHDGV010000958.1 GCA_020631655.1 Chloroflexota bacterium | reverse complement strand
TGGATGGGGCGAATATCTTCACCACCTTTACCCAAATCATGTTGCCGTTATCGATCCCATCTTTCGTTGTTGTGGGAATCTTCCAATTCACCAACATCTGGAACGAGTTTTTATTTGCGGTGACGGTGGTTCCCAATCCACAGGCTCAGCCGATTACGGTGGCGTTAAACAATCTGTCTGGATCGTTTTCGGTAGACTGGAACGTGGTGATGGCCGGTGCGGTGGTTGCGGCATTGCCGACGATCGTGGTTTATATTTTCTTGGGCCGCTATTTTGTTGAAGGGCTGATGGCTGGCTCGATTAAGGGCTAAGCTAATTTACGATTAACGATTTTGGATTGACGATTGTAACAGCTCCAAAGAGATTCAGATATGAAGCAAGTTGATATTGTCATTGTTGGTAGCGGGATGGGGGGCGGAACGCTGGCGTATGCTCTGCGCAACAGCGGGGCTTCGGTTCTGATTCTGGAGCGTGGCGGATATTTGCCACAAGAACCCCAGAACTGGGAGTCGGCCGCCATCTTTAAAGAAAACCGGTACAAACCAAACGAGCTTTGGCACGATATCAACGGCGGAACCCGGTTTAAGCCGGGCGTTCACTACTTTGTGGGCGGCAACACCAAAGTGTTTGGGGCCGCTTTTCCCCGTTTGCGGCGTGAAGACTTTGAAGCACTAGAGCATGAAGGGGGGACCGCCCCCGCTTGGCCGATTAGTTATGACGAGCTTGAGCCTTACTACTGCAAGGCTGAGGCGTTGTACAAAGTCCATGGACAAACGGGTGAAGATCCAACTGAACCGGAGCGGTCGCAACCGTTCCCGTTTCCGGCCGTGGCTCATGAGCCAGAGATCGCCCGTTTACAGCAAAAGCTCCAACAGCAGGGATTGCATCCGTTTTCGTATCCGATGGGGATCGACTTGCGAGACGGCGGCCGGTGTATCCGCTGTGCCACCTGTGACGGCTTCCCGTGCAAGGTACTGGCTAAAAGCGATGCGGATGTGTGTGCCATACGCCCCGCTCTTGAGAGTGACACCGTTGAGCTGTGGACCAACTCAAACGTCCGGCGGCTGTTGGTTGACCCAAACGGGACAACGATTAGTGGGTTGGAAGTTGAGCGTGACGGTGACGTGGTGACGGTTCAGGCGGACAAATATGTATTGGCCTGTGGCACGGTCAACTCAGCCGCTCTGCTTCTTAAATCGGCCGATAGTCGCCATCCAAACGGGCTGGCTAACGGCTCAGACATGGTCGGCCGGAACTACATGCAACACAACAACACCGCGTTGATGGCGGTGAATCCTGTACGGCGCAATCGAACCGTTTTCCAGAAAACCTTGGCCGTCAACGACTTTTATTTTGGGGAGGATGGCTTCCCGTTTCCGATGGGTAATTTGC
>JAHDGV010000220.1:4610-8634 GCA_020631655.1 Chloroflexota bacterium | reverse complement strand
GGAGCTAAAGGAGAAATTAAATGAGCGATTTATTTGTTGAAAAAGTCGGATCGGGGACACCAGTTTTGGTTATGCACGGGGGCTTGGGGTTAGATCACAGCTACTTCCGGCCGTCGCTTGATGCATTAAGCGATGTGGCAGAAATCATCTACTACGATCATCGTGGGAACGGCCGTTCACCGGCCGTTGATAACTACGACGACATCAGTTTTGAAACCTTAATCGATGATGCGGATGCACTGCGCAAATCATTGGGCTATGACAAAATTGTGCTCTACGGACACTCGTACGGCGGGTTTGTGGCGCAAAATTATGCGCTTAAATATCAAGAAAATCTGGCAGGGCTAATCTTGGCCAGCACCTCGTACAACATCCACTACGAACCAGCTTTCCCAGACTGGCAAACGCCAGAAGCGATGGGGGCCATCGGCCGGATATTTGGCGGTCCGTTTGAAAGCGATGAAGAATTTGCAGAGACGTGGCGGACGGCTCTCCCCATCTACTGGAAGGATATAGACAGCGAGTTAGCGGCCCAAATTGATGCCAACACCGTTTACAAAGGTGGGGCGTGGAATCGTGGTTTTGCCATGTTGGGTGAGTTTGATCTGAAAGGGAAACTGTCCGCCATTAACGTGCCAACGTTGCTCATGAGCGGCAAATACGACTTCATCACCGGCCGGCAAGCGCATGAAGACATGCACGCAGAGATTGCTGGCTCCACTCTGGCTAAGTTTGACAACAGCGCTCATTTCCCGATGCACACAGAGAATGAGGCTTACTTGGCCGCGATCCGCGACTTTTTGGCAACCCTCTAAAAGCTAAAAAATCATGGCGGCCAAATTTTTTCCGGCCGCCATGGTTTAGGTTTTAAAGCCCAACAAGATGGCCTAAAACATCTTGCGGCGTGTCCATTACGCCACGAGCGTTAACTTGCTCGAAGTAGTTGTACCAGCCTGCACCTTCAACCGTTTTCTCAAACAATTCAACAGTAGCTTCGTCTGGCATTTTCCAAACGGCAATGTAATCATGTCCGCTTAGGTAATCTTTGTTATCTACGTGGGTCCAGCAAAGGCACTCTACCCCAGCTTTAGCTAACTCTTCCATTGCCCCCCCAACCCCGTTGACGTATGCACCACGATCCTCTTGCGACATGTCGAGCCACGCCTGTTTCACATTCCAAAGTTCTACAAAAATATACATTTTTTACTCCTTGTTTTGAGCCTAGATGCCCCAGACTCAAATGTACAAGGAAAACGCAGAACCTAATAGTCATTTCGTGCATCGAACTCTGCAAATCATGCACGGCTTGTGTAGGCCTGCTGGCTCAACTCCAGTCAGCACGGGCTAAAATCGATCAATAACGGTGACACCTACCCCGTCAAATTTCGGCATCTCCATCAGCACATCAATCGATTCTTCGAGCGAAATGGTTCGGCCGATGAGCTTTTCAGGAGCCAGCTTGCCCGCTTCAATCATTCTTAGCATTTCAGGGTACCGGTGCGCCTGCATTCCGTGACTGCCGAGCACCTCAAGCTCCCACGCAATCACCAATCCCAGCGGAATAGGAGCGTTGGCATGATCACCCGCCATCAGACCCACCTGAATGTGCTTGCCCCGCCTGCGCAGGTTAGCCACCGAGTTGTAGCAGGTAGTTGGATGACCTAGTGCATCAACCGAAACGTGTGCTCCCCCGCTTGAAAGATCACGCACCGCTTCCACCACTTCGGCCGAGGATTTGCCTGTTCCATTCACCGTTGCTACAGCCCCAATCGATTGAGCGAACTCTAGCTTTTCATCGTCAATGTCAACGGCTATCACATTGGCCCCCAGCGCATTAGCGATCATGATGGCTGAAAGCCCCACACCCCCACAGCCGTGTACGGCCACCCACTGCCCGGCCATGACTTTACCCTGATCAACAATCGCACGGAACGAAGTCACAAAGCGACAGCCCAAACTGGCGGCCGGAACCATCTCTACCGTATCCGGCAGTTTAACCAGATTGGTATCTGCATATCCCAGCGCCACATATTCAGCAAAGCTCCCCCAGTGGGTAAAGCCGGGCTGAAATTGGGTTGGGCAAACTTGGTGATTGCCGGATGAGCATTCGCCACAGGTGCCGCATCCACCCACAAACGGGACCGTCACCCGATCCCCTTTTTGAAAGCGCGACACATTTTTGCCCGTTTCAACCACTATTCCGGCCAATTCATGCCCAGGCACATGGGGCAAATTGACATCGCTGTCGTGCCCCATCCAGCCATGCCAGTCGCTACGGCAGACGCCGGTGGCTTCAACTTGAACCACAACGCCGTCGGCCGTGGGCTCAGGATCGGGTAATTTCTCAATGACAGGGGGCTTTTCAAATTCGGTGTAAAAAACAGCTTTCATAGTTCTGCTATTTTGCTGCTTTTTACACTGAATTACCAAGTGATTTAATTTCCTTAATCGATCACTTGCAAAATCGGCTCCATAAAGTCTGGTCGCGTTCGAAAATTTTCGTTTTGGGTGAGCCCCATACGCACAATCACAAGCTCTTTACTGGGAATCACCACCACATACTGTCCGTCAAACCCGCTCAACCAATAATCATCGGCCGGAATATCAACCCCCATATTCCAACCTTGTTCACCCAGCCAAATAAATCCGTTGCTGTACCAACCGCTGTTGGTCGTTGAATTGGGTGAAATCATATATTCAACCCAACCTTCAGGCAGAATTTGCTCCCCCTCCCATTCGCCGTCTTGGAGCAACAGTTGCCCAAAACGGGCCCAGTCACGCGCACTCGCGTAAATTAATGACGATCCCAAATAGTTGTCGTGAGCATCTGTTTCAAACACGACCGATTCCATCCCCAATGGGGCAAACAGCGACTCAAATGGAAAGTTGAGCCACGCCTCACGGTCGTCAAACTGTCTACGCATCAGCGCGATAACCAAATTGGTAGCCCCGTTGTTGTAGTTAAACACCTCGTTAGGCCTGTATTCGGCCGGTTTTTCCAGCGCGTAACTCACCACATCTCCGGTCAGATAAAGCTGTTTAAGCTCATCACTACTTGGATTACTTGTGCCGTTTTCAAAAGCAAGACCATCGCTCATCGAAAGCAAATCTTTGAGCTGGATGTTCGCGCGTTCATCTTTCCACTCATCAAAAAGATTGTCTGACTCAACGGTTAACTCGGTTTGATCAATGATGATGCCAGCAAGCGCGGCCGTAACCGTTTTACTCATCGACCAGCCGGGAAGCGGCGTTGAAGCATCAAACCCATCTGCATATCGTTCCCCCACAATTTTTCCTTTGTGGATCACAATGATGGCTCTCGCACCGTTGTAATTGCCTGTTTCTGATTCAACGAATGCGGTTTCCAGCGCTTTTTCAAGCTCTGAATATTTGGTTTCTGGGTTCACATTTGTGCCCAGTGGCCACTCCCCATTCTGCTCTGTCATTTGCCAAGTTGCCCCTGTCCGTTCTTGCAGATCATCGGCCGAGAAATCGCGTACCAGCACACAACCAAGCCCATCGCGATAAACCGCTTGATCTTTGAACCAGCCGGTTAACTTCATTCGACTATCAACCCGTTTTAATGAATCATCTACCTCAACCGCCAGAAGACGAAAGGCGGGAATCGAAAGAACCCTTCTTGCGTAGATGTCATTTTCAAGAATGTCGGCCGTCTCTCGGCCGGCAATAAATCGCTCTGAGCAGGTTACCTTGGCCGCATGGGCCGAAATGATAGTTAAATACTGCCCAGCTTGTGGTCCGTAAACAATTCCAACAATTAATAATGCAAACAGAACCCCCACGCCCAATATCCTTAGCCATTTTTTTCGTCTCATTTAAATCCTCTTGCAGACCTTGATTTTTGTCTGAATTGTTGAGGATTACGCTCTAAAAATCGTCCAATGGATAACTTGGGACGTTTTTTTAGTGGTTATTGATGCTGTTTTCTGTATTGAGATGGGGTAACGCCCGTTTGTAAACGGAACAAACGGTTGAATGTAGACTTTGAATTAAATCCGGCGAG
>JAHDGV010000220.1:1451-4510 GCA_020631655.1 Chloroflexota bacterium | reverse complement strand
ACAACATCGATTGTGAAAGTGATGAGCCCGCATGTTAGGAAGACAGCAATAATTTGCCAAACAAAGCTTTTCTTAGCCACGTTTGTGTCTGCATTAAGCATATACAGAGCCGCAGTTCCATACCCGATGATGCTGGCGGCCGTCCAAAAGGTATCAAAATATTGATACCAAGGGATATCGACGTTCTGCCAAAAAAGGTGTTTAACTTGAACCGATTGAAACCCTAAACCCAAGCTCAAACCGACTTGCCCGATTGGCAAAATCCAATGGAGCCAGTCGGCCGACTTCCACTCATAATCAGGATAGAGAAGCTGTCGGACGTAGAAGAAAAATAGCGGCCCAAAAGAAAATGTAAATCTGAGGGGGGAATAATAAAAGCGAGGGGAGACAGCATAAAAATCACCAAACGTGATAATAACTGTCACAAGATAGGCACTAATAGACAAGATCAGCAGAGCAAACCATTTGCTTGCTTGCCTGTTCGCTATTTTCGAACGCCATAAAGATGCTGAAGTGATCGGCCCCAACACCACAGCACTGCTGGCAAAAAAGACAACGACAAAATCAAAAATTGATAAGCGGAGCATCTGCATGAGGCTTGATTCTACATGAACTCCCAACCAGTCAGGCTTTTGCTGATCGACTGATAACAAAGTAATCTAAGCAACTAAACCTCGTTATAAACTTTTAGTTATGCTTATTAAAAATCCGCTCATTTCACTACTTAAAGACAATTTCAACGAACGAGATCTGCGCAATCTATGTTTCATGGCTGATTCAGATTATGAAAATTTTCCAAATTTGGACCCCGCTGATAATGCTGAAGCAATAGTAAATTTTTACATTAGGCGAAGAAAAATCCCGCTTCTGATCTCAAAAGGGAAAGAATTAAAACCTGACCTTGATTGGCCCGATATTGATGACGACCGAGTCATAACAAGCCCTCCGGTAAATATCGCTACTTTTCTATTTGAGAATTTTAACTCTAATGAGCTTAAGGAGTTGTACCGACGAATAGGAGCTGATGGGTTGATTGGGGTAGATAAAAATCATCGAGCCATGGCGAATGAAATTGTTCAATACATGCGCAGAAGGAGCAGATTGCCTGAAATAATAACTAGGGGAAAGGTTATCCGGCCGGATCTTGAGTGGCCTTCTCTCTGAAAATCTATTCTCAAGCCTCGTCACACATGCTAACCCTGTGACATTAGATAGTGTACGTATTAAATACAATCGGCTCATTTTTTCAATCGATGATTGAGATTTAGGCTCAAAACTTTCAGTAGGGTTTAGGATTGCTTTGGTAGCTCAAGCTTAAACTGACTCCCTTCATTTAGCTGACTTTCAACTGTAATCACCCCAGCATGTGCTTCTACAATCGCCTTAACAATCGCTAGCCCAAGCCCCGTACCCACCGCCTTATTTTTATGAGACTCTACTCGCTGATATTTGTCAAAAATGTAGGGCAAATCCTCTTCTGGAATTCCATATCCGTTGTCTTCAATTTCGAGCAAAACAGTTTCATTTGAGGTCGATAGGTTGATACAAACCTCACTTTCCTCCGGGCTGTATTTGATCCCGTTTGATACCAAGTTGGTAATTACCCGTTTTAACTGTGATTCGTCACCATGAATAATAATTTCGGGATTTTGAATGTTGAGCTTGAGTTTGGTCTTCTTTTTAGCGGCCACCGCCTCAAGAGATTCGAAAATAGATTCGGCCAATGCCGATATATCAAAAAACTCTTTCTCGAGTTTGATTCCCCCACCGGCCTCGAGATGTTCAACATCTAGGATGTTGTTTACAAGGTCGAGCAGTGTTTTTTGACTGCGAGAAATCGATGTTGCGATATGGGGCTTTCTCGACAGTGTGTCCGGCCGTGATTCAAGCATTTGCGCATATAAACCGATCGTTGTCAGAGGCGTTTTCATATCATGCGTTAGCATCGCCAAAAATGCATCCTTTTCAGATACCAGTTGCTGTAGTTCTTCCGTTCTTTCTGAAACAATTTGCTCCAGGTTATCCATATACCCTTTCATCTTGTTCAGGTACAGCCTAAATGCATATGCGGATAAACCAAGAGGGACAAAATAGGCAAGAATTCCGGTTAAACCAAACGTAACCGACGAAAAGGCCAACAGCCCCCCACCTAACCAGATGAGAAGAATGTTCAAGCTCATCGCCCAGCGGGTGTTAATCCATGTTTGAGATAAATTAAAAGATGAGCCCACCTGAAGGCGAATCATAATCATCACCAACCAGAAGTTGATTTGATCATGAATTATTGACAGCAGAAGCCACAAGAGTGGCAGGTAATAAATGGGGGATAAAAGATTGAATGGGGCTAATTTGTGATGGAGGGCTCCAACGATTCCGACCGCAATCGTTTGAACACTAATATTAAATAATACTTGTCCAAACGATGCTTTTGAATACCCCGTATTTTTGACTGCAAACCAAGTCCCCACTGCCCCACACGTTGCAACCAATATCGCTCCAAACGGACCGTAAAGTGGAATAGATGCCACGCTAATTGCTGATCCAATCTCAAATGTAAGCTCTGGAACGCTTGTTGTTCCAATTGCAGACAGGGCGGCCAAAAGTCCAAATAAGAGAAGACCCTGCATTGAGTTAAATTCAAACAGATATAGGCTACAGCTTAAGAGAATGATCCCGATAAATGAGATCAAGGATAGGTAGATTTGATCGGGCTGTTTGAATTGATGAATTATCTTTTCAAACGACTCTGTTGTAGATGTCGAGTCTTTTCTGGCAATCATGATTGGATATGCACGTTGTGAATGCTGTTTCAATATAAGAGAATGGGCTAAAACGAAAAATAGGTAATTGGGTCAAAAAATCAGCCCAATTACCTATTAGTGATTGATCCTCTTCACTGGCTTGTTTAAATAGCTCTATGGAGTAGAGTCAACCCAATGGGTTGATGAAAGCGATTGGCTAGTTAAATCTAAATTACTTTGCCAACTGCTTTGTTCAGTCCAATGATGATTGCCATTCCAGAAATAGCCACCGTTCCAAAAGTAACCACCATTCCAGAA
>JAHDGV010000220.1:0-1351 GCA_020631655.1 Chloroflexota bacterium | reverse complement strand
TAACCGCCACCCCACAGATTGTTACCATCAAATGCACTTTGACCATCTTCAAACTGCAAATCTCGTTCGACAGCAGTGTCATAATCGATCCACGTTAGATCGTCTGCATCGGCCGCGCCGAGTATTGTTCGGCTTTGATCTTCAGGATTTTCGATGTAGTAAATGATAGTGGATGCATCATCGCTTAATTGGAACTGAACCGGGCCATGATAATGAAACATCATATCTGGGTTTTCATTTGGATCGAGGCTGTCTCCGGCCGACCATGGATGAGCAAGATCCGCATCGATATCCATCCCCACATTTGCCACACCAGGCTCTGGAAAATCAGTGCCGAGCACCGCATCAGGTGCCCAAATTCGCCCCATTCCCTGATGGAAGACGCTTTGAGCCAGCCGACCGTCAGCAGTACCGGCCGTTTTTGCGGTTGACTTTAAGCGAAATTTAACCTCGTCTGGGGTGAGCTCAGGATTTGCTTCTAGCATGAGAGCAACGACGCCAGAGGCAACGGCCGTTGACATGCTTGTCCCGTTCATGCGGAACAAGCTGGCTGACTCAGAATAATCCGGATGCTGCTTGACCAAATACGCAGAATTTTCAAAGTTATCAGGGTCGTTGTACATAAACGACACAATATTTCCACCCGGAGCCAACACATCTGGCTTAATAAATCCGTCTAAAGTAGGGCCAGTGGCTGACCAATGGGGCACAATGTCATCACTCCAGTCTCCGGGAGTTCTCATGGTATCGATAGCACCCACCGTGATGATATACGGATCGTTTCCTGGGACGGTGATCGATTGGGCTGATGGACCAACATTTCCGGCCGCAGCCAGCACCACAATCCCCTCTGCCCATGCGACTTCAACCGCGCGGTTAAGCGGATCAACAAAATATGGTGTGGTTGCATGGCCGCTAATACTCAGATTTAGAACGCGAATATTGAACGCTTCTTTGTTTTGGACCACATACTGGACCCCTTCAATCACATCCTCATAACTGCCCGTTCCATCTGAGCCGAGTACGCGGACACTTAAAATATCTGACTCTGGCGCGATACCGATCCCCAAGCCGGTTGATTCATCAACAAACTGATTCCAGATAATTCCCGCAACATGTGACCCATGCCCATGCAGATCTTTGCTGGCTTTGTGCGTTGTCCAGCAATATGAGTTGTGCTGAATCTCTTCCCTGCTTGTTGATTCACAGATTCCGTTACCAACAAAATCAGCTTGCCCTAGGAACAGCTTCTCAACCTCTTTACTCATGATATTTTTGACATCTCTGTCAAAGTAAACCCCACTATCAACTACAGCTACAGTCACACCCTTACCAGTTACGGCCGGTTGAT
>JAHDGV010000957.1 GCA_020631655.1 Chloroflexota bacterium | reverse complement strand
CGGGGCGTTGGGTGTGCCTTGGCCGGAGGCGAAGCTGGTGACGGCTCACGGCCGGCATCGGCGGAAGGCGTTGGTGGCGGTGATGACACACGGGCTGACGGGGATTTTGACAGATGGGGGGAACACGCCGGGGAGTTTGGCGACTGATTTGCTTGAGTGGGGGCTTGACGGGTCTAACGGGTGTGCGGTGTGTGAACGACTTGGAAGCTCTGAACAAGCCATCTACCAAATGAGTGTGGCGGAGGCGGCCGGACGTGAGTTTGATGCGCTGAATGTGTTTGCGGTGTGGAACGATGATCCACGCAAAGGTGGGGTTGTGGGGCTAAATGATGATGCGTTTGTGACTGAGCGAGCTCAGATTACGAAGCGTGAGGTCCGGTTGAGTGTGTTGGGTGAGATGGGATTGCGGCCGGAGGAAGTGTTGTGGGACATCGGGGCGGGGAGTGGCAGTTTGGGGATCGAGGCGGCGTTGAATCAGCCATCGGCGCAGGTTTTTGGGATTGAGCAGGATAGCGTGATGGTGGGGCACATCAAACAAAATAAAAAGGTGCATGGGGCGTTTAATTTAGCCATCCACCAAGGAAAGGCACCGGATGGGTTGGGTGAGTGGCCGGATCCGGATGTTGTTTTTGTGGGAGGATCAGGCGGAAATTTGGGGGAGATTGTTGCGGTTGCAAAGGAGCGTTTGGCGGTTGGGGGAAGATTGGTGGCGACGTTTGCGACGTTTGAAAATATGTTGGCCTTTCAAGATTTGGTGCCGGGTGCGAGTGTGTATCAGGTGCAGGTGAATCGGGTGAAGGGGATTGGGAAGATGAATCGGCTGGAGAGTTTGAATCCGGTTTTTGTATGTAGGTGGGTGAAGGTTGCAAGTGGCAGGTTGCAGGTGGCAAACGCCGAAGAGTAACTGTTTACGATGAACGATGTGTTGTGCGACTTGCAACTTTGAACTTGCAACGTGCAACTAGAATTTTATGACTAATAAACGAACTTTATCAGCCGTGGGTGTTGGCCCGGGCGATGCGGAATTGATTACGTTGAAGGGGTATCGGCGGTTGCAGGCGGCCGATGTGGTGTTTGTGCCACGGAGTAAGGATGGGTCGATGAGTTTGGCCCATCGGATTGTTGAAGAGCATTTGAGCGGGGATCAGCTGGTGGTGTCGTTGCCGTTGCCGATGACGCGGAATCCTGATTTGCTGGTTCCGGCTTGGGAATCGGCCGCTGAAGTGATGTTGCAGGTGATGGTGGCTAATCGGGTGACAAATGCGGTTTATATTTTGCTGGGTGATCCGATGTTGTATGGGACGTTTACCTATATTTGGGAACGTTTGGCAGTGATGGCGCCTGATCTTGAGATTGAAATTGTGCCGGGGGTGACGTCGTTTGCGGCGACGGCGG
>JAHDGV010000956.1 GCA_020631655.1 Chloroflexota bacterium | reverse complement strand
CCCCATCGTTTAACCATTTGCCGTGTTGGAAAATCCCCCGGCCGTCAGGCACATATCCCCGCTTGGCATACAAAATTTGCGCCTTGCCGTAGTCATGCATCAGCCCAAATCCGATCCCAACCGTATTAGATCGGCCAGCCACTTTTGCTTCGGCCACATCCATCAGCGTAGCCCCAACTCCCCGCCGCTGGAATTTTTCTAGCACATTAAAGTCTACAATTTCTGGGATGTTGGCTTCTCGAAAGGGGGGATAGTTTGATTCCCAAACAATGGTTAAATACCCTGCAAAAGCTCCCTCAACTTCTGCGACTAAAACGTCTCTGCTACCCGCCTGTTGTTCCGCAAAATACTGTTCGTATTGGCTGGCCGATTTTTGCCACCCCTGCAAACTAAATGCCTGCTCAATTGCTGGGGCATCAGTCTGTGCTAGAGGGCGGACAGAGACGTTCATCTTTTATTCTTCCGCTTCGGGTTCTGGCTCAGCGCGCAAATCACGCAATTGCTCAAACAGAGCGGTTTCCGCATCGCTTAGCTCGGTTGGGATGTTGACTTCGATGCGAGCAAGAAGATCGCCCCGTTTGCCGTTCTTCTCAGACACCGGCATGCCCAATCCGCGCAAGCGCATTGTTTTACCACCCGATGTTCCGGCCGGAATTGTGAGCGTAACTGTTTTATCTACGGTGCTGACCGGTGCTTTGCCGCCCAAAACGGCCGTGTACAAATCAACAGGCACGTTTACTTTTAGATCGTTGCCTATGCGTTCAAACTTGGCAGATGGCTTGACTGAGACTTTTAAGATGACATCTGCACCTCCGGCCGCTCCGCGCAGTCGGATTTTTGAGCCGTCTTTGACGCCAACTGGGATTTTTGCTTCAAACGATGTGCCATCGTTGCGACTGAGCCGCACGCTGGTTCCGTAAAACGATTCTTCGAATGTGACGTCAACTGCATGTTCAACCGATCGGGCTTGGCGAGGCTGTTGGGCACCACCAAACGGTGATCCACCAGCTTGTCCCATCCCGCCATTAAACAAGTCGAATAAACTCCCAAATCCGCCACCCTGTTGACCACCAGCTGCACCGCCCATACCCATGCCGCGCAAAATCTGATCGAGCATTTCAGGGTCAATTGTGGTGCTACTACCGCCACCAAACGGGTTGCCACCCATGCCCCGCTGGGCGTTTTGCCACTGCGATCCAAAGCGTTCGTACATTGAGCGTTTTTCAGAGTCGCTCAAAACTTCGTAGGCTTCGTTTACTTCTTTAAATCGTTTTTCAGCTTCGGCATCGCCGGGATTGGTATCTGGGTGATATTGCTTGGCCAGTTTGCGATAGGCGCGCTTAATTTCGCGATCGTCTGCGTTACGGCCGACACCCAAGATTTTGTAGTAGTCTT
>JAHDGV010000219.1:7001-8652 GCA_020631655.1 Chloroflexota bacterium | reverse complement strand
CCTAATCCCCACAAAGAAATTGGCGAGCTAGCCAGCCACTGGAGCGACGCAGACAGCGGGGTTTATTTCCGGCCGGAAGCGGGCAACGCCCTACTCATCGGTTCAAAGGACCCTGAATGTGACCCGCGTGAGTGGCTAGACGATCCAGACGATTGGGACCGAGAAGTGAGCGTTGACCAGTGGAAAAATCAGGTGATGCGTTTGGCCAAACGACTGCCTGAACTCAAAATTCCAAATCAGCCAAAAGGGGTTGTGGATCTGTACGATGTCACCGACGATTGGATCCCCATCTATGATAAATCCGACCTGCCGGGCTACTACATGGCGATTGGCACCAGCGGGAATCAGTTTAAAAACGCGGGGCCGGTGGGCTACCTAATGCTCAAGATTATCGAAGCGGTTGAAAACGGCCATGATCAGGACAGTGATCCGATCAAGTATCAAGCGGTGTATAACGACTTTGAGGTGGATACCGGCTTTTATTCTCGCTTGCGTGAGATCAATCCTGAAAGTAGTTTTTCAGTGAGCGGCTAAAGGTGCGAGCTCGGTTTCGACAAGCTGTGCCAACAAGTTGGCTTTAGAAGAACTTCGTTCTTCATGTGAGCGAAGCGACGCTCAATCTACCCTGCTTTGGCACATACTTTGCGACAATAGGGTAGCCTGAGCGTGTCGAGGGCGGGATCGCATTAGCCTAAAATTTTTTAGAATGAAATGCTATGAATAGATTTCGTCAGCCCGGTGATCATGCGGTACATAGAGGAGTCTACAATGGCAAAGTTTGGATCGCCCGGCCGGTGACCGTGGTCGAAGACCGGCCGGACGTCACCAAACTCCTTATCGTACCCGGCTCTATTTGCAAGTTCACGACGGGGCTCAAAACGCGCAAATACCGCGACGCTGGCTCAGGCACAGTTTTGGATCGCTGGAATGAACAGCTGAGTATGGATTGGGAACTCTATGACCACACGTGGTTTGGGAAACGGGTCTTGATCATCAATCGGCCGGGGGATTGGTACGCTACTCAGCTACACTGGAAACATGAAACGGACGAGTTTTTAGGCTGGTACATCAACTTTGAGTTACCGTTACTCCGTTCGTCAGCAGGATTTGATACACTTGATCTCGAAGTTGATCTGATCGTCCGCCCTGACTTTTCGCTCGAATGGAAAGACCTCGAGGAATATGAATCTGGGGTCAAACGTGGGGTAATCACACCACAGCAAGTTGCGCAGATAGAACAGGGTAAGGGCGAGGTGCTGGATCACATCGATAAACGTAAAGGGCTTTTTGAGAAAGCTGAATTGATAAATTGGAAACCCCCTGTAAAATGGACGGTACCTCAGCTGATTGCGGGCTGGGACAAAGTTAACTGAGAAGAAAAATGGCAGTCATCATTCAACACAAAGAAAGCAAAGAGGAATACATTGTTATTGGCAGTGGATTTGGGGCAACAGACTATGCGGGCAAAATAAAAATCGAGCCAAGTGAAAACGAAAAAGAACGGTATCCGCTTTTGTGCGTGTGCAATATGAAAGGGAAAATCGGCTGGGTCTATTCCGAAGACTATAAAGTGGTCTTAGTGGATGGGGAAACCCCTGAGCAGATTTATGAGCCACGCATCAACCATGTTACTGTCATGGAAGAGCTCTAA
>JAHDGV010000219.1:0-6901 GCA_020631655.1 Chloroflexota bacterium | reverse complement strand
ACAATCAGCGGCACATGATCACTTAGCTTATTGCCACACCAATCTTCAAACGTGCCAACCTCAAAATGCGTGATCGCCCGCTCCCACGCCTGCGGCACAAAAATATAGTCGATGTGATAGGTCGGCCCATCTTTTTTCCGGTCCCGCCAGTAATGGGTCGGGATCGATTCTTCCCCTTGAGCCTCGTTGAGCATCACGTGGTAAGCACTGCTCATCTTTAACTCAGTAAACCGGCCGACCGTGTCTTCAAAATTCATCGCCCAACCCGGCTTATCCCAAAAATAGTTGTTATTAAAATCCCCGGCCGCAATGCTGGGCTTAGCCTGCAAAAACTCAGCATGAATATCGAGCGAATCACGCAGTGGCCCCGCCATCGCCTTTTTGCGAATCCCATCGTTGGCATGCATGGCCCACACCGCCAGCAGGTTAAACTCGAGCGGCCCCGTTACTTCAACTGGTGCAACAAAGCGCAGTTTGGGATCGTAGCAGTCTGCCAACTTAATTTGATAGCCGTTAAACGCCAGCACGGCCACTCCTTTATGCTTGTTCGACCCGATCCAGACAATCTCAGCATCGGTTTGAAAATAGTCTCCCCACTCTGCACATTTCTCCCGCACAATCTCCGGCCGGGCACATTCAGACAGCACGGCAATATCGGGATGGGTAGCCAGCAACGCATCTAGTTTGCGATGGATGGCCATGTTGCAGTTCCAAGCGACAAGTCTCATAAATTAACTATCGAACTTTACGATCGACCCGATGCCACGCGCACCAGATTTGGCCAAAGCTTGCCCCTGGTTGGTTAGCAAAAAGGTGGCAGCCGGAAATTTTTGATTGGTTGAAATCACTTTTAGCCTTAACAGCCGTTGCACCTGGCTCCACTCAATGTCAGCTTCTTCTCCCTCAAATCCGTATAGCTTGTATTGTTTCTCCCCATCCAAAAAACGATGGGACTTTAAAGTCCAACCGTTGCTCAACTTCTCGATTAGATCAACATCGGCCGAGTGGATGCGCCAGCGCAAAAACCAAGTCATACGGCCGATTTTAGGCGTGAACCGTTTTTTGGCAAAAAAAAAGACGAGTCATCAAAAGACAACTCATCTTTCAGCTTGAGCAATTCAAGCAAAATACAAAAGGAGATTACAGTAGTTGAACTACTTCGTGCTTGATTTGTTCATCCCCAGCGATATCGAGGGTTACTTTTGCATCTCTGCTTAGAAACGCAGTCCCTTCAAGCTCGGTTGAATCATTCATTTTTAGATTTGCGGTTGCACGCATCTGCCACGGCCCTACAAGACGAGGGACGATTTCCCGGAAAACCTGCCCCTTGAGCGAAACCATCCAAGTTTCATCGGCTGACACATACTCGTAACGCACATCGGCCGGCAAAATCCAACCAGAGGCTGAATACTTCTGTTCCACGGCCGTTTCGCTACCTTGAAACCGACTGCCATCTGGCATTTGCACCACGTACGAATAATGTTCGTCAGGTGACAGCTTCATTAAGGTCGCATTGATCAAAGCACCAGTTTCTGGATCATTCTCAGAAATTGACTCGCCGGGATTAGATTGTCCCGGTTCGTAAAACAGTTGGCCGAACGAAACAGCAGCTGCCAAAGCGTAAGTCGTTAACCGACTCATTGCCTCAACAATCTGATTCGACTGCAACAGTTCTTCCACGTCTGACAACATGCTGGTCTTCTGCATGCGGCGCACAACGTGTCCTAGAGTTGTAATCCCTTCTGGCGGAAACTCATATCGGATAAAACTGCTTTCTACCAAGGTTGGTGATTCGAAAATCAAAGTGGTCATGATCTTTCTCGTTTATTAACTAGTACCGACAAACCTGTTCAAAAGTTTAACGGGATTATAACCAATGTGTCCAACTTTTGCAAAGCCTTTTTCAGTTTTGTCCCCAGATTTACATAAATAGAGCGTTTGATTCGGAAAAAAAGCTGTACAAAGCGTCAATGGTACCATGGTACAGGTGAACAATTGGTTCTATTGTCCAACTTTGGTTGTACACCTATTGTACAGGGTTTACAGTTTTCAAATCTAAAGGAGCCAGCTACCTTCTAAGCGCAATAAGTAAGCTTTCGTCTCTAATCCCCCTGCAAAACCGGTTAATTTACCGTTCGAACCGATTACACGATGGCATGGCACCACAATAGGGATTGGATTTGTCGCATTTGCACGCCCCACAGCACGGATTGTCTTCCGATTTCCAAGCGCAAGTGCAATATCGTTGTAGGTTCTCAGTTGACCATACGGAATCGCATAAACCTGCCGCAACGCCTTTTGCTGAAACTCTGTCATCACAGACCAGCAGATGGGTAAATCGAATTCTTTGAGCATACCTGAAAAATACCTAGACAATTGCTGGAACACTTGTACAAGTTTGTCTGGATTTGGCTCAGGATCGAGTTTTGTCAGTTTCTTAACGGTTGCTAAAAATTCAGATTCTGTCCCACGGAACGCAATAGCCACCAGCCCTTCTTCAGACACAGCGGCCCAAATATGATCGATAGGCGTGTCTTCTAATTTGGCGTACCAAACTTGTTCCATTGCTTTAACTATCTATCGGATCATGCCTGACTCAAATAGATGTCGTCTCCCACATGAATTGCGCCAACCAAGCGCGGCCAAGCATAAACGCCCACGCAGTTATCCCGACTCTTAATCACATTTTTCAGCACGGCCGCGTCCCGCTCGGCCGTATTGGGGTCGATGTTGACCATCACACAGCGTTGGATCGGCCGCACAGGCAGGATCGCCGTTGCGTCACCACCATCGGCTGGCTCACCGAACGACAGCGTCCCATTGATCCAGCTATCTTCCACATAGGCCGTTTTGTCTACGCTGTCTACAATGATGTTGATCCGAAAACGACGCAGGTCAAGCGAGTCCCCATGCACGTTTGAAAGCTGATCAAGCGTTGCCTGCGAGACAATCGACATCGGGGCCGCATCAAACGCCCCACGATTCAACTGCATCAAATGGACCGGCTGCTTATTTTGGGTTGCCAGCTCTTGCCGCAACATTGAGGATGAAATGGTGTGATTTTTGCCTTCCGGTGTGGTGATGCGGATTTCACTCCCTCTACGATCTGCTTCATCTGCAAATTCTGGCTGATACTGAACGAGCCGCGAGACCTCTCGGCCGGTCAGCCATGGGAATGTAGAGTGATCGGTGCTCTGCACAAACGCGTAGCGGCGATCCCCGCGCAAGCCATACCAATACATGTCGGCCGATTCAACAGAGACGCCCGCCATCGATTTGACCGGATACAGCCAAATCGCTTGAACAGTTCCAACTTTTTTCATAACAATTTATGGGTGTAACCTGTTTCAGCAGGTTTCTTGTATTAACCGAGGGATTAATCCCCTAGTCTGCGCGCTCTTCTAATAAAGAAGCTTAGCAATTTCGTCTGCAGGAATGTTACCGAAATATTGCTCTAAATCGACCGATGCTAAAACTGAGTTAATCGTTTTCGCATCGTAGCGTAGTCCCGTTAGCCTGTCCTGTAGCTCATCAATCTCTGAAAGGCCGGTAAATGTGCCAAACATGCGGATAGATTCGATGATCCCTTTTACAACATTGATGCGAACGTCTATTTTTCCGGCCGGGAACTCTCCCGTTTTTTGCACATTGAACTTGGGGGCACGGCCGTAGTTCCAATTCCATGTTCCAAAACGCAGGCCACGGATCTGCTCAATCTCTTTCCAATCAGATTTGGAGAGCTTGTATTCAGGTGGCGTATCCGTTTGAAATATCTCTTCCAGCAAACACCGCTGTAGCTCATCAATTGTGACAGGCTCCGCCAAGTGATCTTGAACATTAGTCACAAAGTTCCGCACAGACTGCACGGCCGTTGATTCAATAATCGCCTGGCGGGGGTTAAGCGCCTGCATCATGTGTTTCACGTTTGTGTTGAACAAAATCGTGCCGTGGCTCACCATTCGGCCGCGGGATGCGTATTGAGCATTCCCCGAAATCTTTTTGCCATCCACAAACACATCGCTTTTACCCTTTAGCTCCGCAGGCACACCCAGTTTGTTTAAAGCCTCTACAACAGGATTGATGAAGTGCTGATAGTTGTGCAGGTTCTCGGCCGCGCTAGAAATGTAGCTAAAGTTTAGATTACCGTGATCATGATAGACCGCCCCACCACCGGACAGACGACGCACCACATTGATCTTATTCTCTTGAATAAAATCGGGATCTACTTCCTCTACAGAATTTTGATTCCGGCCGATGATGACCGATGGCTCATTTATATAGAAGAGAACCAATTCAGGTTCGCTGGTTAAATAGCGTAGCAGGAACTCTTCAATAGCCAGATTGACACTAGGATCGGTAATTCCGTTGTTGTTGACAAATTTCATGGCTTCAATTTTTGCTTGATTGCAGACTGTAACTGGCACTTCGCCTAACATCTCTTGTCAGATTGATGTTCGAGAATGGCGAAACCTATAGCGTTTGATTCAATCGTGAACCTAGCAATACTTGGTGGATCAAACACTGTTGGCTAGAACAGTCTTATCATACACTGTTCCGCTTTTTTTCAACACCCTTTTTGCTAAAAATTTCCGATTAAATCTTCCAAATTTATTACGGTTGGTTAAGAAACGGCCTTGTCTACACAAATCCAATAGATTTTCTAAACTGCACCCGCTATATTTTTTTACATCTACAAGCTTTGGTTTATAACCTTAATTTGGTAACAAGCCAAGCTTGATGTTTAGTTAAACATAGAGGCAAACAAACATGATTAAACGCTTTAAACAAACAAGCGCCATTCTACTGTTGCTTCTTTTTTCTATTTTTCTAGCCGCTTGTGGTGGCTCGGCCGAACCAGCGGCTGAGCCCGAAGTGGTAGAACAAGTAGAAGAAATAGAAGAAGCGGTTGTAGAAGAAGCTTCAGAACCTGAACCGGCCGTCGTTGAGGAGGCTGAAATAGTTGAGGAAGTTGAAGTTGTAGAAGAAGTTTCTGAACCTGAAGCTGAAATGGCTGAAGAGATGGAAACTGAAGAAGAAGCCGTTGTTGAAGAGGTTGAGAGCGAAGAGGTTGCAGAAGCGGCCCCGGCCGAAAGCGAGGCCGAGATGGTCGCCATCGTTGCTCCCACCGACTTTGACCAGCTTGGACAGACCGGTCGGCCCGCGTTCTTAAACTCGTACGCCAACTGGTGAAGTACTTGACGCGCTAACGCGCCCGTCGTGGACGGGCTAAAAAGTACATTTGAAGGTCAAGTAGATTTCTTTGACCTTGACATTGATGACCCAGAACTTGACAAACTGCGCCAAGAGCAACGAATCAACAACCGTAGCCACTACATCCTTTTGGCTCCAGATGGTGAGACGGTATTGCGCCAGTGGTTTGGTCCGTTAGATCCAGGTTCGATGGAAGCACAAGTTGCGGCCGTCCTGAGAGATAACGGATATTAGACTCTAATCGATTTAACTAAACACAAAAAAGCCGCTTGGATTGACCAAGCGGCTTTTTTATTTTGTCACCTTAAACCTCGTAGGTTTTCAATAGTAATCATGCCGCTTTTTCTATCAAACTGAAACCTACGAGGTTTGCTGTAGGCAGGTATAACGTCCTACGAATGAAGTGGTCAGTATTCCCCCCAAAATAGGCCTTCCCCCTCTCCTCAGCGTGGCTGGGAGAGGGGGATACCACATCACCTCCGAACAATAGGCAGGTAGGCAGTCGTAACAGGCTGAATCGCAGGGGCTCCAATCTCCACAGACCCCGTGTAGCGGGACTCACCAGTGGCGTCCGAGTAGGCTACTTCCACGCTCCAGATGCCGTCGTTAAGCATCAAAGGCTCGGTCTCGATCTTGTAGTATGTAGTAGCTTGCACGCAATCCACTCCGGCTGGGGCCCCATCCTTTAGGCTGATTTGGATCAGGCGATCCTCTTCAATGATCGCTGTCTGATCAAGTGCAGGCACGCAACCATCTCTGTGAATCGCTTCGAACGCGATCGTGACTTGATCTTCATCGCTCTGATGAAAGATGGCGCAGGCAAATTGAGATGTGTCGATGGGGGTAGGCAAAGGGGTTGGCGTGCATTCAGCTTCGGCCGCAGGTTGGGCGTTTGTGATAAATGGAAATGCCAACAGGAATAGAAAAGATATCGGAAGCGTATATTGGAAGCGCATGCAAATACCTTACCACGGTTTACCCTTAAAATAGGATTCTGATTCAGTTAGAAGAAGGTTGATGGAGGTTAAATTGGGCGGCCAAATCCCAAGGGCTCAAGCCCTCGGTTAAGATAAGAAACCTGATAAATCAGGTTAGGAGAGGCTCCGTAGCTTAATTTTCGATTGCTCCAAAACTTACACTTGCATAGATCTTGCCCTGAACCCTCACCCCCCTGCGTTGCAGGGACCCTCTCCCAGTTTTGGGAGAAGGATTATGGCCGCTCATCATGCGAATATACTTTCAGGTCTGCGGAGCTAGCTCCCTCTCCCAAATTGGGAGAGGGCTGGGGTGAGGGTTATTCGCAGGCTTATTTCAAGTGCAACACTTGATCAGAAATTTCAACAAAATGTTTATCATTGGCCCGGATCATATCGGTCACGGCCGCGTAGTCCTCCCCGCTCAACAGCGCAACCGGCAACGAGCGACCGTACACCTCTTGTGCCACAATCGCCCCGAGAGCCAAAATGCCGTCCGCCTCCGCCATGACCAGCGCGGCCGGTGCAGAGTTGTCGTGCACCGCCTCCATCAGGATACTGCTGGCACTGCTCGACCCCCGGCCGGACGGCAAAAATAGCACCTGGCCGGTCACAATCTGGCCCGATTGAGGGTGACGACGATCAATCACCTCGCCGCTGTGCGGGTCCAATCCCCCCCAAAAGCTAAGCGGCTCGTCCAAGATCAACGGACGGCC
>JAHDGV010000955.1 GCA_020631655.1 Chloroflexota bacterium | reverse complement strand
TTTAAAGGGGCGATGAAAACGTTTAACGCCTCACGCCCATCGGTCGCGGCCGGAGCGATCGGGGTGGCTCGGGCGGCTCTTGAGTTTTGCCAAGAGACATTGGCGGCCGAAGGGATTGTGGTTGACTACACTAAGCCAAAACATGCGCTAACGGCCGTGGAGCGCGACCTCATCGAAATGGAAGCCCGCTATCGCGGCGCAAACCATCTGACCATGAAAGCGGTTGCGATGATGGTGTATGGGGACAACAACCGGCTGGAGGCGAGCCAGTGCAAATACCGAGCCGGTGAAGCGGTGACTTGGATCACCCAAAAGGCGGTTGAGCTACTTGGCCCGTTGGGATACAGCCGAGAATTATTGGCCGAAAAGTTTATGCGCGATGCCAAAATCAATGACATTTATGAAGGGACACGCCAAATCAATTTACTCATCATCGCCCGATCTGTTTTGGGTTATTCCAGAAGAGAGCTTGCCTAACCTATGAGCACAAACGACATTTTAGTAGAGCAAAAAGGGTCGATCATGCGGATCGAGATGAATCGGCCGAGCAAGAAAAACGCGCTGACCTTTGGCATGTACGACACCCTCACAGCTTCGTTTAAACAGGCGGACGAGGATCCAACCATCAACGTGATTTACATCACCGGTGCAGGGAACGCATATTCGGCCGGAAATGATCTGGAAGACTTTATGGCTCGTGGCGATGATCCGCACAAAGCGGGTGCGGCCGGGCGTTTTATCAAGCAGATTTCGATTACCGAAACCCCGATCGTGGCGGCCGTCCCGGGAGTAGCCGTTGGGGTTGGGGCAACGATGCTGTTGCACTTTGATCTTGTTTACGCGTCAGAACAGGCGATGATCAACTATGCGTTTATCGATTTGGGCGTTGTGCCTGAGGCGTCGTCGAGCTATTTGTTGGCTCAAACAGTGGGCCCTCGCCGAGCGGCCGAGCTATTCATGCTCAACGAGCGGATTGGCGGTAAGGCTGCGGCCGATATGGGCTTGGTCAATCAGGTGCTCCCTCCGGCAGAGTTGCAGGATTATGCATGGAGCAAAGCGGAGGTTTTAGCCAAAAAACCGGCCGGGGCGATGAAAGACACTAAGATGCTGATGCGGTTGGCTCATGAAAAAATAATCGCAGAGCAAATGCTTATTGAAGGCAAAATCTTTAACGATCGGGTGCTGGGTGAGGAAGCCCGGGCGATTTTTGCTGCGTTTTTGGGGAAGAAATAGAGGTTTGGGCATTCTAAATTTCAGAGTTTCGGCCGAATTTTAGTTTGTGAGCAACTGCGAAAATCAGAGAAACGTAAACCTGACTGTAGCATTATAACGGCCCCGGTAGGGGATAGGCATTCGCATGAGTGAATCTGCAACCGAAATCAAATTACGGCGAATG
>JAHDGV010000954.1 GCA_020631655.1 Chloroflexota bacterium | reverse complement strand
CGACCAAATCAAACTCTCGGAGATAAAAAATGAATCACAAAAAAATATTTTCCCTATTGGGAATAGCGGTTTTGGGTCTGCTTGTTGCCTGCACTGACCCCACGGCCGATCTGATTGACCCACCACCACCCGTTGTTGTTGAACCAGAGGCTGAGCCAGAAACCGAAATGGCTGAAGAGGCCGAGATGGCCGAAGAAACGTTGGCTGAGGAAGCTGAGGCTGATATGGCTGATGCTGAGATGGAAGAGGAAGAGATGGCCGAAGAGCCCCACTCTGAAGATTCAGAAGAAGCAATGGAAGAGGACTCAATGGAAATTGAAGGGCTATCAACGGTAGATGACCGGCCGGCTCAACTTGCCTCGCTTACCTCTGAATGGAATACCAATTGGGAGCTTCATACTGTTGATTATTCA
The DNA here is from genome assembly GCA_020631655.1 of Chloroflexota bacterium. Taxonomy (GTDB): domain Bacteria; phylum Chloroflexota; class Anaerolineae; order Promineifilales; family Promineifilaceae; genus WTJY01. Next base: position 985 of record JAHDGV010000954.1, on the reverse strand, counting down.
ACCTTTTTATCGGGCGGTCCCCCGCGTGACGGCATTCCATCAATCGACGCCCCCACTTTTGTATCTCCGGCCGAAGCATCTGAATGGCTGGCTGGACAAGAGCCGGTTGTGGCCGTTGAAGTGAATGGGGATGCGCGTGCGTATCCGCTCCAGATTTTGACTTGGCACGAAATTGTGAACGACGAGGTCGGCGGTCAACCCATCATTGTAACCTTTTGCCCGCTGTGTAATGCGGCGATTGCGTTTGATCGTACCGTAAACGGTGAACCAACCGAATTTGGCGTGTCAGGGCTACTCCGCAATTCAGACATGGTGATGTATGACCGGCAAACGGAAAGCTTGTGGCAACAGTTTACCGGCGAAGCGATTGTGGGTGACGCGGTGGGGACACGGCTTGAGTTTTTATCTACATGGCTGATCAGCTTTGATGATTTTCAACAGCAGTTCCCAGACGGGGTAGTTTTATCTCGGGATACGGGACACAACCGTCGCTACGGACAAAATCCGTATGCGGGCTACGACACTATCGGCCGCAATCCGTTTTTGTTTGATGGGGAGATCGACGGCCGACTACCCGGCGTTGAGCGTGTGGTTGCTATCGCATCAGAAGATGTTGGCATCGATGTTGCTTATCCGTTTAGCATTATTTCTGAAGTTGGCGCAGTGAATGATACCCAAGGTGATTTGGAGATCGCCGTCTTCCACATTGGCGGTGCAACATCCGCCCTTGGGGCATCGATTATTGCGGATGCAGAAGATGTTGGCTCGGCCGCAGTGTTTAATCCGATTGTTGATGGCCAACGGCTCACATTCGAGCGCAACGACGACAAAACGTTTGTTGATGCTGAAACAGGATCGATTTGGAACATTTTTGGCGATGCGATTGAAGGTCCACTAGAAGGCACGACGCTTGAGCCGATTATTCACGGCAACCATTTCTGGTTCTCGTGGGCCGCTTTCAAACCAGATACGGTTGTGTACAGCA
>JAHDGV010000218.1 GCA_020631655.1 Chloroflexota bacterium | reverse complement strand
GATCAATGGAGAAGAACTTTTTAGACCAGCGTGGGGAACCGCGCGTGGTCATTACTGGGGTTGGAGCAGTTACCCCGATCGGCAACACGGCCGTTGATGCATGGGAGAGCCTAATGACCGGTCGATCCGGAATCTCTACCATTGAGCATTTTGATACGTCCGATATCCCTTGCAAGATCGCGGGGACGGTCAAAAACTTTGATCCCAAAAAATTTATCAAGCCAAAAGAAGTGCGCAGAATGGACCGGGTAAGCCATTTGGCGATTGCGGCCGCCACCGAGGCGTTGGAAGATGCTGGCTACGAGCCATGGTCAGAAGATGACGATGTGCGAAGCGGTGTTTTAGTGGGCACGGCGATTGGGGGGCTGGAATATGCGATCAAAAGCATGGAAACCTATCGCGCCAAAGGATTTGCGCGAGTGTCTCCGTATGCCATTATCGGTGCGTTGCCAAACATGGTCAGCCATTTTGTCAGCACCTTGGCCAAAGCTCGCGGCCCGATTAACACCGTATCAACCGCCTGTGCCACGGGTACCCAAGCGATTGGGGAAGCGGTTGAGCTTATCCGGCGCGGCCGGGCTGACCGGATGATTGCAGGTGGTTCTGAAGGATTGATCCATCCATCAACTTTGGCCGGATTTTCAGCCATGCGTGGTTTGAGCATTAGTCATAATGATGATCCCGCTCGGGCCTGCCGTCCGTTTACGTTAAACCGAGATGGCTTTACCGTGGCCGAGGGTGCCGGCATTGTGGTTCTTGAAAGAATGTCTGATGCGGTGGCTCGTGGTGCAAAAATCTACGCAGAAGTCATGGGTCACGCATCTAGCTCAGATGGGTATCACATTGCGGAGCCTGATCCCGAAGGGCGCGGTGCCATTCGGGCTATGAAGTGGGCGATTGAAGACAGTAAGCTTGAGCCAAACCAAATTGGCTACATCAATGCGCATGGCTCTTCGACCCCATTTAACGACAAGGCAGAAACGGTTGCCATCAAAAAAGTGTTTGGGGAATATGCTTATGATTTGCCGGTTAGCGGCACAAAAGCGCTGATGGGGCACGCATTGGGCGGTGCCGGAGCCATCGAAGCGATTTTTACAGCACAGGCGTTACAGAAAGAGATTCTGCCACCAACTTGGAATTATGATATTCCTGATCCAGAATGCGATCTTGACTACATACCCAATCAACCCCGGCCGAAGGCGGTTGACTATGCCATGTCAAACTCGTTTGGATTGGGTGGTCAAAATGCCTGTGTTGTTCTTGGAGCAGTTAAGTAGAAAGAAGCCCGCTACTTCATACTTCTAACTTATTATATTGTAACTCCTCTCGCACCTCTGCATCCCTCCAGATAAAATAGGACTCATGAGAACTCTAACCAACGACAACTATATCGCCTCGCGTAAACGGCTGGGCCAAATCTTTAGCTTTTTAGGGATTGGTGTCCTGCTGGCGGGCTTTGTGCTGACATTTACCGCAGAAGAAGGATCTCAGCTTTCTTATCTGGCGCTGTTCAGCTTGCCACTTGGGTGGATCTTGTCGCAGGTTGGCTTGTTCTTTGCTAATCGGTTGATCAAACAACCGGTTGTACACGAAGCAATTGATGAAGGGTTTCGTAAAATTGGCAAATTCGGCCGTGATTCTCACTTATACCACTATGTTTTTCCAGTGAATCACATGGTTCTAACCCCCAACGGAATCATTGCGTTAATCGGTAAATATCAAAGCGGGAAAGTGTCGGCCGAAGATATGACTTGGAAACAGAAAATCGGGATTTTCCAACGTTTTTTTGGTCAGCAAACATTAGGGAATCCGGCCGCCGAAGCCGAAAACTCGGTCAAGCAAATTGCCAAATGGATCAGCCATAATGTGCCGGACCTAGCAGAGCAAGAATTGCCAATTGGGGCGGTCATTGTGTTTACGGCCAACGATGTCGAGCTAGATGTGAAAGCGTCTGCGATACCGGCCGTGCATCACACCAAGCTCAAAGGGTTTTGGAAACAGCGCCAAACAGACACGCCTATGAACCCAGAGCACTTCGATATGCTCTTGAAAGCATTTGATGCTGAAGCTGAAAAAGTAGAGGCCTCAGAAGAGTAGGTTTTTTGAGAGGGGGAGAACAAAACTCCGCTCGCAGTGTTTAAAACCCACAATCGGGGCTTGCAACCGCATTATCATCAGTTACAATGTTTAATAAATGCTACAGTTTTATGTCAAATAGGCTTGAGGGCAGTTTGTTTACACACCTTTAGTTAGTTGTTTACAAATCATTAATCCCCCTAACTTATAATCTCAAGTCATAGAAAATCGATAGCAGGTGAATTATGACAACCCTCACAACCCGAGGATCTCTCGACGCAGAACTCAAAAATTTAGATGAAAACGTAACCCGCTTAGCCAGCATGGTGGAAGATGCATTAACAAATGCGTTGGAAGCCTTAGAGCGTCAGGATTATCCACGCGCTCGGTCAGTGGTGGCTGGAGATGAAGAAATCAATCAGCTACGCTATACGATTGAGCAAGATTGTCTGCGTGTTTTGGCTATCCAACAGCCCCAAGCCTCAGACTTGCGCAAAGTTGTGGTGATCACCCACATCGCTACTGAATTGGAGCGGATTGGTGATCACGCATCTGGTATTAGCCGCTTGCAGTTGCGCATGGTTGAAGAAGGGATTGTTGACATCGATGCGTTGCATCAGCTGCCCAAAATGGGAGCTCGCGCAGGGAAAATGATTCGGGAAGCGATGCAGTCTTACCTAAATTCTGATGTTGAGCTTGCCAATAAGGTGATCAATCGTGATAACAAAATGAATCGTCAATATGGGCAATTTTCATCAATCATGTTTGAAGAGCTTGACTCGGCCGCACCAACCCCTACAGACAATTCAGAAATTCGGGTACCAACTTACAAGTTGTGGATGGCCCATAATTTAGAGCGGATTGGAGATCGGGTAACAAATATCTGCGAGCGGATCATTTTTATGATCACGGGTACGTGGACCGAAGCAGACTAGTAGCGTTTGCCAAGCCTGCCCCTCATCCGTCCCTTTTGGGACGACTTCTCCCCCAGGGAGAAGAAAAAGAGGTTCGCAATGGCGGTCCTAGCTCCCTCTCCCAAATTTGGGAGAGGGGTGGGGTGAGGGTTTAAAACCTTCATGCTATCAGATTTACGCGGATAACTTTTGACAAGCGGGGGAGCTTTGAGTTTTGTGAGGGACTGCTCTATTGCGCAAACGAGCCTGTGACGACTAAATCAGACCCGCAGTTAAAGGTTTGCAGATTTTGTAGGCGGGGGAGCTTGGCCCAATTTCTTTCTTCTAGTGGATGAACCGCATTATAGCCACCGGCAAATACCGGGGCGATGGTGATGATGGCTTGGTTGGCGCATTCTGCGTTTAGAAAGCTCGTCAGTACCCGGCCGCCTCCCTCTACCATGACGTGCCGAATCCCTTTTTTGCCCAATTGATCGAGTAGCCCACTTATGGGCACCTGCCCTTCGGCCGTAGACGGGAGCTGGATGATGTCGGCCGTGGGCTGAAAGTTGATCATTTGCTGATCAGACGTTTGGCAGGTAACCGCGATAATCGGCCGCTCTGGGTGATTAAACAAACGCAAGCCGTTGGGAATGCGGAGCTGGCTATCTAAAACAATTGGCCGGGGATGCTTGCTAGGCCCGCCATTTGAATACCGAGTAGTCAAACGCGGATTATCCGCTAGTGCTGTCCCAATCCCAACCAATATGCCATCATGTTGACTGCGGATAAAGTGGGTTAGCTCCATCGATTTTTGGCAGCTAATTGGTGCAGACTCACCCTGATTGAGTGTGAGACTGCCATCAAGCGTTTGCGCCCAAGAGAGGGTGACAAACGGCCGGCCGGTTTGCTCGAACCAGGCCTCCATTTTGTGCTGGTCTAGTAGCTCATGATGGTCAAGCAGAGGTCTAACCATCTAACTGCTCCGCCGCCACAGGGGCTAACATCTGCCGCATTTGGGCTTGGGCATTGGCCAGCGTCGCGTCTGCGCCGGTCAAAGGATGGCCATATTGAACTCGCACGTCAAAATCAAAGCGATTAGGGGCGATTAGTTGGAGCGTGGCAGCCATGTAATCCCGGTTGGCCGGATTGCGATAAAGTTTGGTCAGCGGATGATTGATCGCTTTTTGAGACACCACGCCACTAATCGATACGGGGAGCAGGGTGGCATGGGGCACTTTGCGCATGAGCATGTTGACACTGGCCGACCAATCGGCCAAGCTCGCCAGCGCTTCGTTTGGGTAAAGTTTCGGGTCAGACTCCATTTCTCCTCGTGGGAAAAGGAGTACGGTTTTTTCTTGTTGTAACAAGCGGATTGTTTTGCTCAGAGCACCACGCGGCCGTTCTTCGTCTAAAACAACGCAGGTTTTTACAAAGTTGGGCAAGGCGCTCAACATCGCACGCACCTTCACAAACGTATGAATGTCTCTGCGGGGATTGGTTGCAAATACCGAAACGGCGTCTCCCATCCCCGGATGATTGGCAACGAGTAACAGCGGCCCGCTAGTGGGAACCCGTTCTGTGCCGCTGGCTTGCCAACTGTTCGCCAGCGTATTGGCTAACCAAATAGATGCTTCTTTGGTGCTCTGATGCTCAACAATCAGGGATTCGTATCGGCTACCCAGTTCGGCCGTATAGCTGGCCGGTCCCTTTAATAGTTTTTTCAACCCCCAATTCAGCAGGTTGTTTTCTAATCTAAACGCCTCGACAAACATGTCTGTATTGATCGAAATGAGGTCGATTTTTTCTTGATGAGTTGTGCGTATATCCGGGGCGAGAGCTGGCGACTGAGACACAGTTTCTGCAGTTGGATTCAACATAGCTTTGTGGTGTGCTGCGATTTTTCATCGCAATTGCACGTACTTGAGTACTATTTTAAGAATAAAAGATTATCTGATTGATTCCAAGCTGTCATCTACATCAACACGGTTCTGTAGTATCTTTTATGCGCTGAAACCGGAGATAATTTTCATCCTAAGTGTTTCTTTAAGAAGCCGACCGTAAAATAACAGCCTTCCCAACTAGTGATACGTCAGAGGTACAATAACTGGATGCGTAGATTCATAAAAATCGTTTTTTTTGTTTTTCCAATTTTCACTTTGCTCGTTGGTTGCCGTAATTCGGCTACCCCTGAAACGGTTGAGCAGATAACCCCCACCGGTTTTATCTACTACATCGACAAGCCGGTTGAGCAAAACCACCGCATTATGCGGGTCGATGCAAGCCGAAGTCCTGATTCGGCCGAAGTTGTATTTACGGCCGGTGAGCTAGCCCAGATTCAAGAAATCGACGTGTTTGCAGACGGGAGCAAACTGATTTTTTCGCAGATCCCTTCCCCTTCAGTTAACACCGGAATTTTTGACCGAACCACTCTTTCGATCCTCGATTTGACCCAGCCTAACCCAGAGCCAGAGCTGATTTTAGGTGGAGAAGTTCCCAATGAGTTTTACAACATGCCGGCCGTTTCTCCTGACGGCCGCTACGTGTTTTACACCCGACTTGGGCCAGATCGCGAAGGGCTGACCGGCACAGGTACCTTTTATGGGATTGAACGGTATGACTTTGAAACGGGCGAAAAGCTGGCCGTTGTGCCAAACTCAATTTGGCCCCAAGTATCACCCGACGGGACCAAGCTCAGCTTTATTATTTTAGATGTGCCGACTCAACAGCGGGGGATTGGTATCGTTAATATCGATGCATCTGACCCTAAACTGCTGATCGATATCGGCCGGTATTTTGATATAGACTCACCCATTTTCAGCCAGGATGGGCAGTCACTCTACATGAGCATCGTCGAGGAGCAACCACAAGCTTCTTTGATCGAGCGACTGTTGGGGATCAAAGTTGCATATGCTCATACAGAGCACAATATCCCATCAACGTGGTGGGAGCTGCCATTGGATGAGGCGATTGCCGCTGTCGAAGCCCGTGCTGAAACGGGGGAAGGTGAGCGAGTTGACCCTCAGCCGATCAACACCAGCGAGGTGATTTTGATCAACGGCCGTTTACACCCTGAACAGCCGTTTATGGCGCTGTCTACAACCGAAGGGCTGAAGTTTTTAGATATTGCCGAACAAACAAGCATCCCAGATGTACCACAGGCTTACAGAGACTACAGTCAAGCGTTGACCTTAGGTATGCTCGACTGGGTCGATCCCCAATAATTTAATTGATGCGGCCCATCATCCAATTTTTGCGCCGATACGGCTGGCTAATGCTGGGCGCAGTGCTGTTTGGTGTGCTGGCGCTCAATGTCTCTTGGGCTGACACGTGGGCCGCACTGCGCCAGTTAACTTGGTGGGCCATAGGCGTGCTGCTCGTGGTAAATGTCGCCGCGCTTTTGCCCATGTTTGGCCGGTGGTGGGTCATTTTGCGGGCGCAAGGGTACGCAGTGCCGTTTGGGGACGTGGCACGGTATTCGCTGGGAGGCTTTGCGATCAGCTACATCACCCCCGGCCCACAGTTCGGGGGCGAGCCGTTCCAAGTTATCCAGCTAAACCGAAAACACGCCGTGCCGCTGGCGCAGGCAACCGCATCTGTCACCATCGAAAAGATGCTGATGTTGCTGACCAATCTGCTTTTTTTGATTCCCGGTGTTGTCTTGCTCGTTCAGAGCCAGCTATTTGCCACGGCCGATTTGCGCTGGGTGGTTTGGCCCGGCATTGCAGGGGTTTGTGCCCTTGTGGGGCTTTTGGGGGGATGGGTTTTCAACCGTCGGCCGTTGAGCCGTCTGGGGCAACTTTTACCTAACCGCTGGGCAAACCCCATCATTGAAACTGAAACTGTGATAGCTGAGTTTTGCCACAACCGGCCGAAGCAGTTGCTGTGGGCCAGTTTGTTCTCGGCCGTTAACTGGCTGTTGCTTGCGTTTGAATATGGGTTGATGGCACGATTTTTAGGCATTCCCGTTGTTCCCGTTCAGGCACTCATCATGCTAACCGTGTTCAGGCTAGCACTCTTGATGCCGATCCCGGGAGGCTTGGGGGCGGTTGAAGGGGGGCACATTTGGATTTTAGAAACGATGGGAATCCCAATGGGGGCTGAACTGGCGATTTCGTTCAGCTTGCTGATAAGGCTACGTGATATTGTACTGACGTTTGTTGGTTTATGGTGGGCTGGCTTTTTAGCCGGTGCCGTTGGTCAAGAAGCCCCATAGCAGGTCTGGGTAGTTGGTGTCTAGATAATAAAGAACACCGCCACAAATAACCATGCTAATAAATAAGACGGCAAGGGTGCCGCCAATGAGCCAGCTTTGCCAGCGGGTTAAGCGGTACGCCTGCTCACGCTCTGCTTCTTCTTGTGGGCTGGGCTCTAAATTAGCATACATGTCCCGGCCCGGCCGTTCGGCTGACGCTGATGAGTAGGGGGGGATGGTTTTGTAGCTACCACCCGATTGGGCATATGCGGCTTCACGGAACCCTCTTAGCCGAGGGTCGTTGGCAACCTCTTGTTCGGCCGAACTCATCGGCAGAAGATATTCAAAAACGACGCGGACTGTTTCACCAAAATCGATGATGTCTCCGCTGTTTAACCGAGTGATTTCTGAGATACGGCGGCCGTTGACAAACGTGCCGTTGGTGCTGTTTAGGTCCTCTATAAAATATTCGGTGTGTTGAAACACAATGCGGCAATGGCGGCGCGATACTTCCGCGTCGGGAAACATCACGTCATTAATCGGCTCTCTACCAACTATAGTCGTATCGTTTTGTAGCAGGAAAACTTGGTCCGGGTTGGGGCCTCGTCTCACCACGAGTCTCGGTTTTGCAGTCGACATAAGTCTCTATTCTAGCTTTAAGTAAGGTGTAGGCGTAGTTTTCTTTCTTTTTCTTGCTTCATCACGGGGAGAAAATGTCACATCTCCTCTTCGAAAATCAGTATATTGTACAGATTCTAATTGTCAACATGATGATAACAAATTTTTGAGGATTCTTTATTTAGGAATGGTTATATTCACTTACATTATTCTTTATACGTAGTTTAGGGGCGGATGGTTTGGTTAAAACGAACAATCTTTACAAAAAATTACCGTCCAATTGGTCTGTAAAAACCCTTGTGTGATTGGGCTAAGCGGAATACACTTTCGGAAAATTTATAGGTTTGCAAGTAAGCAAGTTGCAGGTTGCAGACGCCGTGGTGAAACGCTCGCCGTTAATCTTTTGGCTTTCCTAAAGTTTCTTGAATAAGTAAGTTTGGCAGAGTGAAGAAAATGGATCATGGCGCTTGCAAACTTGCAACTTGCAACCTGCAACCTCCTTTGAGGTTCACATGCGCATAATCGTTGACGGAAAGCCGGTGCCGATTTCCGAAGAAGACACCGTACTCTCGGCGATGCTCAAGGCGGACCAACACCCCACTGGAGGCGGCACTCTGTGCTGCGGCGGTGATTGCCCGTTTTGTCTAGCCACTGTGGATGGCGTTTCGTACATCCGCACCTGCCAAGTTCCGGCCAAGCCGGGGATGGTGGTTGAACGTCACCATACGGGGGGCGAGTATCCCCCGATGCCGGAGGACGACCGGCTGAGAGAAGAGATTCATCCCCGCAACATCTTTTGCGATGTGTGTGTGATCGGGATGGGGGAATCTGGCTCAGAGGCGGCTGAAGAAGCTGAAGCGGCCGGTAAGGACGTTATCACTCTTGATACGTTTGACGG
>JAHDGV010000953.1 GCA_020631655.1 Chloroflexota bacterium | reverse complement strand
CGGTCATGTGACAGGGAGATTAGCTATAATCATCTAATTCCGAACTCAGGTTAATAAATGTGCTGTACAACCTTGTTTTTCAGAAACAAGGTTGTTTTTGTTTTGATCTATGTTTGCTGGTGTCAAAAACTATTTCCAGAGTGAACTCGCAGTTTACAAAGGGTTTAACCGAAACATTCGCCTACTGCTCTGGACCCAAGTCATTATGGGATTTGTGGTTGAAGGGGGGATTTTGCCCGTTCTCTTTAACCTCTATTTACTGCGCCTAAATTTTGGCCCTGAATCGATCGGGTTTATCAATTCGGCCGGTCTGATCGTCTTCACCCTCGTTACCCTGCCCACGGGTGAAATCGGCAAACGGATCGGCCTGCGCAGAGCCATCATGCTGGGGCTGTTTTTAATGTTCCTCGGATTTTTATTGATACCGATGGGTGAGTTTTTGACGATGGCAACCTTTGGCCCAGCCTTTACCCCCACGGCCGGAAACATTATTTTGCACATCGGCCTGGCCCTATTTTTTGTCAACAATCCCCCCTACATCATGAAAAACACGGTGGCCGATGCCCACAACAGCGTGTTTGGTATTCAAAGCTCAATTTTGGCCCTATCAGGATTTGTAGGTAGTTTGGCGGCCGGGTTTATTCCACTGATTTTTGTTGCCACGCTGGGCCTTTCTGAAGCTGGCCCCGCCCCAATTCGGTATACGCTCATCTTGGGTGCTTGCTCGTTGCTGCTCGCTACGTGGCTCATGCGGACGGCTGATCAAAACGTTTCCCTACGCGACCCATCCCAGCAAACAGAGGCGGAGCAAAAAGAGCATGAAGCTGAAACTGCAAACCGAGAATCGGATCAGGCGGTAATTCCGCTCGGCCGACAATTTTGGATCTGGCTGATCATCATTGGCTTTTGCCGTTATCTGGTCAAGATGGGTGTGAGCGCCAACAGCCTGTTCTACAACGTTTATTTAGACGATGGTCTGAACCTATCAACCCAACTCATCGGCAACTTTTCTGCGCTGGGCCATTTGCTGGCGATCCCGGCCGGACTTTTGGTGCCGTGGATACTCAAGCGGTTTGGGGCCAAAAACGCCATGCTCATCGTGAGTGGCGCCCTCATTATTACCCTCATCCCTATGACCATACCGATTTGGTGGCTGGTCGGCTTTGGCCATGCGATCACGGCCGCCTTTGGCCCCTTGCGTTTTGGGGTGTTCACCGTTTACATCCTCAACCGGACCCCGGCCGAGCAACAGCCATTTGTATCCGGTCTTCAAGAGTTGATCATTGGCGCGGCATTCGCCACGATGGCCCTTGTCGGCGGCTATCTGATCGGCTGGACCAGCTATGCAATGTACTATGTCATTTCAATCGGCATTGTGGCTGTTGGTGTCTTTTTGCTTTGGGG
>JAHDGV010000217.1 GCA_020631655.1 Chloroflexota bacterium | reverse complement strand
ACGGCCGCCCTGTTTGCCAAAGGGACCACATCGATCCGGAACATTTACAACTGGCGGGTTAAAGAGACGGATCGAATAGCGGCCATGACGACCGAATTGCGCAAGTTGGGTGCTACAGTTGATGAAGGGGATGATTACATCACCGTCACCCCTCCGGCCGAAATCCAATCGGCCGCCATCGACACCTATGATGATCACCGGATGGCGATGTGTTTTTCACTGGCGGCGTTTGGTGACAGCCCGATCACGATTAATGATCCCGGATGCACGTCAAAAACGTTCCCCACCTATTTCGAGCTTTTTGAAAGTATCAAAGATTAACCGGTTTAGAGACGCCCCACCGGGCCGTCTCTACAATTTGGACACACCCCGGTAGAGACGTGCCGTCGGCGCGTCTCAGCTGGCGCGTCTCATGATTTAAATCAGTGACGAAAGGCACTGTTTACCGATAAAACGTGCTGATATAGTTAGAGCCATGCAACCCACCCTCGAACAACGTTTAGCCGCCCGTGAGCGGCCGACCGATCAATGGCAAGTCATGTTCCAAACTTGGCACGACCTGCTTTTTCTGCACTGGGCATTTGATCCAGCAGTCATCCAAGCCAGCTTGCCACCCGGCCTGACAGTTGATACATGGCAGGGCAAAGCCTATTTGGGCATTGTCCCTTTTTTGATGCGCAACATCCGCCCCCGTTTTCTACCCGCTGTCCCCGGTATTTCCAACTTTCACGAAATCAACTTACGCACCTACGTCTATGATCAACACGGTCGGCCGGGCGTTTGGTTTTACTCGCTCGATGCCAATCAGTGGTTGGCCGTCAGAACCGCTCGAACCCTGTTTCAACTCCCCTACTTTGATGCGAAAATGAGCCACATTAAAACCGGCTCCGGCCGAATTTGCTATCAATCCCAGCGTAAAAACGCTCAAACCAAACCGTCTATGTTTGATTATCAGATTGGTCACTCAATTGGCACAGCCGAACCAGACACGTTCGAATTTTTTCTAGCGGAACGTTATCTGCTTTTCGCCTATCGCAACAGCGGCCAACTTTATTCGGGGCAAGTTATTCACACACCCTATCCGCTCTATTCGGCCGACATATTTGAGTTTGATACGGGGCTGATAGAGCTAGCGGGCTTTGAAAAGCCAAACCGGCCGCCGGACCATGCGCTCTTTTCACCCAGCGTTGAAGTAGATGTCTTCCCCATCCAAAAAATCGGATGAGATCAGACGCCCCAGCGGGCCGTCTCTACAGGGTCGGTTCAAAACGTAGAGACGTGCCGTCGACGCGTCTCAGCCGTCTTTAAATAATCGGCTAATCATCGAGTTTCTCGAGCTAAATTGTGCTAACCTTGTAGGATGCCTAATCCTATTTTTGAACTACAAAACCTCGGCAAGCAATACCCAAAAACTGAAACATGGGCCTTAAAAAATGTAGATCTTACCATTCAACAAGGTGAGATTTTTGGCCTTTTGGGTGAAAACGGGGCGGGAAAAAGCACCCTCGTTAAACAGATTGTTGGCCTATTAAAGCCCACTACGGGGACTGTTTTATTTCAAGGAGAAAACATCTCTACAAACCCGATGAAGGTGAGCCTCAACGTAGGGTACATGCCGCAAAAAGCAACCAGCCTCAACCACATGAAGGTTAGCGAGGCGATCTACTACACGGCTCATCTGCGCGGCTTAACTCGGCGTGACGCCCGAAAAGAAGTTGAGCGATTGCTGAGTCTTTGGCAGATTGAAAATCTAAAGGACAAAAACAACACGAAACTATCAGGCGGCCAGCAGAGGCTTGTGCGCCTCGCCGTAGCAATGGCCGGCCGACTCCCTGTCTTGATCTTGGATGAGCCAACCAATGACCTTGATCCGATGCGGCGCAAGCTGGCTTGGGACAACCTGCGCGAGCTAAATCAACAGGATGGAACCACGATCATTTTTATAACCCACGATGCGCTTGAGGCTGAAAAAATCATTCAACGGGTTGGCATTATGCGAGACGGAGGCTTGATTGCAGTTGGCAATCCGAAAGAGCTCAAGAAGGCGGTTGACCAGTCGCTCAGGCTCGATTTGTTCTTCGAAGCGGGCAAACCTCCGGCCGTGCCAGACAGGCTTGAGCCGGTTGTTGACCAAGAGGGCCACCGACGCTACATGGTTGATTGGGATGAAATCCCGCAAATCATGGCTCAACTCAATTTAGACGAAATCGACGATTTACGCTTAAACTCCGCATCACTTGAGGATTTGTATTTACACTACACGGTTGAGCCAAAAACAGCGGCTGGGGAGGGTTCACAACATGGAGCTTAAACGCCAACAACAACCGTTCTTAATCCAAGTTTGGGATCTGTTTCTCATCGAGCTAACCAATTGGCGCTGGACGTGGCTTTACAACGTTGTGGTCGGCACCCTAACTCCGTTACTTAGTATGTTCGCCTTTTCAATTTTTGCGCGGGATAGCGGGCCGGAAGCGCTCCAATTTATTTGGTCCGGCAATGTCATCATCGCCCTGATGTTTGGGCTACAAAGCCGACTCACATCTCACTTTGTGTATTTGCGTTTAGAAGGGATGTTAAATTATTTTGCTACCCTTCCGATCAAAAAATCTGCTTTGATTTTGGCCATTATCGCCGCCTTTTTCCTGATTGCGTTGCCGTCAACGCTCGCCACAATTTTTGTGGGGGCATGGATTTTGGGTCTAACCATCAGTCCAAGTCCTATGCTACTTCTCGTTGTGCCGCTTTGCGCCATCCCCATGGCCGGGATCGGTGCATTAATCGGCAGTCGTGCCCGCAACTACAACGATGCAGGGGCAACCGATCTGATCGTCACGTTTGTAATGTTAGCCATCGGCCCCGTGCTTGTGCCGCCCGACATCATCCCGAACTTTATGCTGTTTTTGGGCCGATTTTCACCCGCCACCTACGCCGCTTCAGCCTTGCGAGCCGCGCTAAATGGGGTCATCACTCCGGCCTTCTGGCTAGATTTGGGCATGCTGGCCTTGATCTCGGCCATCATCATCGGCATTGTCAGCCGGACCATCGACTGGCGCGAGGCTTAATCTTACCTTTCATAATTCTACCCGGTCACCAGACTTCCCCTGCACGCCACTCAATGGAAATTGGCATGGTTAAATCGAGCGAAGGAGTTTTAAGCAGTCTGTAGATCATAACCTCTTCGTCAGCTGGGGAACGCTCCAGCCGGTCACCTTTCCGCTCAAAAAGAGGCCCCTGCCACAACTCCCAACCCAATCGCCCGTAATAATTCGCGTTAAACGGGGCCAGCCCACCAATCTCATACGCTTGAATCTGCAAAACCACCTCTTCCATTACAGCCGTGGCATATCCCCGGCCGCGATATGCTGGCTCAGTGGCAACCGCTTCAACATACGCGGTCCGCAATGGTTCGCTTTCTCCAACTTGAAGCCATCTTGTTATCCAAAGTGCGTGGGTTGCAAGATGACCATCCACAATGCCAAGAATGTGAGTCGCGTCCTCAAAGCTATCCATATACGGCCGGAAATCTTCTTCAAAAGCCCGCGTACACAGGCCGATAGCTTGCTCTCGAAACTGTGTTGAAATCTTATTTGCAGAAACAATCGATAATTGCATTTACAATTCTCTGCGTAAGGGTCGAAGGGGGCGGAACCAATTTTGATTGAGCTTCGCATAATTTCGCCCGCCCCCTTCGACCCCTACAAAATTGGTGGATCGCCTAATAAAACCCAACCCGATCTTCGCCGATGTCTACACCTAGTCCAGAAAGTGATCGGTTCGAATAGTTGAACAGCGCACAACATTGGCACACCTCAAGAATTTCACCATCATCAGCCCCGGCCGCGCGCATCGCTTCGATGTCATCTTTGCTGATGGCCCCTGGCGTTTTGGTTAACTTGCGCGTGTACTGCAAAAAGGCCAGCTCTTTACCTTGAAACACCCCACTGAAATCATCTTTCTCCATCGCCGCATCTATTTCAGCAATGCGGGCCTCATCCCCCAATAAAGAGCGGTAGTTGTGCCCGTGATGGGTGGCCGCGTACAAACAATCGTTCAAAACACTGGTGTAGGTAGCAACCAACTCTAAAAACCAAAGGGGCAATGTCACATCATCGTTATGCAATACAGATCGATAGAGGGTTTCATGCCCCAATATCGTCTTCGGCCGCAAACTTTTTGAAATATAGACATTGTCATACGTCCCGTGGGGCGTTTTTGTCTGTTCATAAATTTCCGCTAACTCCCCCGTTGCGTCGTCTGGCAAGATTGTTTTGATCCAAGTCATTTTGTTCTCCTTTTGTTGTGTATCACTTTCATTTCGGCCGTTATAGCTGATTGTTCTCTGGTTGCAAACTTAGCCTCAAATTCAAATTGACAAACCAAAGTGATGACGATAGAATTTTATCTACCTATCGATAGATAGATATAATAATTAACTATTTGAGGTAAACGCATGACACTAAAAATCTATGACAAAGAAGGTTGGCCAAATCCCCTACGGGTTCGGGCCGCATTAGCAGAAAAAGGAGCCCTAGATCAGGCAGAATTCATCGACGTAGATGTGATGGGATTGGAACATCGCTCGGCCGAGTTTAAAAGCAAAAACCCAGATGCCACGGTACCTTATGCAGAACTCGACTGTGGCACGTGTATTTCGCAGTGCAACGCCATTATCGAATACATCGATGGAGCATTTGAAGGGCCATCTCTCATTGGAGACACCCCCAAACAGCGGGCTGTGACCCAAATGATGAATTTGCGAGCCGAGGCCGGATTGCTTGATGCCATCAGCGCCTATTTTCACCATGCTACCCCCGGCTTAGGGCCAGAAATTGAAACCTATCAAAACGAAGAATGGGGACAAAAGAAAAAGGAAACCGCCCTAGCAACCATGGTCTATTTGGATGGGGTTTTGGTAAATTCTAAGTACGTTGCAGGGGACCAATTTTCGATGGCAGACATCACTACATTTGCAGGGCTCGCTTTTGCAGGATTTGCTAAAATTGATATACCTGCTGAATTAACAAATTTAACCAGCTGGCAACAACGGATGGCCCAACGGAGTTGGGCTTAAGCTGAACGGCCCAACTATATTGGGCGGACCAAGCTTTGGCGGAGGCCAATAATTAAACCTTATGGAACTAAATAGTGATTTTACACAGCGGGTTGTGCTACACAGTGACGAAATAGAGTGGGTAGCATCCCCGATGCCGGGTGTTGACCGGCGCATGTTAGACCGTATCGGCGAGGAAGTTGCTCGGGCAACAACCATTGTGCGCTATGCCCCTGGCAGTCATTTTTCAGCCCACACTCACACCGGTGGCGAGGAGTTTATTGTGCTCGAAGGGGTGTTTCAGGATGAGCACGGTGACTTCCCCGTTGGGTCATACGTCCGGAACCCACCCACTTCTAGCCACACCCCCGGATCTGATCCCGGCTGTGTGATTTTTGTCAAACTTTGGCAGTATGATCTGGATGACCGCACCCCTGTCATGATCGACATGAACAAAATGGGGAGTGTAGAAGCGGCCGGCCGGCCGGGTGTTTCTGTCATGCCTCTTTTTCAGGATGATCGTGAAACGGTACAGGTTGAGACATGGGCTCCCGGCGCGTCGGTTGAGATCAATGCACCTGAGGGTGGGGAATTTCTCGTGCTAGACGGCGGTTTTGAAGAAGGTGGCGATAGCTTGCGCAAACATTCGTGGTTACGCATTCCGCAAGGCGGCCGGTTAAATGCAGTTGCTGGAGAAAACGGTGCAAAGGTTTGGATGAAAACGCGTCATCTAAGATTTGCTGAGCCACCTAAAGCCAGCTAGAAGGCTTAAGTTTCATTTAGATAAAGTTTAATTTGAATCCCTGTCAAACGGCTGAATAAAGTAGCTTCACACAATAGGTACAAGCCGTTTGACTGGGATTTTTCAGAAATCAAATTTGTTATCTTTGAAATCCCAGTCATTCGCCTTGCAAAACATTTAGCTCCGAAAGTAGGTTCAGGCGATGACAGGGATTGGCACCGACGGCGTCGCCCCCTACGAAGTAATTTCAAAATTAACTTTCGCCTTTCGCAAACACCACAAACCGCTTCACAGACTCAGAAACTGACTCCACCCAGCGCACATCCTGCTTGAGCGCGGCCGTGCTCATCGCCCCCTCCATCGCCGTGTAAATCAGCCTAGCCTCACTCGTCGGCAGTCCAAGCCCCTGCTCCAGCCAACTAACATTGGCATCCACAAATTCAATCAAAACTTGTTTAACAGATGGGGGCAACAGTGCCGTTTCGCTCGACAGCATCCCGCACAAACAGGCACTCCCAGCTTCGACAAACGACTGTTGGAATACCTGACAATAGCGGTCCGCCTGCATCTCGGCCGTGCCGTTTTCTGGGGCCGGATCACCTAGCGCATCCATCACATTTTGCATGTACCGTTTGGCAACGGCCAACGCCAAATCTTCCTTGTTGGGGAAGTGATAGTGAACGGATGAGCTTTTGATATCGATCTCGGCCGCAATTTCGCGGAAACTAAAGCCGTTGTAACCACCAACGCGGACCATCCGCTCGGCCACATCGATAATTTTTGTGCGGGTATCTGACATGCTTGAATGGTATCGATTTCTGCTCAACAACACAAAAAAGACCAGTCAGGTTTTTACAAACAGTTGGTCTGAAGCAAAATAAGGAGGGGCAGAAACCTGACTGGTCTATGCGACCTAACTCTAGTTCGACAATCAAAAAAATCGGCCGATAATAGCCAGCATGAGCGAAAATTTGGACAACTATCCGTTTGATTTAGGCACACACACGATGCCGATTACGACCCAATCGGCCGAGGCCCAGCGCTGGTTTGATCGCGGCATGATTTGGAGCTACAACTTTTCCCACATCGAAGCACGCCGCTGTTTTGAAAAAGTGATCGAGCACGATCCCGATTGCCCGATGGGGTATTGGGGAGTGGCTTATGCGGTCGGCCCTTACTACAACCTAAAGTGGGAATCTTATTCCCCACAAGGGCTGATTCAAGGACTGGCCGATGCACATGGTTTTACGCAAGAGGCACTCGCACGCACGAAAAACTGCAGTGATCTGGAAAAAATTTTGGTTGATGCGTTTGTAGCTCGCTTTCCGACACCCAACCCGCCCGATGAAGATGGTGCTGAAGAAGCGTTCGCCGAATGGGACACCGCTTATTTCGAAGCGATGCGGGCTGTTTACACAGCTTATCCAAGCCATAATGATGTGTGCGCGCTTACGGCCGAGGCGCTGGTTTTGCCAGACTCTTGGCTTTTGTGGGACTTAGTGAATGGGGTTCCATCTGAAGGAACACATACACTTGAAGCCCTCACCATCCTTGAAAAAGCTTTAGAACGGATTAAAACCAATGGTGAACCGCCCCACCCCGGCATCCTCCATTTTTATATCCACATTTTAGAAATGTCCCCCGAGCCTGAAAGAGCATTGGAAGCCAGCGACACTCTGATCTCACTCATTCCCGACACAGCTCACCTGATCCACATGCCGTCTCACATTTACGTACTGTGCGGACTATACGACAAAGCGCTCAGGTCAAACCAGCTGGCCGATGTAGCAGACGAAAAATATATTGCGCACGATCCTAAGATTAGCATTTACACCATTTATCAGCTCCACAACCTCCATTTTCAGGTCTACAGCGCCATGTTTTTAGGGCAGTACGAACCGGCCCTAAAAGTGGCGGAACAGATGGAGACGAAGGTGCCGATCGAAGCGCTGTCTGGGGATCACAAATTTTTGGTCCACTACCTTGAGGGGTATGTGGGGATGAAGGCGCACGTTTATATTCGGTTTGGCAAATGGGATGAGATTATTCAGCATCCACTTCCGCCGGACCCAGAACTATATTGCGTCACTACCGCCCTGTGGCACTATGCCAAAGGGGTCGCTTACGCGGCCAGCGGCGACATCGAGAACGCCATCCTACAGCAACAACAATTTGCCGAAGCGTATAAGTTGGTGGGACCAGAACGCAAGGTGTTCAACAATGTGTGCCGTGACATACTCAAAGTTGGTGAGAAGATGCTGGCCGGTGAGCTCGAATATCGGCGGGAAAATTATGAGCTGGCCTTTGACCATTTGCGTGAGTGCGTGCGGCTTTATGATGGGTTGAGCTACTCAGAGCCGTGGTCGTGGATGCAACCGCCCCGCCATGCGCTGGGTGCGTTGCTGATGGAGCAAGGGCATGTGGATGAGGCCGCGGCCGTTTATCGGGCTGATTTAGGGCTGGACGATACGCTGGTCCGGCCGTCGCAACATCATGACAATATATGGGCCCTCCACGGCTATCTTGAGTGCCTTGAAGCGCAAGGGAACGAGGCCGAAGCGAAGATTTATCGAGCTAAATTAGAGCAGGCACAAAAAGCGGCCGACGTTTCGGTCTCGTCGTCCTGTTTCTGCCGCCAAGCAAAATCTTGTTGCGATTGATGAGCTCATAGATACCCAACTTAATCATGAATGATCACCACGAAGAATACCCGGAAGATTTTGTAGCAGGCCTTGAGTGGATGTGGGGAGCAGGGTTCATGTCACCCGGCGGACCGGCCGAAGTTGCCGCTATCCTGCAAGGGGTTGATTTGCGTGGCAAACAGGTTCTTGACATCGGCTGTGGTATTGGGGGAATTGACCTGTTGCTGGTGAAAGAATACGGTGCCGCCCACGTCACCGGCATCGATGTTGAAGCCCC